>NZ_JBLFEO010000013.1:0-120935 GCF_047345505.1 Maribacter aquimarinus | reverse complement strand
CTGGGCTGGTGCAGCAAATGGACCGGGCCGTTGGCATTGTCCTGGACAAACTGGAGGAACTGGGTCTTGAGGACAACACCATCATTGTCTTTACATCGGACAACGGGGGGGTGGCCTCGGGAGACGCCTTTTCCACCACGAACCTTCCGCTCAGGGGCGGTAAGGGCTACCAGTGGGAAGGTGGCATACGCGAACCCTACTTTATCAAAGTGCCTTGGCTAAAGGACGTGAAACAGGTGGCCTACCCCGCCACCGGGTCGGATTTCTATCCCACCCTGTTGGATCTGGCCGAACTTCCGTTAAAACCGCACCAACATACGGATGGCGTTAGTTTAAGGCCCCTTCTGGAAGGGGGGCGTCTGGCCGAAAGGCCCCTGTTCTGGCACTATCCCCATTATGGGAACCAAGGGGGGGAGCCCTCGTCCATTGTGAGGGACGGCGACTGGAAGCTGATCCATTACTGGGAAGATGGCAGAAATGAGCTGTACCATCTCAAGACGGATCCAGGGGAGCGGGAGAACGTTTGGGCCGCACATACCGGGAAAGGGGAGAAGCTGTTGGCCACCTTGAACGATTTTCTCGGGAACGTAAACGCCAACATGCCCCAACCCGATCCGGAACACGATCCGGAGCTGGCCCAAAAGAAGCATCGGGAGCGGGTGGAAGTCCTGTTGCCCAGCCTCGAGGCCCAGCGAATGGAATTTTTGTCAAAGGAATATCAACCCAACGAAGACTGGTGGCAAAGTAAGGTGACAAAGGATTAGTGCCCAAGCAAAGGGGCCAACCCAAAGGGCAGAGGTAAATTTTGGCCGCCTTTTGGGACAAGGTAATGCGCACAGGGCCAACCGACTCCGATTGCGATGGGCCAAGCAGCTCCATTTCTGAAACGGCGATGGACCCCGAGGCCCCCAAAACCTTCCATTGGCAGATCTTGTGGCACGCATGCCAAAACGAAAGCGCCAACGGCAGTAGAACCATGGAACAGCGGTCCAAAAACCAAAAAAATCCACAACCCTGAAAATGAAAACAAAATTTAATTTTTCCTACCTTTTGTTTTTGGCCTTTGTCTCCGCCATGGGCGGTTTTTTGTTTGGCTATGATTGGGTGGTCATTGGTGGTGCCAAACCTTTTTACGAACTTTTTTTCAATATTGATGATGTGCCCACTTTGCAAGGATGGGCCATGAGCAGCGCCTTGGTGGGCTGTGTCCTTGGGGCGGTGCTCTCAGGGCTTTTGGCCGATAAGTGGGGCCGGAAAAATGCCCTTGTGCTCGCCGCGGTGCTCTTTATCGTGTCTGCCTTTGGCACGGGCCAGTCCGATCATTTTACGCCTTTCATTGCCTATAGGGTGTTGGGGGGTCTGGGCATAGGCCTGGCCTCTACCCTGTCTCCCATGTACATTGCCGAAGTGGCCCCGGCCAAATACCGCGGCCAGTTTGTGGCCATTAACCAATTGACCATTGTTGTGGGCATCTTGGCGGCACAGATCGTAAATTGGGTCATTGCCGAGCCCATACCGGACCAGGCCGATCAAGGGCACATTCTGGCATCCTGGAACGGACAGACCGGTTGGAGATGGATGTTCTGGGCAGAACTGCTTCCCGCTTTTTTGTTTTTTGCCCTAATGTTCGTGGTTCCCAAAAGCCCGCGTTTTTTGGTAAAGATCGGGCAGCCCGAAGCTGCCGCCAGGGTACTGGAAAAAATAGGCGGCAAGGACTATGCCCAACAAGAGCTCAAAAACATGGAGATCACGCTCCAAAAGGATGTAAAGGGCAGGGTGGCGTTATCAGAGGTTACCGGGAAGGGTATTGGGCCCATGCTCATCATTGGAGTGGTACTGGCCATTTTTCAGCAGTGGTGCGGCATTAACATCATCTTTAATTATGCCGAGGAAATATTTACGGCCGCTGGCTATTCGGTGGGAGATATGCTGTTCAACATCATCATAACCGGAAGCGTAAATCTCATTTTTACCTTTGTGGCCATGCGTACCGTAGATAGCTGGGGGCGCAGAAAATTGATGATGCTGGGCGCTCTTGGCCTGGCCGGGGTGTATGCGGTTTTGGGCGGTGCCTACTTCTTTGGGTTCACCGGCCTTCCCGTTTTGATCCTGGTCATCACTGCCATTGCCATTTATTCCATGTCGCTGGCACCGATCACCTGGGTGGTGCTTTCAGAAATCTTCCCCAACCGTATCCGGGGTGTGGCCATGTCCATTGCCACCTTTTCCTTATGGGTGGCCTCCTTTGTCCTGACCTTTACCTTCCCCTTGCTTAACGATGCTTTGGGGGCATACGGTACGTTTTGGGTGTACAGCGGTATCTGCATTTTGGGTTTTTGGTTCATACAGCGGAAACTGCCCGAAACCAAGGGGAAGAGTTTGGAAGAGATCGAAATGGAACTGACCGGGAAACAACCGGGCCGTGAAAGTTTGTAGATGCAAAACGATGGTGATATGTTGCAAGAGAATTTGATCAAGGGCCGTGCCACCTGCTCCCAAAGGAATGTGGTAACCAACTGTGATGCACAGCTGGGCCAGGCAAAAAAAGGAACTGCTGCCATCTGCGCATTGGCGGCAACACTGTTGTTGTGCCTGTTTTGTAACACGCTCGGGGCACAGTCGGTTCCCAGTGCACGGAGCTATCTGGACCCCCTTAAAGTGCAACTGAAAGAGGAATGGCCCCGGAACAAAACGGTGAACCTGGTTTTTCACGGACACTCCGTGCCGGCCGGTTATTTTAAGACCCCTCTGGTAAATTCTTTGGAAGCCTACCCACATTTGGTGCTGGAAAAGGTAAAGGAAATGTACCCCACGGCCGTGGTCAATACCATAGTCACGGCCATTGGGGGCGAGCACTCCCAGAAGGGTGCCAAGAGGTTTAAGACAGAGGTCCTGACCCACGCGCCGGATGTTCTTTTCATTGATTATGCCCTGAACGACAGAAATATTGGGCTGGAGCGCGCCAAGGCAGCTTGGGAACTGATGATCAAGGAAGCACTCGCTCAGGACGTTAAGGTGATTTTACTGACCCCAACCCCCGATCTCAAGGAAGATATTCTTTTGGAAGATGCCCCCTTGGAACGGCACAGCGGGCAGGTACGGGAACTGGCCGCACGTTTTGGCGTGGGTTTGGTGGATAGTTACGGCCTTTTTCGGGAGATCGCCAAAGCGGAGGACTTAAAACGGTATATGGCACAGGGCAATCATGTGAACGGGAAAGGGCACGCCGTGGTGTCCGAGGCCATTGCCCATTTTTTTATAGGGAAATTAAATAGAGAATGATGAGGTTTAAAGGGATATGGTTTTTTTTGGGTCTGATGTTGGTTTTTTCCTGCGCCAGGGAGGTGTCACGGGAAGTGGACCTGTCTGGGGAATGGTCTTTTCAAATGGATTCCTTGGATCAAGGGGTGCAGCAAAAGTGGTTTTCCCGGCCTTTGAAAGACACCATACAACTACCGGGTTCCATGGCCGAGCACGGAAAGGGTCATGACGTGGGGGTGGAAACCCAATGGACCGGTAACATGTGGAACGACAGTTTGTGGTACACCAGTCCCAAAATGGCAAAATACCGGGAAGAGGGGAACGTAAAGGTTCCCTTCTGGCTCACTCCCAAGAAGGTGTACTACGGTGCCGCTTGGTACAAGAAGACCGTTGCCATTCCAGAACAATGGGACGGAGAGCAAGTGGCCCTTTTCTTGGAACGGCCCCATTGGGAGACCACCGTTTGGGTAAACGATAAAAAAGTGGGCATGCAGAACACCCTGGGCACGCCGCACAGGTATGAGCTTCAAGACTTCCTTTCTCCCGGTGAGCACACCATTACGGTGCGTATAGACAACCGTATCAAGGACATTGATGTGGGCCGTGACGCGCACAGCATATCAGACAACACACAGACCAACTGGAACGGTATGGTCGGGGAGATCAAGTTAACGGTAGCGCCAAAAATTGCCCTGGGCACGGTACAGCTCTACCCAGATGTGCAAAACAAAACCGTGGTGCTCAAAGGTGCCTTGAGGTCATCGGGTTCAATGCCCAATACCGTGGTACTGGCGGCCACCGCCACATCTCACCAAAATGAGGCTTCCTTGCCCACCCTGACCCGTAACCTGGATATAGCCGCAGATGGCAGTTTTACCCTGGAATACCCCATGGGCGAAACGGTTGAGCTCTGGGACGAGTTTTCCCCCAATCTCTATACCATGCACCTTGCCCTGGAGACCGCGCAGGGCAAGGATGAAAAAGACATTGTTTTTGGCATGCGCGAGTTTAAGGTAAACGGCAAGCATTTCGCCATAAATGGTAGGCCCGTCTTCCTCAGGGGCACCTTGGAATGTTCCATTTTTCCATTGACCGGGTATCCGCACACGGATGTTGATTCTTGGAAGCGCATCCTACAAATTGTTAAGGACCACGGACTAAACCACATGCGTTTTCATTCCTGGTGTCCGCCCAAAGCGGCTTTCATTGCCGCAGACCAATTGGGGGTGTATCTCCAAGTGGAGGCCTCCGCATGGACCACCGTTGGCGATGGCGAGCCCATAGACAGCTGGATCTACAAGGAGGCGGAGAGCATTCTGGAGCACTACGGCAACCACCCGTCTTTTGTGATGATGGCGTATGGAAACGAACCCTCGGGAGAGAATCAAAAGAAATACCTCGGGGATTTTGTGGACCATATGAAGGGGCAGGACAACCGGCGCCTGTACACCAGTGGGGCCGGATGGCCCTTGTTGGAAAATTTGGACTTCTTTAACCACAAGGGCCCGCGGATCCAAGGGTGGGCAGAGGAGTTGAACAGTGTGATCAATGCCCGCCCACCACAGACCGTCTTTGATTACGACAAGCTCATACAAGAGACCCCAGTGCCCTATGTGAGCCACGAGATGGGACAATGGTGCGTATATCCCAACTTCAAGGAAATGTCCAAATACACGGGCGTACTGCAGCCCAAAAATTTTGAGATCTTCAAGGAAACCCTGGAAGACAATGAGATGGGGCATTTGGCAGACAGTCTGTTGTTGGCCTCGGGAAAGCTGCAGGTACTCTGTTACAAGGCAGATATTGAAGCGGCTTTGAGAACCAAGGACATGGCCGGCTTTCAACTGTTGGACCTCCATGATTTCCCCGGTCAGGGCACGGCCTTGGTGGGCGTGCTCGATGCCTTTTGGGATGAGAAGGGCTACGTAACGCCCGAAGAGTTCAGGCGGTTCAATGATGTTACCGTTCCCTTGGCACGATTGGAAAAACGGGTGTTTTTAAACGATGAGACCCTGGAGGCAAAGATAGAGGTGGCCCATTATGGTCCCTTGCCCTTGGAAGCCGTTGCGGCCTCTTGGACCCTGACCGATGGCAAGGGTGCCGTTTTTAAAGAGGGAACCTTTGAACGCAAGACCCTTCCCGTGGGAAATGGCACGTCTTTGGGAAGCCTTGAAATACCCCTTAACGCCATTGCCAACGCCCAAAAACTAAAGCTGGAGGTACGGGTGGCCGATAAGGCCAATGATTGGGACATTTGGGTGTACCCGGCCAAGACGGACCCCATTGAAAACGAGGCGGACGTAAAGGTGGTCCAGACCCTATCCCCTGGCACCATGCGCTATCTTGAGAACGGGGGCAAAGTACTGCTCAATGTGTCCAAGGGAGATGTAAGACCGGAAAAAGGAGGCGACATTGGGGTCGGGTTCTCCAGTATATTTTGGAACACCTCCTGGACCAAGGGCCAAAAGCCCCACACCTTGGGCATCCTGACCCATCCTGGACACCCGGCCTTGGCGGAGTTCCCCACCGAGTATCACAGCAACTGGCAATGGTGGGACGCCATGAGCCATTCCAACGCCATTGTTTTGGACGATTTTACCGCCGCGCTTCAGCCCATAGTCCGCATTGTGGACGATTGGTTCCAGAACCGAAGGACCGCGCTCATTTTTGAAGTGAAGGTGGGACAGGGAAAATTATTGGTTTCAGGTATCGACCTACATTCAAATCTGGAAAATCGGCCGGAAGCAAGACAATTGAGATATAGTTTAACCAAATATATGGCCAGCGGAGCGTTTGATCCAAAAATTGCCCTTGCGGGTGAAGAGATCAAAAATCTGTTTGTGCCGTGGTAAGGGAAACAATAGGGATGTGTAACGGGGAAGCCAAAGAATTGGAAAAGAAGGCCCGCTGTGTGTAAGGTATTTTTGATTTAAGGCCCCTTGGTCTTGAGCGCAACCACCGCGGCCGTCCCATGTTGGTTTCTTTGAAAGAAATGGATTTTAGTATGAGTACAGTTAAAGCTTGGAAGGAAAAAGTGACCCTCCCCACCTATGAAATCGGGGAGGCAGAGAAGTATCCGGTGTTTTTGGAGAAACGCGTGTATCAGGCCAGCAGTGGATCGGTGTACCCCAATCCGGTGGTGGAGCACATCAGTGACAAAAAAGTGGACAAGGAATGGGATGCCGTGTTCCTTGAGAACGATTATATAAAAATAATGGTGCTTCCCGAACTTGGGGGTAGGGTACAGATGGCCTATGACAAGATCCGTGAGCGTCACTTTGTGTACTACAACCACGTTATAAAGCCGGCCCTTGTGGGGCTAACGGGTCCATGGATTTCGGGTGGCATTGAATTCAATTGGCCCCAGCACCATAGGCCAAGCACGTATGCTCCAACGGACTGCACCATAGAAACCTTTGGGGATGGCAGTGTTACGGTCTGGGTGAGCGAGGTGGAACGGATGTTCCGCACCAAGGGCATGGCCGGATTTACCCTCTACCCGGACAAGGCCTATCTGGAAATTAAGGCCCAACTGTACAATCGCACGCCGCATCCGCAGACCTTCTTGTGGTGGGCCAACCCCGCCGTAGCGGTCAACGACCACTATCAATCTGTCTTTCCTCCAGATGTCAATGCCGTATTTGATCACGGTAAGCGAGATGTTTCGGAATTTCCCATTGCAAAGGGCACTTACTACAAAGTGGATTATTCGCCCGGCACGGATATCTCCCGCTATAAGAACATTCCCGTGCCCACATCCTATATGGCCATTAACTCTGATTATGATTTTGTGGGCGGTTATGAGAATGACAGTAAGGGCGGGCTCCTCCATGTGGCAGACCACCATATTTCTCCCGGAAAGAAACAATGGACCTGGGGCAATGGCGATTTTGGCCAGGCCTGGGACAGAAATCTTACGGACAACGACGGTCCTTATATTGAGCTCATGTGCGGTGTTTACACGGACAACCAACCAGATTTTTCCTGGATGCACCCGTATGAGGAGAAGAGTTTTAAACAGTATTTCATGCCCTATCACAACGTGGGCGTGGTCAAGAACGCAAGCAAGGAGGCCCTGTTGAATTTGGAGTTTGAGGCGTCATCCGCCGTGGTAAAGATCCACGTCACGGGAACGTATCCCAAAGCGCGCATAGTGCTGCAGAACGGTGATGAGGTGCTCTTTGAACAAGAAACGGACCTGGACCCCGCCAATGGGTTCGAGCAGAGCATTCCCCTGGGAACGGCCAATACAAAGAACATCAGGGCAAGCTTAATGGACCAAAAGGGGAACACCTTGGTGAGCTGGATGCCGGAGGGCCCCAAAGCCAAAGATATCCCGGAGGCCGCCACCGCGGCCAAACAACCAAGGGATATCGCCACCGTGGACGAACTTTTTCTAAATGGGCTGCATTTGGAGCAATACAGGCACGCAACCTATGACGCGTCCCTGTACTACCAAGAGGCACTCTCCCGTGAGCCCAAGGACGTGCGCTGCAACAATGCCATGGGACAATGGCACCTAAAGCGCGGACAGTTTAAAAAGGCACTGCCCTATTTTGATAGGGCCATAGCATCCCTAACCCAACGCAACCCCAACCCCTACAATGGGGAACCTTACTTTAACAAAGGGGTGGCCCTCCGGTTTCTGGGGAGGGACCAGGAAGCCTATGCCGCCTTTTACAAGGCGTGCTGGAACGCGGCCTGGCAAGACGCCGGTTACTTTAACCTGGCCCAGATAGACTGTCTTAACGGCAATTACGAAAAGGCCCTGGAACTGGTGGAAAAAGCCCTGATTCGCAATTGGCACAACCACAAGGCCCGTCATTTGAAGGTGATATTGCTCAGAAAATTGGGAAAAACGGGCCAGGCCCTGTCCCTTATTGAAGCATCCCTGCGCATAGACCGTTTTAATTTTGGGGTGCTGTACGAGAAATATCTGATGCACCGCACCAAGGAAGGACTGGAAGAATTCAAGGAGATGCTCAGGGATGAGGTGCACAGTTATATGGAGTTTGCCCTGGACTACGCCCAGGCGGGTCAATATACCGAGGCCATAGCCTTGTTGCAGCACTATGCCCAAGGCAGGCAACGGGCCTATCCCATGGCCCATTACTTTTTGGGTCATTTCTATGGGGAGAGCGGGCAGAGGACAGAAGAACTGAACCATTACCAATTGGCCCAACAAATGCCCATGGACTATTGTTTCCCCAATCGTTTGGAAGAAGTGGTGGTGTTGCAAAGTGTTATGGAGCGGCACAAGGCCGATGCCCGTGCGCCCTACTATTTGGGAAATTACTGGTATGCTTCCCGTAACTACGACGAGGCACAGCGATGCTGGGAGAAGGCCCTGGCCCATGAGCCAGAAAATGCCATTGCGCACCGTAACCTGTCCCTGCTCTATTTCAATAAGAGAAATGAAAAGCAAAAGGCCAGGAAACACTTGGAAATGGCCTTTGGGCTATCTCCAAACAATGCCCGAGTGTTTATGGAACTGGACCAACTGTACAAAAAATTGAATGTCTCCCTGGAAGAGCGATTGGCGTTCTTGGAGCACCACCGCCATTTAACGGAAATGCGGGACGACCTTTATCTGGAACTCGTGGCTTTGCACAATTTCAAGGGGCGGTACAAAAAGGCTCTGGAGCTCATTGGAAAACGACAGTTTCACCCTTGGGAGGGCGGAGAGGGAAAAGTTCCGTTTCAATACCTCACGGCAAAGATCGAACTGGCCAAAAGACATCTGGAACAAGGAGAGCCCCAACAGGCCATTGCCCATTTGAACGAGGCCCAAAAGTACCCGCACAACTTGGGTGAGGGCAAGCTGTATGGGGTGCAGGAAAACGATATATTCTATTGGCTTGGCTGCGCCCACCAGCAGCTGGGAGAACATAAAAAGGCCGTGGCCCTATGGGAAAGGGCGGCTACCGGCCTAACGGAACTTGGGGCGGCCATTTTTTACAATGACCAGCAACCGGACAAAATCTTTTACCAAGGCTTGGCCCTTTTAAAATTGAATCGGAAAGCGGAGGCCCAGAAACGTTTTCAAGAATTTGTGGCCTACGGGGAGGAGCACCAAAATGATGAGGTGAAGCTGGATTATTTTGCCATTTCATTACCCGACCTATTGATCTGGGAAGAAGACCTGAACGATAAGAACAGGGCCCATTGCCACTACCTGATGGGGCTGGGCCACCTGGGAATGGGAAATACGGAAAAGGCCAAAGCCGCGTTCACTCTCGTTTTGGAACAGGAAGCCTATCACTTGCCCGCACAGCTGCATTTGAAGATGGCAACATCAAACAAAAACCAATTTCAAAACACCTAAAGGGATGAGGGCGCTGATCTGTTGTTTCCTGTTTTGGACGGGTATTTTGGGCAGTTTAAGCGCCCAGGAGCGGCCCAATGTGCTCTGGATCACCATTGAGGATACCTCTCCCCGGTTCATTGGGGCCTATGGGAATGGCCATGCGAAAACCCCGGTAATAGACCAGTTGGCCAAAGAGGGGGTGCGCTTTACCAATGCCTTTTCCACGGGCACGGTCTGCTCGCCGAGCAGGAGTACCATTGTTACTGGTGTTCCTACTTACAGACTTGGAACCGGCCACCATAGGAGCAAGGTGCTCATCCCGGACTTCATAAAGGGTTTTCCGTACTATTTGAAACAACAGGGCTATTACACTTCCAACAATTCCAAAACGGATTACAATCTGGCCAAGGAAAAGGATTTTATAGAGACGGCCTGGGATGAAAGCTCCAATTCCGCGGGATGGTGGAACAGAAAAGAGGAACAACCTTTTTTCTCGGTCTTCAATTTTGCGGAGTCGCACCAGTCCCGTACCATGTCCATGTCCTATGATTGGTACCGGGAGCATGTTTGGGAACCCTTACCGCAAGATCTTAGAATTGCCGACACCGATTTTGAGATGCCGCCCATTTACCGAGATACTCCCGAGATGCGAAAGCAGATGGCAAGGGTGTACAACGCCATTGCCCTCACCGATCTTGGAATGGGGCGGCTCTTGGAACGTTTGGAGAGGGATGGACTGCGGGAAGACACCATTATATTCTTTTTTGCAGACCATGGCGAGGGCATGCCCCGCGGCAAGACCAATGGTATCGACTATGGGTACCGGGTGCCCTTTGTCATCTGGTTTCCGGAGAAATATAAACATCTCTCTCCGTGGGGCACCGCAGGGGCAGTCACCGATGAGTTGGTTTCTTTTGAGGATTTGGCGCCCACCCTTATTTCCCTGTCCGGAGCAAAAGTGCCCTGGTACCTCAATGGGCGGGTGCTCTTGGGAAAGCAGCGGTCCAGGCCCAAAGAGTACCTGGTCCTGTCTTCTGACAGGGCAGACAATGGGCCCGATATGGTGCGCACCCTAACCAATGGCGAGTTTACCTACTCACGCAACTATATGCCCTTTTTACCGGCCTTGCGCTACATTAGGTATATGGAAATCTCGGATATTGCCAAGCAGATGCGCGCCGATCTTCAGAACAGCGCCCTGGACTCCCTTCAGAAAAGCTTGTTCGAGGAACGCCCAGCGGAATACCTGTTCCACATAGAGGGGGATCCCTGGGAAACCAAAAATGCGGTCAATGAAAAAAGGTACGGCACCCTATTGAAAAAGATGCGGAAAACGCTGGAAAACGAGTTGTTAAAGGCCAGGGACATCCATTTTCTTCCGGAATATGAATTGGGGCAATTGGCGCCAAAAACACCTTACCAACACCGGGAAAACAAAGCGGACTTTCCTTTCAAAATTATTTATGGCGCGGCCTCGCTCTCCGGAAAACGGGACGCATCCACCCTAAAAAAACAGTTATACTTGTTAAAGCACCAAAATGCCATGGTCCGGTATTGGGCCATCACGGGGCTAAAAAGCCACGGCAAGAAACACCTCGCCCCCATGCGGAAACAGCTTTTTGCCGCCATGGAAGACCCCTACGCTCCGGTGGCCATCATTGCGGCCGGTTTGGTTTACCATATGTACCAAGACGAGGCTGCGGCGCAGCGCTTGCAAAAGATGGCCAGGGAAGACAACATGGACCTGGCGCTTTTGGCCATCAATGAAATCACCTACCTGGAAAACAACACTTCTTTCATGGAAACCATGGAAGCTGTGCGCAAAATGCCCAACAGGTCCTACAACGTAAAAGCGGCATGTATGGATTACTTGGCGCTTTTGGGAGTGGTGGAACACAATGCCCTACCCGAAAAATGACACTGATCTTAAAGAACGACAAATGAGAAAATTAACCTTTTTACTGACCTTGGCGCTATGGTGCATGGGCGAAACCACCAACGCCCAGACAGATAGGCCCAACATTGTACTGATTTATGTGGATGATTTGGGTTTTGGTGATATAGGGGTCAACGGGGCCGTGGGAGTGAAGACGCCCCATGTGGACAAACTGGCCCAAAATGGAATTAATTTCACCGATGCCCATGCCGCGGCGGCCACCTGCACGCCCTCTAGATATGCTTTGATCACAGGGCAATATGCCTTTAAGAACAAAGCGGCCATCATTAACGGCGATGCCCCCTTGATCATAGATACCGAAATGCGCACGCTCCCAGATATGTTGAAGGATGCGGGCTATGTAACCGGTGTTGTGGGCAAATGGCATCTGGGGCTGGGGAATGGCAACACCAACTGGAACGAAAGGGTGTCTCCGGGCCCACAGGAAGTTGGTTTTGACTATAGTTTTCTCATTCCGGCAACGGGCGATCGGGTGCCCACGGTGTATCTGGAGAACCAACGCGTGGTGGGGCTGGACACCAATGATCCCATTACCGTGGATTATACCACACCTTTGGACGGCTACCCCATTGGCACGGAACGCCCAGAACTGCTCAAGCAACATACAGATAGGCAACATTTGGGCAGCATAACCAACGGCATAAGCCGTATTGGTTACATGAAGGGCGGGGAAAGCGCCCTTTGGGTAGATGAAGACATTCCCTTTGTGCTCACCGACAAGGCCAGTGCCTTTATGGAGACAAATAAAGAAAAACCCTTTTTTCTGTTTTTTTCTTTACATGACATCCATCAGCCCAGAATTGCACATATAAATTTTGTGGAGGCCAGTTCCATGGGGCCTCGGGGAGATGTCATTGCCCAAATGGATTGGTGCGTGGGCCAGGTGATGGGGAAATTGGAGGCAATGGGCCTTGCAGAGGACACCATGGTCATTTTTACCAGTGACAATGGCCCCATATTGGATGATGGCTATCTGGACTACGCCAGGGAACTGGTAGGGGAGCACAAGCCGGCAGGCCCCTTTAGGGGGTCCAAATATTCCGTTCATGAAGCCGGTACCCGTATGCCCACCATTGTTTCTTGGCCCAAGCGAATACAAGCCGGTACAAGCCGTGCCTTGCTCTCCCAGGTGGACCTCTATGCTTCTTTGGCCAGCTTAACGGGCCAAAGATTGGGAAAAGGGGACGCCCCCGATAGCGAGGACCACCTTTTGGCTTGGTTGGGGGAAAAGCCCACAGCCAGGGAGGTCTTGTTCCAAGAAGCCTATGCCTACGGCCTAAGGATGGGTAATTACAAGTACATCATGCCAAGGGAGAATGCAGAGATACCGCAATGGATCGCCCTAAAGTTCGTAGATCCCGGTTTCAGTGAGGAACCGCAACTTTATGATTTGGCCGTGGATCCTGGCGAGACCAGGAACATTGCCAAGGAATTTCCAAAATTGGTGCAAGAGATGCAAGACAAGTTGAACGAAATACTGAGTGAAAAATGAAAATCCTTAAAAAGTGGTTTCAGACACAAAATGGTGCTGCCACCAAATGGGCCTTGGCACTGGCCATAGCCGGTTTTGCCCTAGGTTGCGATCGTGGGGCTCCCACCTCCATCTCCCTGGAAGGGCCGTGGACGGTGAGGCTGGATTCTTTGGATGTTGGCGAAAGTGAGGCTTGGGCCAGCGCTCCCTTTGACGGAGCGGCCATATCCTTGCCCGGTACCCTGGACGATGCCGGAATGGGCACGCCGAACACCTTGGAGCCCGAGCTGAACAATTATGTGCTGTCCAATTTGGCGCGCAAGCACCAATATATTGGCAAGGCCTGGTACCAAAGGGAGGTTTACATACCCAAGGACTGGGAAAACAAGAAAATTACCCTTACCCTGGAGCGTGTCATCTGGGAGTCCACCGTTTTTGTCAATGGCCGGGAAATGGGAAAAGCGGAAAGTTTGATCGGCAGCCATACCTATGACCTCACCGAGGCCATGACCCCTGGCAAACATCTCTTGACCATACGCATAGACAACGGCAACAAATATCCGCTCATCAATGTTCCGGGGACAAGGTATCCAGATCCCATAAACCAAGATATGGCCCATGGCTATACCAACCATACCCAGATCAAGTGGAACGGGATGTTGGGCGATTTGATCTTGGAGGCCGCATCGCCCAATGCGCCCGGGAATCTGCAAATTTACCCCAAGGTGGACACCAACTCCATTCTCGTGACCTATGAACAGCCCAATGAAGATACCAGCGGACAGTATTTGGAGATCTTGAATGCCAATGGAACGGTGGTGTACCACACGCCAATGGATCGGGCCACCTATGAGTCTGGCTTGGTAAGCCTGGAAGTGCAAAGGCCAGAGGCACTTTATTTTTGGGATGAGTTCAACCCCAAGGTGTACACGGCAAGGGTGGTCAGCGCTTCAGATACGCTTCAGGCGCCCTTTGGCTATCAGAAAATAGCCCAGGAGAACGGAGACCTTACCTTGAACGGCAAGCGAATTTACCTGCGGGGAAATTTGGAGTGTTCCATTTTTCCCCTGACCGGGCATCCGCCCATGGAAAAGGAGGGCTGGGCGAGTTTAATAGGTCAGGCCAAGGCGTATGGCCTAAACCATCTGCGCTTCCACTCCTGGTGCCCCCCAAGAGCGGCCTTTGAGGCTGCGGACGAAGCCGGTTTTTATCTACAGGTGGAATTGGCGCATTGGAGCCTCCGAGTAGGTGAGGACGCGGCTACCACCGCATTTCTGAGAAAGGAAGCAGACAAACTGCTAAGGGAGTACGGCAATCACCCCTCCTTTATCCTTTTTGCCTTGGGCAACGAACTGCAGGGCGATATTGGACTATTGAACGAAATGACGGCAGAACTCAAGAAAAAGGATCAACGGCACCTGTACGCCACCACCGCCTTTTCCTTCCAAAGGCCCACCGGAGAGCGCCCTGAACCGGAAGATGAGTACTTTATAACCCAATGGACGGACAAGGGCTGGATACGGGGTCAAGGGATTTTTAACAGTAGTCCACCACATTTCAATGCCGATTATTCGGCCAACAGTGAGCATATAGAAATACCCCTAATTTCCCATGAAATTGGGCAGTATGCCGTGTATCCCGATATGTCTGAAATCCCAAAGTACACCGGTGTTCTGGAACCCCTGAACTTTATGGCCATACGCAATGATTTGGAGCAAAAGGGCCTTTTGGGGCTGGCCGGTGACTTTACGAACGCTTCCGGAAAATTGGCGGCCCTATTGTACAAGGAAGAAATAGAACGAGCTCTAAAAACCCCGGGGTTCGATGGTTTTCAACTGTTGCAACTACAGGATTTCCCCGGGCAGGGAACGGCTTTGGTGGGTTTGTTGAATGCCTTTTGGGAGTCTAAGGGCGCCATTTCGGCCCAGGATTTTCGCAAGTTCAACAGCGAAGTGGTGCCCCTTGTGCGTTTTGAAAAGGCCGTGTATGAATCCGGTGAGACCTTCAAGGCCCTTGTGGAAGTGGCCAATTTTTTTAAGGAACTGTCAGGGCAAAGAATTAACTGGTCCCTGAGCGATGAGGATGGTACCATCCTTGAACAAGGATCTTTTGGAAATGTGGACCTGATCCTTGGCAATAATGTGGGCCTGGGAGCCATTGAGCTTGCGCTGGAGACCGAACGGGCACAAAAGCTTACCCTGGCCGTGGCCATTGAGGGAACAGAGTACCAAAACGACTGGTCCATTTGGGCCTATCCAAAAAATGTGCCCACCACGGCGAACGACATTGTGGTCACGAGCTCTATGGCCAGAGCGGTGGCCGCTTTGGAAAATGGCCGCAAAGTGCTGTTGAGCCCGGATCCCGAATCCTTGGAGGGTGTGCAGGGGCGCTTTGTTCCCGTTTTTTGGAGCCCTGTTCACTTCCCCAACCAACCGGCCACGATGGGCTTCTTGGTGAACAAGGAACACCCTGCCTTGACCAACTTTCCCACGGACACGCATACGGATTGGCAATGGTGGGATCTGGCGATCAGATCAAAGTCCGTTTCCATGGATTCCCTGGATGTGGAGCCCATTGTAAGGTCCATTGACAACTTTGTCACCAACCGAAGTTTAACCACCTTGTTCCAGGCAAAAGCGGCCAAGGGCGCACTGGTTTTTTCTGCAATGGATGTCACCTCGGATCTGGAGAACAGGCCTGTGGCCAGACAACTTAGGCACAGTTTGCTCACTTATATGAAGAGCGATGCCTTTGCACCCAACAAATCCGTAACGGTCAAGGAACTAAGGAGTCTTGGTGTAAAAAATGGGGAAAAGGGTTTTTCAACCAAAGACATTTACCAATGAAGGCAAGGACCATGGCCTTGGCTTTTCAGGCCATGGTCCTTTTGTCCTGTACAGGGGAGGTGTGCAAAGAACGGCTTCACAAACCCAACACTGTCTTCCTTGTGGTGGATGACCTGGGCAGGTTGGGCCTCGGTTTCATGGGAAGTGAGCATTAGGAAACCCCCAATTGGGATGCTTTGGTCCAAGTGCCCATGGCAATGCCCCGTTTAAAAAGACCGCCCCCCAGAGAACACCTCTTTGTTTCGGACAGGGCGCTTACCCTGGCCAAGATGCTCAAATTGGCCGGATAGACCACAAGAAACTTCGGCAAATAGGCCCCAAGCAAGAGGGAATGGATGTGCACGTTGGGGTGGCCATAGGGACACCGGTGCCCAGCGAAGCCAACCCAGATTACCATGTAGTTCTTGAACAAAAAGCCAAATGGCCAGGTCTTGGGCCAATGAACGGCGCCAGGGCGTGCCATTTGTTCCAGGTGGGGCACCACGGCAAATATGGGTTCTTGGTGCATCCCGTTGGGCACGGCACCCTTACTTTTCTTATCTTTCCGGTGCTGTCTTCCTATGGCGATGCGCTCCAAAAGAAGAAACAACACCTCACTTTAAACCTTTTTGCAGATGTTCTATAACGGTAAATTTTTGGCTGTTTTTTTGAAGACTTGGATCACAGGCCTGTTGCTGTTGTGCATTGTGCTTGGTGCCCGCGCACAGCAAGACCCGGTGCGGTTGGGCGTTGCTGGGCTTACCCACGGCCACGTGGGATGGATCTTGGGTCGTGAAGACAAGGGAGATGTGGTCATGGTGGGCATTGTGGAGACAGATACCGTTTTGGCCCGGCGCCTGGCCGGGGAATTTGGCTTTTCCATGGACCTGGTGTACGCCAGTATGGAAGAGATGATCACGGCCACCAGACCGGAGGCCGTGGCGGCCTTTGGAAGCACCTATGATCATTTGGCCGTGGTGCGCGCCTGCGCGCCAAAAGGTGTTCACGTCATGGTGGAGAAGCCCTTGGCCGTTAACTTGGACCACGCCAAAAAAATGGCGCATTTGGCCAAAAAGCACAACATCCATTTGCTCACCAATTATGAGACCTCCTGGTATCCCACCAATATCAGGGCAAAGGAACTGTTGCAGCAAGGTGCCATTGGGGATCTGCGCAAGGTGATCGTGCGCGATGGGCACAAGGGACCAAAAAAAATCGGGGTGAACAAGGAGTTCTTGGCGTGGCTCACCGACCCCAAACGTAACGGTGGCGGTGCCCTTATGGATTTTGGCTGTTACGGGGCCAACCTGCTCACCTGGATCCATCGGGGCGTGCGTCCCAATTCCGTGACGGCGGTTACCCAACAGCTTCAAGCGGAGAACAACCCCAATGTGGATGACGATGCCACCTTGGTCCTGGCCTATGACACCTCCATGGGCGTGGTGCAGGCATCGTGGAACTGGCCCATGGGCAGAAAGGATATGGAGCTCTACGGCACCCTGGGGGCGGTCTATGCAGATGACAGGAACCAACTGAGGATAAGGAGCGCCCAAGGCTATGATGGTTTTGCGGAGGAGACGCTGTCCCTGCCCGAGCGAAGGCCCCCTTATCATGACCCCTTTGCACTCTTGGCCGCGGTCGTTAAGGGAGAAGAAGTGTTGGCGCCCTTTGACCCCTACAGCTTGGAGAACAATTTGGTGACCATGGAAATTTTGGATGCCGCAACGAAGAGTGCCAGAAAGGGCAAAACCGTACGGTTAAGATAGGGGGTGTGCGGTACAGTGGGCCGGCCCGCGGGAACATTCCCCTGCACCGCGGCATGGGTGGGGCCTTCCAAGCCAATGTATGGGTCCGTGTTCCAAAAGTCATTGAAAGCTGGGGTCCACTTCCCTGTACTCCTTTTTTTCAATGATGTCCGGCCTGTTGGAATCCACCGTGCGGCTGTACAGGTCCTTGCTCACGGGGTAGGCGTTTAGCCTTGCCTCGTCCTCATCCCTGTCCATGAGCTGCCGTACCGCTTCCGGGGTCAGGTCCGGCCGTAGCCAGTGGCCAATGTTCTTCTCGGGGATGATCACGGGCCGGCGTTTTTTATCGTTGTGAATTTGGGCAAACTTGGGCGTGGCCGCTTTGGTGAGGATGGTAAATGTCCACCGTTCATCTGCCGTTTGGGTATAGATGCCGGCAAGAAAGAGGGGTTCGCTCTCGCCGTGGTGAAAATAAAAGGGCACCTTGAAGTCTTTGCCCTTTACCTTCACTTGGGTATTGTGGGGCTCAAAGAAACCGTCCACGGGAATCACGCAACGCCGCCGTTCCCAGCTGTGTTTATAGATGAAATGCCCAAACAATTTCTCGGATTGCGCATTGAGTCCGCCAAAGGTGCGGGGGTTCTTGAAGTAGTCTTTGTGCGCCGCCTGTTCCAAGTGGGAGGGCATGAGGCCCCACATGGCCGGCAACAGCATGTTGGGGTGTTCCTGGGCCACCATCCACATAATGGGGTGGTTCCATCCGTTGGCATGGTAGTGCACCAGCTCCAGATCGGAGGCTTGGTCCTTTAATGCCGACTCCAATTGCAACCGTTGTTGCAGGGCTTCTTTTTTTCGGGTCTGTCGGGTACTGTAGCACATGGGTTAAAAGTACAAAAACCGGGCTGATCTGTGGCATTTGCAAAGTGCCTGTCGGAGAATGGTGTGCCCCGGGATTGGGGCCATCTGTCCCTTCCGGGCACTGGTTTTTGGTTTGCCCAAGGGCAGGGCACTTTGACCCAACAGATATATTGGACTTTCTTAATAAGGGTGCAACCCCCGATAAGACCAAGACTTTTGTGATTTAAGATGACCATTGCCACGGGGATGGAGCCAAAAGCGGCATAACGATCGGTTTTATGGGGGTTGGCAACCGCAATACCTCTCTGTTCCGTCCAGGCGTGTAATTTTTACTGCATCATCGGGGTTTAACTGGCGTTCATCTTCTTAAGGTAATCCGAAGGGGTCATCCCCTTATTGTGTTTTTTGAACTTGGCATTGAAATGTTGTATGGTGTTAAAGCCCGATTTTTGGGCTACACTGGCAATGGGTATCTCTTTGTTTTCCAACATGATCCTTTTGGCATTGTTAATTCTGTACTCATTTAAGAAGTGCATGAAGGAGGTGCCCGTTTTATTTTTGAACAACCTACAGAAAGAAGGTTTGGTGAGGCAGGCAATATCTGCAACCTCATCCAATGTAATTCTTTTCTCAATGTTGTTTCTTATGTATTGGAATATGCGATTTAAACGATCAACATCCTGGTTGGTGAGATCCGCCTGATAGCTTTCACTGGCAAGGATTTTATAGTCCTGCGCCTTGGTTAGCTTAAGCAGCAGTTCAAAAACCAAAATCCATCTGGAGAGTCCTTTTGTATCGTTTATTTCCTTCAGGAGCGGCGCTATTTCCTTGCTCGTCTTTCCGGGATAGGAAATGCCTCTTTTGGCGAGTTTAAAAAGTTTGGCCACGGGCTCCAGTTCCTCGGCAGCGCCAAAGAGATGGTTCATAAGGTCTTTGGGAAACTGCAAGGTCATTCTCCTGCTTCTTGAGGTGCGGTTGGTTTCTTTCTGATTGCTCCACATATGGGGTAGGTTGGAACCGATCAATATCAGGTCCCCTTTGCGAAAATTTGAAGTATTGTCCCCTATATACCGTACACCTTCACTTTCCATGATCAGGGTCAATTCTATTTCGGGATGAAAGTGCAAGGGGTGGTCAAAGTAGGGTTCGTCTATATAAGTGCACCGGAAGGGCGTTTCCCTGTCAAATATGATTTTGTAAAAAGATGGTTTCATTTTTTTAGCTTTTTTTGGGGAGTTGTGCACTTTCTTTTGTTCTCAGGGGTTCACCTTTTGGTGTGGGCTAACCCCAGTGGTACGCGTTCCAGAAATGGGCATCATAAAGTTTGGAAGCTCCCGTCAATGCCTTCTCTTCCGTAAGTGGGCTAACTGAAATGTCAAGGGTTTTGGCACCTTTTCCCAGGGCTTCAATGAAAGGTGGCAGGAAATATGTGGCCGCCTTGGAAATGTTTCCGCCAAAAATGATGGCATCTGGTTCAAAAACCTTGAGGTAGGATGTTAAAAAATGGGCCATATTGGTGCCAAATTCCTCAAAAACCGTTGCCGAATGTTCGTTCTTGAGCTGTGTCATTTCCTTGACCCCCTTAATGTACCGGCCACTGAGCGCGTTGTACCTTGCCAGGTGCCAACGTGTGGAAAAGTAGTGGTCTGCAATACCGTCTTTAAAAGGCTTGTCCCACAAGCATCCTCCCACGGGCACCCCTTTTCCAGATTGGAGGGGCAAGCCATTTTTTAAAAATGCCGCGCCAAAGCCCGTTCCCAAGGTCAGGACAATGACTTTTTTGTGTTGTTTGGCTTTCTCCGTTACCGTTGTCCCCACCCCAAATGCGGCGGCATCGTTCATAAATCGCATTTCAATGTTGGATGCCGTGATGTAAGCTGCCAAAGCTTCCCTTATGGATACGTTGTAGAGGTTCTTGTATTTTTCATTGTCCTTGAAAAGTGCTCTTCCCGTGGCATAGTTGAAGGGCCCGGGCATTGCAAATCCCAGCTTCACCCAATTTTTAAGGCCACTGGCCACGATACTTTTGTTAATGATCGTAGCCCATTCCCGTAAGATATGGTGCCTGTCTTTGGTGTTGTCTATGTGTCCGGAGGCCAACGTACCGTCAAGTATTTTAAAATCTTTTAAGCGTACGCCGGCGCTGGTGACATGGCTGCCACCAACATCCACTCCGATTACTGTGCCATCTTCCATATCACTTCATTTTTGCCTGATCTAAAGAGCCTCGTTCACTGGCCTACAAGAATCAAATCGGGTCCTTTTTATAAATTTCTCTTTATGTCAATGTCATAGGTGAAAAAATCGGTATGGTAATAGACCACATTGTACTCCACGGGTTTATCCCCAACATCCATGACCAATCTTTCCCTTCTTAGAATGGGGGTGTCCGCTCCCACTTCAAGAAAGGAGCCAATGTCCTTGTCTGCCTTTACCGCCCTTAATCTCTCTTTGGATGTGGCCACGACAATATTGTGCTGTCGCTCCAAAACTTCATAAAGGGGTTCAAAGAAATCTTCGTCCCCTTTTATGCCAACCCTTGGATGAAAATAGGAAACGGAGTATAGGTATCTTGCCGTTTTGGAACCCCTTATTTTTTCCAACTTCCAGATGTTTTCATCCGCTGCAAGATCCAGTGCACGGACTACTGGTTTGGGCGCCTTCACAAAGGATTTTCTGACCATATAGTTTACCACCTCGATGCCCTGGTTCCGCATCTCTTTGGTAAAGCTTATCCAATTGTCCAGCCTAGTGGTGATTTTTTTGGACACCACCTTGGTCCCAATTCCTTTTTTTCGCTCGATCAAGCCTTCGTGCACCAGTTTGTTGATCGCTTGCCGTGTGGTGCTTCGGGAAACGCCCAATCTTTTGGACATGGTGACCTCCTTGGGTAAAAAGGCCTCCCCATTTTTATATTCCTTTTGCTTTATAAGTTCCCTTAAGTACCCCTCGATCTGCGCATGAAAGGGAACCGGGCTGTTATGGTCTATTCTGAAATCCATTCTTATTTTTTGAAAACCAACTATACTTTAAAAAAATCCTGTCTTCAAGGCTTTTGGGAGGTAGGTTACGTTGCACTTCCTTACTACCGTTTGTTTTCCCTGCTCCATTCCTCAAGGAGTTCAATGGCCTTGTGCAGTACCCCTGCCGAGCCGCGGAAGGTACCGGAACCTTTAGGTTTGTTGTCTATGGTGTACCATTCATAGAAACCCTTGTTTTCAATGACACGATCCGTCATGGGCAACAACTGCTCGTATGCTTCCTGTGCAAAACCATATCTTACCAACTGTTGGATCATACGGGCTCCAAACCAAGTCCAATCTCCTCCGTTTTGGTAATTGTAAGGGGCCATCCCTTTGTTTTCAAAGGCCCAATCTGGGTACACGGGATATAGGGTGAGTCCAATGGAGGCGGCTCCTGATTCCCTGACATTTTCGATCATTTTGTTCAAGGATGCTTTGATCTGTTCTTGGTTTAGCAGGCCGGCCTCGATGGCCACTGCGGTTCCGCCATGGTAAAATATCCTATTCTCATCAAAAGACTCCGGGTATGGCGAGTCATCCAGATAGACGTGGGGAATGAACTTTTTGTTCTCATCGTCCCAGAGAACGCTCATCGTGTTTTTGGCTATGTTGTCCCGTATGGGCTGCCATTTCTGTTTCGTGTCTGGCAGCAGTTCCATCATATTGTCCAAGGCGATGACGAACATGGCGTTGTCGTACACATCCACACAGAATTTGGTGTCATCCGTGATGAAAACCCCCCAAGGGTGGGTGTGCTGTACGTCTCCCCAGTCTGCCGTGGTGGCACCATAGATGAGGCCGAACCTTTCTGCCCAACGTTTATCCAGGAGAAACTGCATCGCTTTTTCCATCCTTTGGGCAACGGTGAGGGCACCTGCCCTCCTGTTTAAAAAACCAGTGTTTCCCGTTTTTGCAATGTACTTGTAAACGGCTTGTACCAAGGAGGTTTCCTGATCGGTTTCCACGGTGTTTTTGTGTCCTGAGTATCTCGGCTCCAACGGCGTGTTGAGGTATTCGTAACCGCCTTCCACCGCCACGGCCTTTTCCTTGGGGATGAAGCCATCCACAATACCGCCATTGGCATCTTGCAACCTAAAGAACACCAATAGGTTCTCTTCCAATTCTTTGTGTTCATATACGTTTGCCGAAAGTTCTATGAAGGTATTGTAGTCCCTGATCCAGACCTCCCCGTAACCGTCCCCGGCGTTGAAGCCTGTTTTAACGGTTTCCAAAGCCATTTTTTTTACGGTCCGCAACGTCTTGTTCCTTTGGATCTTCTTGGCCAGTTCATCCTTGCCCGGCTGTGCGGAACAAGGGGCAAAGGCCAGGATAAGGCACAGGGGCATAATTTTTGGGATAACCATCATCTTCTTGTTTTTTGGGCCCGATCCATGACGGCGGTTTGTTTGGCCAGAAATGGATTTTTGGGCGTTGGTTCATATATGATTTTGGATTGCCACATACAGGGGTGCTTTGTTTCAGGGCATTATGGGTCCATGCCTAAGGTTTGTTTTGCCGGGGAGAGGGGGGCATTTCCTTTGTTCCCCATTTCGTATTGGGTTCCCTTCCCATGGTGAGCTCTAGGGTTCCACCTTTTAACAATTCCTTTGCAGGAAACCAAAAGTTTTCCAGGGGGGTTCCGTTCAGGACGGCCTTTTGTACATATTTGTTGTGAAACGAACTGTTCTTGGCCTCAATGGTAAAGTGTTTGCCCCGGCCATATAGCCCCCCCAGGTCTATCTGGGTTTTTTTGAATAGCGGGCTTCCTATTTCGTAAATGGGCTCTGTGGAGGTGCCGCCATCTGTTTGGAAAAGGCCCAGGGAGGCCATTAGGAACCAAGCGCTCATTTGGCCCTGGTCCTCATCTCCCAAATAAGCATTGGAAATTCCGTGGCCGTAGTATCTGTGCAAAATGTCCCTGCTCCACTTTTGGGTAAGCCATGGCTTTTTGGCCCAATTGAACAGGAAGGAAAAGTGCATGGACTGCTGGTTGCCCTGCGTTACAGGGAAATCCCAGTAGAGTTCGTTGGGGGCATTGTAGCGCCATTTGCTGCTAAGTTTAAAACCGTCGTCAAGACGTTTGGCAAAGGTTTCGTTCCCTATAATGCTGGCCAGTTCGGGAACATCCTGGGGAACAAAAAAGGTCAGTTGCCACGCATTGCCCTCGACAAACTGAAAATTGCCCGCGGTTTTTATAGGGTCAAAATCTGGGTGCCAGCTGCCGTCGGAATGTCTGAGGTGGGCAAAACCGGTTTCTGGGTTTATGGCATTTTTCCACCAGTAAGCACGATCAAGAAACGCTTTGTGTTCCTTGTCCTTGCCCAGGGATTTTGCCATTTGTGATACGGCATAATCATCAAAGGAATATTCCAGGGTGTTGGAGAACCTTCCTTTATTGTAGGGCACATACTTGTATTTTAAATAAGCTTCAAGATCTCTGTTGCCCGCATATCCATTGCCTACTTTTTCTCCCGGTCGGGTCTGCATCTTGTACAGGGCCTCAAAGGCCTTTTCTGCGTCAAAGTCACGAATGCCCATTTGGTAGGCCCCCACGATGAGCGGAATTTCGTGCTCGGCCACCATCACGGGGATATACTCCATTCCCGCCGGGCCCTTGGCCAACCAACCACCGGTATCATACATGGCCAACTGGGACTTTACCCACTTGGAAGTCCACTCGGGCGTGGCCAAGTTCCAAAACTGGTTCAGGTTCCAAAATGTGTTCCAGAATGCATCGCAGCCAAGGGCCAGGTCTTCTGGGTCGTTAAATTGTTGAATGATTTCGTTGGCATCCGTCCACCGGCCGTCCACGTCGCTAAAGATATTTCGGCTTACCAGCGCGCGGTACATGTTGGAATAGAATCTGGTTTTTTCCCTACGGTCATTGGTCTCAATGCGCACCCTGTTCAAGAGCTCGTTCCAGGTGTTTTCTTGATGTTCTCTCACGGCTTCAAAATTCCAGCCAAATGGTGTGCTGATCTCCTCTTGGAGGTTCCGCTCGGCGTTATCAATGCTCACGTAAGATATGGCCGTTCTGGTCTGTACCACTGCATTGTTCCGGGTGTTGAATTCCACAAAGGCCACCACGTCTTCGGGGTTTAGGATGGTCAGTTCGTTTTCATTCAGGGTCTTGCGGTCCTTTGCCCCCTCCTCGTTTCCGTCCAGCCATACCTTAAATGCTGTAATGGGACGATCAAATTCCATTGCAAAGTGCACGGTGTACTCTTGTGAAATGTCATCCCAATCCTTGGGCTGGTCGCCATCTTCAATGAACTGCTTCCTGTAGTAGCCTTCTCCCCATATCCCTTTTGAAACTTGTTTGCTGTACCCCACTATCTTATGGTCGTTCACCTTTTTAAAATAGGCCTCTTCAATGGTATAGGCATACTCTGAGGGAATCTGGAGGTCTATTAAAATCCTTGAGCCAGATCTTTGTTTTGGATAGGTATAGCGTTGCATACTGGCACGGGTGGTGGCGGTCATTTCCGCTTTGATGTCATAATCGGTGAGCTGCACTGCGTAATAGCCCAGGGGTGCCTCTTCGGTTTTTTTGTCAATTCGGGATCGGTAGCCGGAATCTGGATCCTCTGGAGAACCTACCGTTGTGCGCAAGGGGCCGTTGGTGGGGAAGGTGCCCAGGCCGGCCATGGTCCATTCATGGATGTGGCTAAAGACGCCAACGCTCTCAAAACTGGGTTGGTAACCGGCCTGCCAGCCACCTTCCTGGTTGTCCGGACTTATTTTTACCATGCTAAAGGGCATCCAAGGCCCGGGTGCGATCATCCACCTGGAGTGCCCTGTCCCAATTTTGGTGTCCACGTAATCGGAGGGCGAGATTCGTTTCTGCGGTCCCCTTTCAATGGAACCGGAGGCCAATTCAACACCATCCGCGGATACGGAATACCTACTTTTTGCAGCTTTTCCAATCGCGGGCATCGGAACCTCGTACTGGGCTCGGCCATTTTCCAAATCCTCCTTGAACAATACCTTACCGTCCAGGGCAACCTCAATTTTGGGGGTGCCCTCTAAATGCTGTATGTCCACAATAAGGGGCTGATAATGGATGTTGTTCCTTGAGATTTCATAGGGCGCTGCGGTCACATCGCGTACAAAGGCCTTTGCGGGCGTGATCAAAGGTGTTGTGTTGGGTGCCTCCAAGCGAATTTGATCAAAAACCAGCCAACTGCCCTGCAAAATGGTAAGTTGTACGTGGTTGCCCCCTTTTTTGAGGGTTTTTGGGGCAATGGGAATGCGTAAGAGCTGCTCTTTGGTGCCTTGGTTCATGCCCTTTAGCGCGCCTTCATTTTGACCATTTTCCAGTTGAAAGGTCCAGGGCGTGCCATTGACCGATACCTTTAGCAATGGAGGTGTTTCAGGATTGCAGTCCAACACATCCACGATCAACATATATTCTTCCGCTTGGGGGGCTTGCGCCATACCAAAGAGGATGTTGATCTCATGGGGCCTAATACCGGCCAGTCCGGAAGTGCCTCCCCAATAATCATAGGCGCCGGGCAATACAAAGGGGAAATCTTTTTTTTCATTGGAGTGGCCTATGAGAAAGAACTTGTCTTCCCAGCCAAAATCATGTTCCAAGAAATTTTCATAGGCTCCGTCCGATAGGGCAAATTCGGCACTGCTGTTGTCTTCGGTGCCAATTGTCCAAGCCACATTTTGGCCCCGGGCGTTGCCCAGGACGATAAGGGCAACAATTACGAACATTGTTTTCTTTAAAGGCATGTCTCATTGGGTTTACAAGCGTTCTCCTTCACGTGGGAGAGAATGACTTTTGCGGTTTTTTTGGAAAGATTGGTGAGTCTATACTTTTTTGCTGCGGCCGGGACAGCAAATGTTTCTGCGTAATTGAAGTTGGTGGCGGGCATGGATGGGGGGTGCAGCATGATCTGCTCCCCTTCCACCAACATTAAAATATGGCATTGACCTTGAGTTTCGATTTCAATTTCCCCATCAAACTCATACCGTACAATATCGTAAAAGTGATCTCGGTGGGTGGGAAGGTGGAATTTTTTCCAATCCTTTCCACTTTCGGTCATACGGGGTTTGGATACCAGTGTGTCTGTCACCACCTGGCCCTTTCTGGAGAAATCCAGGTTGTTAAAGGCGTGCTCAATGTTCAAGGGGCGGGGGGTGCCATCCAGGTCCAACCGTTGCCAATCATACATCTTAAAAGTAAAGATATAAGGGGTTGCACTGATTTCCAGAACCATGTTGTTTATGCCTGAACAGTGCACGGTGCCGTGGGGAATGAGAAAGAGCTCGTGTTTTTTGGAAGGAAGTTTTTGTACATATTTCTCAACGTCCAGCTTTTCTTTGGTCTCGAAACTGTGTTCCAGGTCTTTTCTGAACATCTGGGGATCAATATCTTTATGAAAGCCCAGATAGACATCTGCATCCTCACCGGCGTCCATAATGTAATAAGTTTCGTCCTGTGTAAAATTTTCGCCAAACTGGTCCCGTATGTATTTGGGAGAGGGGTGGCACTGAACGGAGAGATTGCCCCCATTGAAAGTGTCCAGAAAATCAAAACGAATGGGAAATTCATCTTTGAAACGGTCTGCGGCCTTCCCAAGGACGTTCTTTTGTTCTTGGTACATCAGCATATCAAAAGAGACTTCCAGCAAGGTGCCGTTGCTCTCGAACACGAGACCGTTTTCGGGCACGATCATTTCAAAGGACCAAGCGTAGTTGGGCACATTGGGATTTAAGCTTGAAAACCGTTCCTTCATCCAGCTCCCCCCCCAAACACCGGGCTCAAACCAGGGCCTTACCCTGAAGTAATTGGCGGACATTTCCTTTAAGTTGAATCGGAGGGCATCACCGGTGGTCCAGGTGGGCCGGTTGGGTCTTTGTTGGTCCACCACGGCCTTGGCAAGCGGTAGCAGTCGCTTCTTTTCTTTGTTCAGGACCACCCAATCCACGAAATAAAAACGTTTGTATGTGGTTTTGGGAGGCAGTGGTTGGTCATTGCCCAGATTAAATACCTCCCCTGCGCGCATGCGGTACTGCAGCTCATTCTTTGGCAGGTCCAGATACACCAAAAAACCATCCAGGCCGCAAAGCCCTGCCCCGGTTCCGTAAACCAAGGTAATGTCTGCCGAACCGTCCACGGTAAGCATCGCCAGTTTCGTGGCGTCAAAGAAATCAGACAGCGACAACGTGGTTTTATAGCCAAAAATGGATTCATTCTCTCCCATAAAGGGCCGTACCAAATCCTGAATCTCTTTCCGGTCTTTTAGACAATTGCCAACGTTCAAGGTCGCTACCTTTAATCCCTGTGCCGTTAAATGGGCGCTTAGGCTGGTAGAGACTTCCTTCCAGTCCACACCAATGTACCCGTCCAAAATGACAACGCGCTCCTTGGACAGGGCGTGCGACAGGCTCTCATAGCCTGTGCTTATCGTTCCGTCTTTAAACGGGAAGGAGGGAAAAAGGTCATACATGGCACCATTGCCAGCTTTTTTGTGCGCGGGCAGGAGGGGTTGGCTTGTTTTTCTTTTCATGCGATGAATGCGTTGCGTTAAAATCTCCGTAAAGATACAAAACAAATATGTATGTACATATGTACAAACTTAATCTTTTGTGAACGGGTTCCTGCCATCCCTCTTTTTTTGAGTGGGTGCACCGGGGGCCGGTTTTTTTTTGGTTGGGGAGCTTATGGTGCAGTCCCATGGGGCCCAAGCGGTCTCTGGTGTCCAAAAAGCCGCATAAATGGTAATGGCGATTCACACTAAGACAAAACAACTTCATTCACAATGGGTTTTACTTTTTATTTTTGGATACTTTAATGGGGCCGCCCCGTTCCATATTCCCATTTTGTCTTGGACTACCTGGATACATCAAAGCAACTATGGCTTGGATCACTTAAAGGGCTTGTGACTTTAGTTCGGGTTTGTCCCCTAAAGAGATAGGTTTCAAAAAAAACTCATATCAGATGAAGTATTACGTTTTTGTTTTTGTTGCGTTCTTTGTTCACCTTAACTCCTCGGCGGGGCCATTGAGCATAGCCGACCAGGCCAAGGCAACGGCTTCTTCCGAGCTGAACGCGGACCTGGCATCGGAAAACATCAATGACGGCCTTATGGCTGTTCACGGCAAAGGCAACTGGATGGCAAAAGGCAAAGAGGCCTGGGTGCAATTGGATTGGGCCACGCCCCAGTCCATATCCAAGGTGGTGATCTATAATTATCCCACAGAAAGGGGGAGAATCCTGAGCGGTACCCTGCAGTTTGCCGATGGAAGCCGTATGGACGTCACCTTGCCGGAGGATGGTTCTGCCCATGCGGTGTCCTTTGCCCCCAAAAACACCATATCCGTTCGGTTCATTGCCAAACAGGTGCTGGGCAAGAACGCGGGCCTGTCCGAATTGGAAGTGTTTCCATCAACCAGTCAGTATGCCGAAGCCGTGGATTGGGTAGATCCTTACATAGAGACCAATAGGGGGCGCTTTTTTCTTTTCATTACGGGGCAGCGACCCTATGGTGTGGTCGGTGCGGCGCCAATGACCAAAAATTGGAACAACGGTGGTGGTGGCTACGCGCATTTTTCAACAGAGATATTGGGATTCCCCCAAATACATGCCTGGACATTGTCCGGACTTAATCTTATGCCAACCCTGGCGAGTGTGGATCCCACCTTGGGAGAAAATGCCTGGAAGTCTGCTTTTAAACATGATGATGAAATAGTAAGGCCCGGATACCATCGGGTGTTTTTGCAAGACAGCAAGGTTTGGGTAGAGCAAACGGCAACTGATAGGGTGAGTTTTTATCGTTTTCGTTGGACCGAGGATACCAGGGCGCAAGTGTTGCTCTCCCTGCACGGTCTCTTGGGCAACAGCAAAATGACCGATGCCGAGGTGACCAAGATCACCGATACCGAGTATGAAGGATCGGTGAGTTCTGTGGAGCGCGCTTACAATGTGGGGCCAAAGGATGTGAAAATCTATTTTGTGGTGCAGACGGACAAGGCGTGGAACTCTTTTGACGGTTGGGACTACAAAGAACGCTTTAAGCAGGTAGATCGCATGGCGGGCGATAGTTTGGGGGTGTCCCTTGCCTATGACGTAAAGGCCGGGGAGGAGTTGAAAATGAAGATAGGCGTATCGTACACCAGTATTGACAATGCCAGAAAAAATCTGAATGCGGAGTGCACCACTTGGGATTTTGACGCCGTAAGACAGGATACCCGCAATATTTGGAACGAGTGGTTGGGAAAAATAAAAGTCAAGGGGGGAACTCCCAACCAAAACATTAAGTTTTATACGGACCTGTGGCACGTGCTCCTTGGCCGTCACCGCATCAATGATGTTAACGGCGATTATCCCGATCGTACCACGGGAGAAAAAACCAACACGGGAAACTTAACCGACGGTTTTGTGACGGATGCCAATTTTCTGGTGAAGAACACGGGGAAGAACCCAGACGGTAGCATCCGGCACAACATGTACAATTCCGATGCCTTTTGGCTCACCCAATGGAACCTCAATGTGCTATGGGGATTGGCCTGGCCCGAAATCCAGGACGATATGGCCGCTTCCATGGTGGCCTATTCACAAAACGGTGGACTGCTGCCCCGCGGGCCCTCTGGCGGGGGATATTCATTCATCATGACGGGATCCCCCTCCAGTAACTTGGTGGTGAGCACCTTTATGAAAGACATTCTCACCAAAGCGGATCCGAACGAGGCCTTTGAAGAGGTGAAAAGAAACCACTTCCCCGGCGGGATGATGGGCGGCGGCAAGTTCTTCTCCAAAGATCTGGACTTCTATGACAAGAAGGGCTGGTGGCCCAACAATGCCGGTATCAATGTAGAGGCGGCCTTCCAAGATTGGGGGGCGGCCCAAATGGCAAGAAAGCTGGGGAAAGAAGCGGACTACCGGTATTTTTTGAAGCGTTCCAACTCTTGGAAGCGGTGCTTCCACCCAGAGCAAAAACTATTGTTTCCCGTTGATCGCGACGGTAATTTTATCCATGACGACCCCTTGAGCGGAAATGGATTTGTGGAGGCCAATGCCTGGCAGACCACTTGGGGCGTGTCCCATGACATCAAGGGCCTGTACCAGTTAATGGGCGGTAAGGAGGTTTTGGTGGAAAAGCTCAACTATGCTTTTGAGCAGGAGGTGGAAAACAGCTTTGTGCACAGCTATGGTTCTGGCCACATCAGTTATGCCAACCAGCCCGGCTGCTCCAATGCCCATGTGTTCAGTTATGGAGGTGCACCTTGGTTAACGCAGTACTGGGTACGGCAGGTAAATGAAAAAGCGTACGGCGGTGTTACGCCAGACCTTGGTTATGGGGGCCATGATGAGGACCAGGGCCAAATGGGCGGCGTAAGTGCCCTGATGTCCATTGGCCTCTTCAACATTGTGGGCACCCAGTCTTCCAAACCCTACTATGAGATCACGGCACCGGTTTTTGATGAAGTCACCATTTCGCTGGATAACCGATACTATCAAGGAAAAGAGTTCGTGATCAAGACATACAACAATTCAGAAGAGAACGCCTATATCCAAAAGGCAAAGCTCAACGGGGAAAAACTGGATAATTTTTGGTTTTACCACGAGACCTTTGCCAAGGGCGGAATACTGGAAATCTGGTTGGGAAATGAACCCAACAAGGAATGGGGCCTAAAGGAATACCCTCCCGTGGACTGACATTTCATTGGTTACAATAACCGCCCGCCATTGGCCTGTACAGTCAGTTTTGTGCAACAGGTATGCCGGCATGTGCCCACCCTGCCTTGGGGGCCGTTTTAAATAGTTGGTTGGCAGAACCCACTTGCTTTGGGTAGTAGTGGCCATAAGAGAACTGGGACCATGGGGATGATGATGCCGTTGCACCAATTTGCGCCCAAAATTTAGGACAGCATGTCTGTACAAGGCTGTGCCCAAATAGGCTTTCTTTGATGTGGATCGGGAATCCGTGGGAAAGTGGTACCTGCGGTAAAAAATTAATGAACAAAATGGAGCATATGCACACCTTAAAGAAAACGAGTGCCATATTGGTGCTGTTCGCTTTTTCATTGGTCGTGGGCTGTGATGATCGCCCGGTGAAAACGGAGCCCAGGGAGACGCTGGTACCTTCCCTTGATGACCTATCTGCGATATGGATGGCGGCAGACACCATGGCCATTGAACCATCCATCCGTAATTTTCGCGGGCAAGCATTGCTTAACCGTGATATGACCTCGTTGAGTTGGTTTGTGTCCGCCCCTTTTTCCGGGGGCCACCATACCGGCACCCTAAAGATAAACGGGCGGGTGCCAAAGGCATCGCATTTTCGGTGGTATCCCTACCAGGCACTGCGAAAGGGAAGCCATCAAGGGCTGGAGATAGCGAGCGCCACCAGGATGTTGGTGGAAGAGGATGCCATCATGTGGGAAATTGAAATGACCAACAGTAAGGATACCGTACTGCAGGCCCAACTGGATTTGGATATGATAGGCTACATTAGCCAATACAAAAAGGGCGATTGGAAATGGTGGTATCCATTCCCCGATTGGAACGGCGAGCGCTCGGAAGGTCGTGATCAGGCCATAGAGAACATGCGCGCCAACATTGGGAAAGACAAGGTGCACGATACCGTGAACTGGCCAACGGATGCCCAGGTGCTTCGCTCAGCACATTATGAAGCCAGTGGGGACCGGGAGACCATCTACGTGAAAGATAGGAATACCCCTGCCATTACAGCCTTTTCCATAGCGGACGAACCAGATAGCATATCGGTTTTTGGAGCGGGCGCCACTGCCAAATGGAATTTGGAACTACAACCGGGCGAATCCAAGATGATTAGGTATTTTCTGGCCTACGGCGATGAAATGGAAACCCTAAAGGCCAACGTTGCCAATTGGAACCAAAATTTTGACCCCACCTTTACTTCGGTTAAAGAGAAATGGGCCCATAAGTGGTCCCAGTTGTTCACCCCGGGGAACACCATGGTTTCAGGGAGTTTTCCAGTGCTGGAAACAGAGGACAAGAACATTGAAAAAGTGTACTATACCGGTCCTTTGACCATGCTTTATCTACTGAACACCAATCTGCCGGAGCATGAACGGGTATATCTTACCGGCGGCCCAAGATGGGGAGCCTCCACCACATTTTTCTGGGACATTGCCATTTGGTCAGAACTATGGGCCGTGGTAGACCCAAAAATGATGCGTGAACACATTGTTTCCTGGATACAAATTGATCCCAACACCCATTATGGCAAAGACAATTTTGGAGGCAATGGGGTGGGCAATGCCTACTCTGCCAATTATTGGTGCCTGTTTAAGATTATAAGGGCCTACCTTACCCATAGTGGTGATTACGCCTTTTTAGATGAAACCATTGGCCAAAAAACTGTTTTGGAGCACCTTCATTCCTATGCCCTGAATTGGGAAAACCTATCCAAATTTGGTGAGCCAGGGCATGGGGACGAGCGCTATAAACTGGCAGATTTTGGACCGGATCCTTGGAATTTATTGGAGTGTGTGCCCACCTATATCCATATTGTGCCCTCTTTTAACATAGGATATGTTTGGATGATGCGTGAAACGGCAAAATTGTATCGGCGCAAGGGCAATGAGAAGGAGGCCTCGGTCTTGGAGACCCAGGCAGAAGAGATGGTCTCCCGTATTCTAGGGCTCTATGCCGGAGAGGGCATTTGGAACAGCCTGTACCCCAACAATGAAACGGTGGAAGTACGGCACGTATTGGATTTTATTTATTTTGGAAAATTCCTGGCAAATGACGTTGATGCAAATGTGAAACAGGAAATGATGGATTTTCTCAACACCGAACTGCGCACCGATCTATGGATGCGGGCCCAGTCCCTCAAGGATATAGCGGCAAAGGATTCCGATCGTCCGGACCATGGGCCACTGGGCAGTTTTGACGGTTGGATCCCCGAGGCCATGGAATCCATGATCAATATGGGATACGCCCAAGAAGCGTTGGATTTTTATACGGACATAGCACCGGTTACCCAAGAAGGTGTTTGGGCCCAGGCCAGGGAGCTCTGGGGCGAGGATAAATATAAAAAGACGGCCAGGGTAAGAATTGCAAGCAGGGGATGGAACAATCGTGAAAGTTCTTCGGGCATTGGAATTTCCCAGGTAATGCTCAAGAGCTTCTTTGGTTTTTATCCGCAGATAGACGGCCAGGCCATACAGGACCTTGGCGATTTCCCCTTTGCCGGCAAGGGAAAGATGCACCACGTTTTTTATGAGGGGGCTTACTACACGATCTATTTCCAGGGAGATAAACCCGTAATGAAAAGAGAGCGGCTAGAAAACGGTGGGTAAAAGATTCAAGGGCGTGAGAATGCTATAGGCAAAAGGCAAGGAAAGATGTACTGGAAACGGGCCCAGAGGGGCAGGAAACCAGAGTTGGATATGCCTTTGGATAAAGAATTAAGGGGTTTGGTACAGCCTGGGCGCCTTAGATATGATGTTTTGACTTAGGCATTTAATCACTAATGTTTTTGATATGGCAAGGGGGTGTGCTGACCATCCTTGCCATAAGGTTGTTGAATATTCCTTCTTTCATAAAACTCCTGTTGAACCGGTAACAGCATTCATCGGGATGGTCCTGAAGGTCTCTCACGTGGTGGTGCATTCCCCTGAGCCACCCCTTGAGGTTCATCACTGCACGGTGCAGTTCGGGAAAGTTGCTCCCCTTCCTTCCAGAGGGTTTTCGGGCCAAGCTCTCAAAGGTCTTGGCCAATGGGGCATAACCGGTCCATTGGTCGGTGGTCACCTTCGCCCCGGGGGCTATATGGTCCTTCATGAAACCGCGCAGTGACGCGCATCCGCTCTTGGTATCTGCCTTGCGCAATCTCTGGATGCTGTCTGCCTATGTGCCCGCAGACCGCCTGCAGATCGAATTTTTGAACAACGCCAGAAACGCGCAAAAGTATCCTGAGAACGACGACCTCGCACCCGCCAATGTTCCGTTGGAATACACCAGCGCGCTCACCCTGCCCGCACAGCCCCTGGCCTGGATGGAGCTTAGCGGCCTATCCCATTACGGTACCCTGAAAACACAGTTGGCGGCCTACCAAAAAGTGAAGTCGGACTTCCATCGCAACACGGTGCTTCCCGTGGGCGGCGAGCCATCGGGCAGTTCTTGGACGGGTTTTGCCGTTTATGGGAAAGACGCACCCAAATATCTAATGGTCTTTAGGGAGAAGGCCCTGGAGAACGAAATGCAGCTTTCCCTTCCCCTTTGGCCACCAGGGGCCAGCCTGACGCCTGTTTTTGGGGGCGACATCAGCGTAGAAACAAAAACGGAGGGGGGCCGCACAGCGCTCATTTTTAAGGGAAACGTTCCGTTTTCCCATGGATTGTTCATCATTGAGTAAGGACCAGGCTGGCAGGTCCTTTTGCCCTAGCGGGAGGGGTCAACTACCTTGAGAAAAGCTCCAGTGGACCTTTTCAGCGCAGGTGCGCGCGGGCGCGCGGGCCTTCGAATCCCTTGGGCATAACGAAAAAAACCACCCGAAAGGGTGGTTTTTGGAGTGGATCCGGAGACGACCGCAGCGTTGGGAAAAGGTCCGGTGGACCTTTTTAGCGCAGGTGCGAGCGGGCGCGCTGGCCTTCGAATCCCTTGGGCATAACGAAAAAAGCCACCCGCAAGGGTGGTTTTTTGGAGTGGATCCGGAGACGACCGCAGCGTTGGGAAAAGGTCCGGTGGACCTTTTTAGCGCAGGTGCGAGCAGGCGCGCTGGCCTTCGAATCCCTTGGGCATAACGAAAAAAGCCACCCGCAAGGGTGGTTTTTTGGAGTGGAGCCGGAGGGATTCGAACCCTCGTCCAAACAAGCAATTACAGTGCTTTCTACATGCTTAGTCCATGCTTGGTTTTCGATGCACGACCGACCAAGGACCGCCTATCGTACACTTAGCTTCTTCAAGTTTTAGTGCCGTTGCCAAAGCGAGCAACGACCTTATATTGACATTTCTGGTGCTCCGTATTGGATCGCCGTCAACAAGGGCTATCCAGGAACATCTCGCTTCCCTACCTTGTAGGGACGAGGCACATCCTACTATGATTCGGATTATGCGGCAAGAGCGTAATTGTTATCGCCAATTAAAAGTGTGAAGTATGATATTAACGAGCTGTACCCCAGCGCTCGGCATGCTTACATTGCCATTGGTCTCGCTGTCAAAACCAGTCGGCCCCATACTGCCACGGGCCCCAATGCCCCAAAACAGGGCGGTCCGGACCGTGTGCAATTTTTTATCAAAGAACGTCGCCAACCCATCGGGTCCACGCGGGGGCCCAGTTGTGGCCGTACCTTCCGGGCGTTTCCCCCGCTGCTCGGGGGCCGGGCTTTCCGCTGTATCTTTTTGGGCCACCGGGCCCAAAAAGGATGCCGCTGCAATCCCTAACGCAACCACCACAAAAGGCCACCAAAAGTACAGCAAAAAGCGTTCCAAACAAAATCCGCGACACATTGGCGCCCTTGCTGGCCGTAGGGCCCCACCATCGCCGCCCAATTCGCTTGGGAACCCATGGAAAAGGGCCAAAAAAAAACATTTGTTTTTTGGGGCACCGATCTTTTTTTTCCATTTATTTGTGTGCATTAAAATGGTGTTTAGGGCCCTGGGCCCCAATGGCAAAAAGACAGACACTTTCGGGCATGACCGGGCTTGGACCTCCCGGGCGTGCGGTGCACGGCAAGCACCACCGATACTTCGGCACAAGGTCCCCGTTCAACATCCAACAAGTTCTTTTGGTTCGCTTTTTTTTGGCGCCCCCGCGGCCTTCGCCCTCAGGGAACGGCCCAAACGGAACAAGCCGCGAAAAGCACCCCCACCGGCATCGGCATCCGCCCGTAAAAGGGGCGGGAACGCCCTGCAGATGGCCCCCTCTGGGCGGGGCCTGCCCCGGTGGCACACAACAGGACCCGTTGGCATTGTATAAAAACAAAAGCTAAAAAAATGAAAACGATCATCTGCCTGCTCTTCTTGGTGGGCACCCAAGTGAACACACCGGTACAGGAAACCATTACCGCCGTCTATGACGGCCCATCCGATGGCATCTATTATTTTACGGACAGCGAGCTCAACTCCTTCGGGTTCGATGAGGTGGCGGCCCCGGTGGCGGCCAAGTACGATCTTGATGACGATCAGTACCAGGGCCAGACCTTTCGCGTCACCTACATCGCGGATACCCGTACCGATGAAGATGAAATGGACTACGAGGTGTACGTGATCACCGGGCTGGAACTGGTGGAGTAAGGTGGGCACGTCTTACATCAATACCGGTAGCTCCCTGCCTGCCGCTGCCATCGCTGTCACGGTACGCTAATGTTGGCAAAAGAGATGACCTCCCCAAAGCGGTTCCTGTTCATATCGCGTTGGGGAGAATCCCTGGACATTGCCCTGGCGGTGCAGAAGGAGGGCCATGCGGTAAAGCTCTTTGTGGGCGATCGCGGGGCGCGCGAGGTGGGCTTTGGCTTTGTGCCCAAGGTAACCCAATGGGAGAAGCACGTGAACTGGGCAGATGTGCTCATTTTCGACTATACCGGCTACGGGGCAACCTGTGAAGCCCTCAGAAAACAGGGGAAATTGGTCTTTGGCGGCACCCCCTACACCGACCGGTTGGAGCTGGACCGCAATTTTGGCCAGAGCGAATTAAGGAACCACAAGATCAACATTCTGCCCTACAAGGAGTTCCATACCTTCCGGGATGCCATAGCGCACATTGGTGCCCACCCCAACGCCTACGTCATGAAGCCCTCCGGCGAAACCCAGGAGCTTAAACAATTGCTCTTTGTGGGCAATGACGATAAGGGGCAGGATGTGGTACGCCTGCTCAAGGCCTATGAAAAATCTTGGGGAGATGGCTTCGGCACCTTTCAGTTACAGCGAAAGGTAAAGGGCGTGGAGATTTCCGTGGCCGCCTATTTCAACGGGGAGCGCTTTCTGTCTCCCATCAATATCGCCTTTGAGCACAAAAAGCTCTTTCCCGGGGAGCTGGGCGTTTCCACCGGGGAAATGGGCACCAGCATGTTCTGGTCCCCGCACTCGCCCATTTTTGATCGTACCCTGAAAAAGTTGGGGCCCACCTTGGCCGCCCAGAATTTCCGGGGGCACCTGGACCTGAACTGTATCGTGAACGGCAATGGCATTTACCCCTTGGAGTTCACCGCCCGCTTTGGCTTTCCCCAAATTTTTATACAGCGCGCCGGCCTCAACCAACCCATAAGCGACCTGCTCTACCATGTGGCTGCCGGCACGTCCAGGGACATCCAGGTGAAAAAGGGCTTCCAGATCGGGGCTTTTCTGGTGGTGCCCCCCTTTCCCTACAATGACAAAAAGACCTTTGAGCTGTTCTCCAAGGACGCCGTGGTGGTCTTTAAAAAGAATGGGGCAGAGGGCATACACCCCATGCACGTGAAAAAGGTGAACGAGGAGTGGCTCATTACCGGAAACACCGGTATTGCGGTCATGGTATCGGCCACGGGACTCACCATGCGGGATGCCCAGAAGCTCCTATTCAAGCGCATGGGCAATGTGATCATAAACAATGGCTACTACCGCACGGATATTGGCGATCGCTGGTACGAGGATGCGGACAAACTATGGTCATGGGGGCTTTTATAGATCCTGGTCACCTGGCCTTGAGGCCTTGCACCGTGCCGCCGCCAGTCTGGTGGGCGGCCCTGCCACCGGATTGGCAAGGGGGCCTTACCGCTTTTTTGCAACAGGCCGGTACGGAGCCTGTTTGCCTGGTGCTGGAGCAAGCGGGGCAGTGCCGGGTGGCGGGAATGGTCTGCAGTGGCCTGCCCGCGGACCTTTTGCCCTTCGCCGAACAACTGGGCGCCTACGGCCGGCACGGACAGCGATACGTGGGCTACCTGTTTGCCCTGCCGCCATTCAGGGGCCAGGGCTGGGCCGGGCAATGGCTCCGCCTGGTCTGCCGGCGGTATCCTGGGGAGACCCTATGGCTCACGGTGGAAGAGGAGGCCCTCGTGGCCTTTTACCAACGCAACGGGTTTCGCTTCATCCAGACCCTGGAGCACAAGGGCAGCAAGGAATGGCTGTTGGCCAAGCCGCCAACAATGACCGGATAAAGTTTTGCCGCGGGCGCCCCATCGGTTATTTTTGTGGGCGGGCACAGGCTCAAAAAAAATCCAGCACCCATGAAAATAGGTCTTATACAAGAACGCAAGAACCCGCCCGATAAGCGGGTGGTACTTTCCCCAACCGCCTGCCGGCAGGTAATGGATGCCTTTCCCGAGGCAGAGATCCTGGTGGAACCCTCGCCCATACGCTGTTTTTCGGACAGTGATTATCGGGAACAGGGCATTGCCGTATCGCCCCGTATGGAAGACTGCCAGGTGCTCTTGGGCGTCAAGGAGGTGCCCATTGCCCATTTGTTGCCCAACAAGGACTATTTTTTCTTTTCCCACACCATAAAGGGGCAGCCCTACAACCGTGACCTGTTGCGGGCCATTTTGCAAAAGAACATTACGCTGTATGACCATGAGGTCATTACCAACCAAAAAGAACAGCGCCTGGTGGCCTTTGGGCGCTATGCCGGCATTGTGGGCGCCTACAACGGCTTTAGGGCCTATGGGCTCAAGCACGGCACCTTTGCCCTCCCCAAGGCCAATAACCTGCCGGACCAAGCGGCCCTGATCCAGGCCTTGCGGGGCCTGTCATTGCCCAACATCAAGGTGTTGCTCACGGGCCGCGGCCGGGTGGGCAACGGCGCCCGTGAAATGTTGGACGGTATGGGCATGCGCCGGGTGAACGTTGGCGAATTTTTGCAAGAGGAATTCCAAGAACCGGTCTATTGCCAGATAGATGCCGGGGAATACAACCGCCGCAAGGACGGCCAAAGGGGCAGTAAGGCCAACTTCTTTGCCCATCCGGAGGAGTATGAGAGCCATTTTATGCGTTTTGCCCAGGTGGCGGACATGTACATTGCCGGCCATTTTTACGGGGCCGGGGCCCCGTACCTCTTTACCCGCGAAGACGCCAAACAGCCCCAGTTCAACATCCGGGTCGTGGCAGACGTGAGCTGCGATATAGACGGCCCAGTGGCCTGTACCATTAGGCCCAGCACCATTGCCGATCCCATTTACGGCTACCATCCGCCAACGGAAACGGAGGTGCCCTTTGCCCAAGAGGATGCCATTGCCGTGATGGCGGTGGACAATCTTCCCTGCGAACTGCCAAGGGACGCCAGCATCGGCTTTGGAAAAGCCTTTGTAAACCATGTCATCCCCGCCTTTTTCAACGGGGACAAGGACGGCGTGCTGCGGCGCGCCCGCATGACCAAGGACGGCAGGCTCACCCCGCGCTATGCCTACCTCCAGGCGTACGTGGACGGCCATACCTCCTGAGGGCGTCAGGGCGTACCGGTGCCCATGGTCCTTTCTGGGATTTCGTGCCATTTCGATAAAGGGCAGATTTTGGGGTTTAAGGGAAGGGCACCTGCCTTTTTCCAATGGGGCGTACACTACCGTTCACCGACACTTTCCCAGCAATTCACCGACACTAACCTCCCGATCGTGCCCCGGGCCGCAAAGGCAGGGGTGCATGGCCTAGCTTTACCTAAAACTAATGGGAATGCAACTATTGGCAAACGGGATACGTATGGAAAACGGAGATCTTCAGGGGGTAAAGCGCATGCTGTTGTTCTGGCTTCCGGCCCTATACGCTTACGCGATGGTCATGTGGTACGTGCAGCCCTTGAGCACCGTAATGGCCTATGCCAACAGTTTTTTAATGTGCTTTGTGTTCCTTGTGGCCCTGTTGCCTTATTTTAACAGGACCTGGTGCCAAAAGTACTACCCGCAACTGGTCTTTGTCTCCTTGCTCTTGGTGGCCCAGTACACCATTTTGGCCACTTCCATGGCCCAATTCCATTTTCTTTACCTAGCGGTGTCCTGTTTGGTGCTTTTTGGCAGTTTGGTCTTACTGCCCAATATAAGTTATGGCATCCTGTTCGGCACCTTGTTCTTTGTCCACTACTATGCCCAGATCCGTCTGGGGGAGCTGGCGCCGGCGCAACGGGGGCAAATGTTCATGGTCTTGTCCATGGCCCTCTTGGGGGCCGTCTTCCTGGTGGCCCTACAGCACAACCTACAGTTGCAAAAGGCCCGGTTGGAGCACAAGATGAAACTGCGCACCAAGGATCTGGAGCGCAGGGCCAAGGAACTGGTCAGGAAAAACAAGGAACTGGAAGAATTTGCCTATGTGGTTTCCCATGACATGAAGAGCCCTTTGCGCAATGTGCATTCCTTGGGAAGCTGGGTAAGGGAAGACCTTGATGCGGGCGCCTACGGCCAGGCGGCCAGCAACATGCAACTGTTGCTGGACCAGGTGGGGCAAATGGATCTGTTGGTGGATGGTATCCTAAAATATTCCCTGGGGATCGAGAAGAAAAAGGTGACCCAGTTTTTGGACCTGAACCAATTGGTGGATGAGCTGATCAAGGCCAACAATGCCAAAAAGGTGCACATTGAAAAAGACAGTTCCCTCCCCAGGTTGCTCATGGACAAGGTGCAGATGCTGCAAGTCTTCCAGAACCTGGTGCAGAATGCCATAAAGTACAATGACAAGCCCATGGCGTTGATCAACATAGGGGTGGTGGATGAGGTAGATCGTTTTAAATTCTACGTCCGGGACAATGGCATGGGCATATCCAAGGAGCACTACGGCCGTATTTTTAAACTCTTCCAAAAACTGGGCAAGGAAAATGGCCGCAACTCCAGCGGCATAGGCCTGGCCGTGGTAAAGAAGATCGTGCACAAGAATGGGGGCGAGGTCTGGTTGGAAAGTACCGAAGGCAAGGGGACCACGTTCTATTTTACCTTGTACAAAGAGGACGTAACCCCAAATTTTGGCGCCAAAAATCAATGAGTTCCCCTTTGCGCACCTACTCCGCGACCACCACGTCCCAACGGGCCACAGGGTGCTTCCTCGGGGCCACATAGGCGCCCAGTGCCTTGAGCTCCAGGGTAAGCCTGTTAAGCCGCTCCAGGGTTTTTATGCGCAGCACATCGGTGCTGCCCGCGGGCACCACAAAGACCGCCGGCTTGCTGTAGAAGGTGAACGGCATGGCGTTTTCAAAGATGAGGTCGCTGCTGGTCTTGTTCTCCACGGTCACTTCCAGTACTTGGGTATTGGGCAGGTAGCGCGCCCCCAGAATGCCCAGGCTCTCTTGCAGCAGCGGTACCAAAAAGTTGGCCTTGCCTACCAGAAGGTCGTTGTAAGCGGCCACGGTACGGCCCGCAAAAAGGGCCTCCTTTAAGCTATCTTCAGTGCGATCCTTGGCAAAGACCAAGGTAACCGGCCGGTGGTTGCCCTTTTCCGTATAGTCCCAATCCACCAGACCGTGTATGTCGCTCGTGCCCATAATGGTCAGGTTGTGCTCCAGGGCCAGGGCCAGGGCCTCCTCGGAATAATCTATGGAGTTGATCACCTCAATCCCGTGCAGTTCGCCCTTTTTTATGCGCTCTTTTTGGAAATCGCTCAAAATGGGGGTGCCCTTGGGGCTTTGTGCGTGCCAGGCCGGATGGTTCCAAAAGACAAAGGCGCCCTGTTTTTTGGCTTCGGAAAAGGCGTTTTCGGCCCGGTCCACCAAGAGGGGGTTGGCATCCTTGATAAAGATGGCATTGCTGTGCCCAATGGGCTCGGCACGGGTGATCTCCGAACCGTGAAGGATAAGGAGCTCGTGGTCCTTGGCCTCTTCCAGGGCTATTTGGTAAGAGCGGTTGCGGTCTGGGTGGGGCAGGTCTGCCCGGTGCGGTTGGTACTCCAAATGTTCGGTGAGCGATATGGCGTCCAGATTTTCCCTCAGGGCCTCCATGACCCTAATGTTGGGCCATACCTTGCCATCGGAAAAGACGGTGTGTATGTGCAAGTCTGTCTTCAGGGTCTTATAGCCCGGAATGTCCGGAAATTGAAGCGGTTTTGCGCTTTGGTGCGTGTGGTCCTGGCCACTTAGCACTAAGGTGGCACAGAGAAAAATGGTGAGTGCGGTGGTTTTCATGATGGGGTATTTTAGCACGTTGGTTTTTTGTTCTCGTTTAGAAAGCAATGGTGGGGATAATGGGCTCTTGGCGTACTTTATCGGCACAACGCCAAATTGTTCTAAAAGATACTTTATTTTTCTTGAATTGCCATAAGGTGCCGGTCTCTTTCATATTCATTGTGCTGTGCACTTCAGGTCTTTGCCGCCATTTGGCCTCAGCGTATGTCTTGGGCTTAATCAATGAAGCTCATCCCCAGGCCCACGGTGGTCTGCAAATGGTTATAGTCGATCATGGATTCCCCATAGCCGCTGAACACCCTGAGGTAGCCGTTTAAATTGTTCTTCACAGGAAAGGTCCAATCCAACCGCAGGCTTCCCCTATTTTCGTTCCAATTGAGGGAGTGCTTTCCAATGAGCTGTACACGGTGCTTGCCCAGATCCCTTATCAACCGCAATTCTCCGCGCCCCAAATAGTTCATAATTTCCGGATTGCCCTCTTCAATACTGGGCAGTCTTATCCAGGTTTTGGCATATACCTGCCAGGGGCCTTTTTCCAGACCTGCCATTAGGATGAGCCGGTTCCAACTGCGGGAGCCGGGAACATCCAGGCCGTTGGACTCGTGGTTCAGGGAGAGTCCCAGCATTCTTCCATTTAACCCTAGAAACTTATAACGCACAGGAAAATTGAGAATGATCTCCGGTTCATAGTTCAATTCGCGCATGGGCCGTGAAATTGTTTTGTTGTAGAGTTGGTAAAAGGCACTTTGGGTAAAGGCAAACCAAACATCTGTGCTGTTCCACAGGATGTTGTGAAACACCTTGGTCTTCACGCTGAGCTGAAAGGCCGTTTCCACGTTGTCATAGGGCACAGGGCTTTCCAGGGCATTGTCCAAACCTACGCTCTTCGGTTGCCGGTTCATATCGTTGCTCCATTTTCCCAGCAGAAAATACAGGGGTCGGTAGGGGCTCAGCACAAAAGTGCCCTGATGATAGGGCTCTTCCAGTTCCCACAGGGCGGCCATGCTTTTCCCACCCACAAACTTGCCTAGGGTAGGGGCATCATCTTGCGCCTTGAGGGGAGTATGGTGAACCAATGGAAAGAGAAGCATCAATAAGGAAAATGGGGATAAAGAGGAAAAAGACATGTTCTTTTTTTAAGGACGATTTGTGGTTTAAAGTAGCCAAAGGTCTTGGGGTGCCTTGGCCCGAACCATCAAACTTTTGACAGTAAACCCAACATATGAATTGGAAATGCTATTACAGCCCCCGAGCTAGGGCGAATACTACCGCTGCGTTGCTTTTTTGCGATGTTACCATAGCGATGCCATGCTCAAAATCGATGCAACCCCAGTAATCATGGTATCCGAAACCCGACAACGAAATTTCAACACATCATTGGGGTTAAAAAGAACACCAAAAATGGGTCAGGTTGAGGTTGGATGCGAAAAAAAGCCTCTTGAAGGAATTGGATGAGGCCGTGCTGAAAGAGGTTTTACAGCAGGCCTATGGGATTGGTGGCAGAAAAATTGGGCTTAACGAAGCTGGGAACAAGGGAACCTTGCGTTTGTGACAGGGCATTGTCCTGCCTGTCCGGTGATTGCGGGCAGTGGTTTTGGCGCAAACATCCATACCATGAGCGTATTAGGGCGTAATAAGCCCTTTTTCCCGGTAGCGCTCAATGAATTTCCGGTCCAGGTCGGTGGAATCCTTGTATTTCTTCCTCGTTTCCAACAGCTTCTCTTTCATTTGTTGCAGCACATCGGCATAGGCCGGATCGTCATAGACGTTGTTCACTTCCTGTGGGTCTTTTTTGCGGTCGTAGAGTTCCCATTGGTCCACATCAAAATAAAAGTGCATCAACTTGTACGCCTGGGTGGCCATGCCGTAGTGCCGTTTTACGGCGTGTTCTGCCGGATACTCGTAGTAGTGGTAATAGACGGCGTCCCGCTGCCAGCGGTCCTTTTCGCCCTTGAAGAGGGGCATGAGGCTTTCGCCCTGCATATCTGAGGGCACTTGTGCCCCGGCGGCCTCCAGGAAGGTCTGTGCAAAATCCAGGTTCTGCACCATTTCCGTCTCGGTGGTATTGGGGGTGATCACGTTGGGCCAGCGCACCAACAGTGGCGTTTTAAAGGATTCGTTGTACATGAACCGCTTGTCGAACCAGCCGTGCTCCCCCAGATAAAACCCTTGGTCCGAGGTATAGACCACCATGGTGTTCTCCGTGAGGCCCTCGGCATCCAGGTAATCCAGTAGGCGCCCCACATTTTCATCCACGGCCGCAATGGTGCCCAGGTAGTCTTGCATATACCGTTGGTATTTCCAAACGGTGAGCAGACTGTCGTTCATTTCTCCGTGGCGCTTCTTAAAGTCCTCCGCTATGGGATCGTACACCGCATCCCAGGCGGCGCGCTGTTCGGGGTTCATCCGATCCACCCCGCCCGAGCCCAGGCGCTCGCTAATGCCCATCCCGTCCAGCACGGTCTTGGGCACCTTGAGGTCGTACCGGAGCAGCATGTCCTTTAAAATGCCCATTTCCGCTGTTTTTGCGGCATCGCCACGGGTGCGGTAGTCATCGAAGAGGGTGGGCGGAAGCGGGTAGGTCTTTTTTGTGAACTCGGGGTAATGCCGTTGGGCGGGCAACCAGCTTCTGTGGGGCGCCTTGTGCAGGTACATCAACAAAAAGGGTTTTGCGGTGTCCCGGCGTTGCTCCATCCAATCCAAGGTAAGGTCCGTGGTAATGTCCGTTACGTAGCCGGTAATGGTGGTGTCGCCATCTTGGGTGATGAAGCGGGGGTTGTAGTAATCGCCCTGGCCCGGTAGGATCTTGAATTCGTCAAAGCCCTTGGGGTTGTTGCCAAAGTGCAGTTTCCCGAACATGGCGGTTTGGTAGCCGGCCTTTTGCAAAAGCATGGGGAAGGTAACATTGGTGGTGTCAAAAGGGGAGAGGTTGTCTATTTTTCCGTTGATGTGGCTGTGCTTGCCGGTAAGGATCACCGCCCTGGAGGGGGCACAGATGCTATTGGTGACACTGGCATTGGTAAAGCGCATGCCTTCCTTGGCCAGCCGGTCTATGTGCGGGGTTTGGATCAGGCTACTGTCATAGGCACTGATGGCCTGGTAGGCGTGATCGTCGGACATGATGAAGATGATGTTGGGCCGCTTATTCCCTTGCTCCCCTGGGGAGCCCGATCCGGTACAGGCCCCGAGCGCGGCCATTAACACCGGCACCCAAGTCCAGAAACTTGCTTTTTTTATCACGGTGATCATCTGTTGTTGGTGCATGGGCTCCAGGTTTAGGGTCGTTTTTTAGAGTGCGTTCACGGTCTTTCGGATGGCCACCAGGTCGGTCAGCAACTTTTCCAGGAGGGCAAGGTCCAGCATGTTGGCGCCATCACTTTTGGCATTGGCCGGGTCAAAGTGGGTTTCCATAAAAAGGCCGTCCACGCCGGCCGCCACCCCGGCCCTGGCCATGGTGCCGATCAGTGCCGGCCGCCCTCCGGTGACCCCGGAAGATTGGTTGGGCTGTTGCAGGGAATGGGTAACGTCCAAGACCACGGGGGCATAGGCCCGCATGGTGGGAATGCCTCTAAAATCCACCACCATGTCCTGATACCCGAACATGGTGCCCCGGTCGGTGATCATGACCTGGGCGTTGCCGGATTCCTCCACCTTGGTCACCGCGTGCCGCATGCTCTCGGGGCTCATGAACTGCCCTTTTTTTATGTTCACCGTTCTCCCGGTCCGTGCCGCGGCCACCAGCAGATCGGTCTGCCGCGCCAAAAAGGCCGGAATCTGCAGCACATCCACGTACTGGGCGGCCCGCGCGGCATCTTCCTCGGTATGGATGTCCGTTACCGTGGGCACCTTAAAGGTCTCGGAGACCTTGCGCAGGATCTTCAGCGCCTTTTCATCGCCAATGCCCGTGAAGGAATCCAGCCTACTCCGGTTCGCTTTTTTAAAGCTGCCCTTGAAGATGTAGGGTATCTTAAGCCGGTCCGCAATGCCCACCACGGTTTCCGCAATGCGCAGGGCCATGGTCTCGCCCTCAATGGCACAAGGGCCGGAGAGCAGAAAAAAGAGGTCCGTGTCGGTATGTTTCATTTGGGGAATGCGTTTCAGTTCCATACAAAAAAGCTTTGGCCAAAGATACTATTTATAGCCGTTTGCTGTTATGGAAGGGTACTATTGTGCCCAACCCAGATCCATCAATGATACCACTGCGAAACCTAACGCTTTGCGCAATGCTCTTTCTGGCCTCCCAGGCCAAGGCCCAGTTTGGCAAAAACTGCGAGCTACGGCAGTTTAAGATCAATTTGGTGATGCCCAGCATTGAATACGAGATGGCGCTCGGTGTCAATACCACCTTGGACGTCAAGGCCGGACTCCAGCCCACCGTAGATCCGCTCTTGCCAGAGGTATATGATGAAGTGGCGGTCTTGCCCGCCCTCACCGTACAATACCGCTACTATTATAATTTTGAATCGCGCCAGCGCAACCGCCGTACCATTTACGGGAACGCTGCCAACTATATTGCCCCGGCCGCGGCCGCCTTCTTTCCCGGTACCCGTACGGTGAACAATACGGTTCAGAGCGGTGCTTTTGGTTACGCGGGCATTGTTACCGGGCTGCAGCGCAGCTATGATTCCGGGTTCAATTTTTCCGTGGATGCCGGTGCCGCCTATTATGTGGGCAATTTCCAAGGAGCCATTTACCCCGTGGTGAACATTGGCATTGGCTATATCTTCAGCGAAAAACGCTGGTGTGTGGGGCGATAGGTTAGTTGGTAGCGGGTAGTTTGTAGAAGGTAGCAGGATAAAGAGAGTTTCAGGTATTTATGTTTGGGGGGCATTCCCAAAACGTCATTACGAGGAGGCACGACGAAGTAATCTGTCGAATTGATGCGTGATGTTGAATGATCGGTGTATTAGGTCGCTTTAGTTGAATCCTCCTACTTGGAATTGGCTTGAGCTTGTGACTTGAACCTGAGTTTGTAGTTATAACCGGAACTCATAAAATTTCTATAAAACAGCAGTTGGTCTTTTCTTGATAGTTTACTTTTAAGAGGTATAAAAGTCCTGAAGATGACCAAAACTACCTGCCTATTCCTTTGTATTTCAAGTTTTTTTATTGCTCAGCTCCAAGCCCAACGTATCTCCGAAAAAGGAGTTGGTATCGTGAATTTGGAGCGGCACCAGTTTACCTTCGGGAGCGGATTTCGCTATGAGATCGGCCTGTTCCGCAATGTCAGTGCATCAACCAGCATGGCACCGGCCCTGGGTGCTTACGGGGAAGGGTACACCTTTGGCCTGGCGTGGAACATTAGAATGCGCTATTACCACAATTTTCAGGAACGCCTGGACATGAACAAGAACGTGGTGGGGAATTCCGCCAATTACCTGGGCCCCGCGAGGACGGCATTTTTTGGAAGTTTGCAGGCATCACAGAACCTTTGGGTGGACAGTGATTTCAACGCGGAGTTTTTTGGCGGTGTCTATGGCATACAGCGAACCTACCGGTCCGGCTTCAATTTTAACGCGGAAGTGGGCGTGGGCTATTTTCGGGGCGATGGGATACCGGACGGCTATGGCGGCCTGTTCAGTTTTATGGTGGGCTGGACCCCGATGAAGGGAAAAAAATCGCGGGAGCCTGTTTTTGATTGAGATTTTTATACCCCAAGTTCGATTTTAGAAAATCCTTGATATCAATATGGCCCTGGAACTGACAATAGAAAAAATCATTGATCATTGAACGATCAAACAATTACCTTGATCAATTAACGCCTATTTATCTACTGACCTCCATATTTTAAATTGCCGCAACATAAAATGGCAACGCAAAATAAATCCAAAGCCTCAGTTATTTAAGTTTAAAAGTTACAGGCAATTATTGGTTCTGGGGTTGAAGTGAGCCCAAGTGACAAAGATGGAACATTAACAATAGAACTACAAACCATGGATTTTTCCCTTATCTTTAGCTGAAACATCAGCGATAACCATGAAAAAGATGGGTTTTAGCCTTTTGTGGCTATTTTTATGTTGCGGCACCTTATATGCCCAAAAGCAGGTGGAAGCACGGTTGTTTAAATTGAATGCACTGCTCCCGGGGGTGTCCTATGAACTTGGTGCAGGTAAAACGTCCACTTTGAATTTCGAATTGGGACTGATCCCGGATACAACAGGAGAGGTTGAAATTTTTCCATTCTTGGGGGCAGATTTCAGGCATTTTACCAATTTTGAAAGAAGGATATCCAAGGGCAAGAACATTTCGGGCAATAGTGGGGATTATGTGGCCTTTGTGAACAGATTGATTGTGGCTGCCCCTTTATTGGGCAATAGGGAATACGATAACCCTTTTCCTTATGTGGGCGCTTTTGTTTACGGTTTTCAAAGAACGTACAACAGAGGCTTTTATTGGGGGTTGTCCTTGGGCCCTGGATTCTTCACCGGGGATAATGACCCCGGTCTTTCCCTGTTCACCGAGTTAAAACTGGGATGGGTCCTGGGCCAGAAAAAGAGAAATGCCGCCCGGTGAACAACTGGCTCAAAATCAGCCTTATAAAAAAACTTCCCTTTTTGCCTTCCCGAAAAAATTAAAAGTATCTTTGCACCCGCAAAATGGCCCTGGGCCATAAACAAACGCATTTATGTCAACAACAAAGAACATCGCCATCATTGCCCACGTGGACCACGGGAAGACCACGTTGGTGGACAAGATCATGTACCACTGCCAACTGTTCCGTGAAAACGAGAACACCGGAGACCTCATACTGGACAACAACGACCTGGAGCGGGAGCGTGGCATTACCATCACCTCCAAGAATGTTTCGGTCATTTACAAGGACACCAAGATCAATATCATAGACACCCCGGGCCACGCCGATTTTGGTGGGGAAGTGGAGCGCGTGCTCAATATGGCAGACGGCGTGCTGTTGTTGGTCGATGCCTTCGAGGGGCCCATGCCCCAAACCCGCTTTGTACTGCAAAAGGCCATTGACCTGGGGTTGAAGCCTTGTGTGGTGATCAACAAGGTGGACAAGGAAAACTGTACGCCGGAGGAGGTGCACGAAAAAGTGTTCGATCTTATGTTTGAACTGGGTGCCGAGGAGTGGCAGCTGGATTTCCCCACCGTCTATGGCTCTGCCAAGAACAACTGGATGAGCGAGGATTGGAAGCAGGAAACCGAGAACATTGAGCCTTTGTTGGACATGGTGGTGGAGCACATTCCCACTTTTAAACCCACTGAGGGCAATACCCAAATGCTCATTACCTCCCTGGATTTCTCGTCCTTTACCGGACGGATCGCCATTGGTAGGCTCACCCGGGGCACCCTGAGGGAAGGACAACAGATCTCCCTGGTAAAGAGGAACGGAAGTATCGTAAAATCCAAGATCAAGGAGCTGTTTACCTTTGAGGGCCTGGGCCGTAAAAAGGTGCAGGAAGTGGCCACCGGAGACATCTGTGCCCTGGTGGGCGTGGAAGGCTTTGAGATCGGGGACACCGTGGCCGACCTGGAAAACCCCGAGGGGCTAAAAACCATTGCCATAGACGAGCCCACCATGAGCATGCTCTTCACCATCAATGACAGCCCCTTCTTTGGGCAGGACGGCAAGTTTGTGACCTCCCGCCACATCAAGGAACGCTTGGAACGGGAACTGGAGAAAAACTTGGCCCTGCGTGTGCAAGAGACGGACAGTGCGGACAAGTTCCTGGTCTTTGGCCGCGGGGTGCTGCACCTCTCGGTGCTCATAGAGACCATGCGCCGCGAGGGCTACGAGCTGCAGATCGGTCAGCCCCAAGTGATCATCAAGGAAGTGGACGGCGTAAAATGCGAGCCCGTGGAGCACCTTACCATAGACCTCCCGGAGGAAGTCTCGGGCAAGGCCGTGGAAATGGTGTCCATTAGAAAAGGGGAAATGACGCATATGGAAGCCAAGGGAGAGCGCATGCTCTGCGAGTTCCTGATCCCTTCAAGGGGCATCATTGGCCTAAGGAACCAATTGCTCACCGCCACTGCCGGCGAGGCCATTATGGCGCACCGCTTCCTGGAATACCAGCCCATGAAAGGCGATATTCCGCAACGGCAGAATGGGTCCTTGGTCTCCATGGAAAAGGGCAAGGCCATTCCCTATTCCATAGACAAGCTGCAGGACAGGGGCAAGTTCTTTGTAGATCCCGGAGAGGATATCTATGAAGGTCAGGTCATTGGCGAAAATTCGCGTGGGGATGATATGGTGATCAACATCACCAAGACCAAAAAACTGAGCAATGTGCGCTCTTCGGGTGCAGATGACAAGGCCAAGATCGTACCGGCCATAAAGTTCTCATTGGAAGAGGCCCTGGAGTACATACAGAAAGATGAGTACGTAGAGGTGACGCCCAAACATTTGCGGCTGCGTAAGATCTTCCTCACGGAGAACGATCGCAAAAGGAACAAAATCGCTTAAGAAAGCGAAACCTTCAGAAGACCATCCGCCACGGAAACCCGATTTCCCTGGCGGATCTTTTTTGGGAAGAAGGCCCGAATGGTGGTTTTTTTTTTTGATAAAGGGGCAATCGGGTTGCCCTTAAGCACAGATGGGGCATTGATCGTGCCACTGCGGCCACAAATCGCGGCCCTGTGAATCGCTGCTGACTTTCGCCCGATCACCGTGGTGCTGGCCTTGCTTTGATGACAAAAGACTTGATGCCATTGGAGGTTGCGCCCTTATGGCGAAGCTCCAATACTTGGCAGGGGCTGATATTCGGTTCAAAAGGGCGCGAGCTGATCCTTTTTCTGGACCAAGGCGAAGCGAAAGGGTGAACAGGCAGCTTCGTTTTTCCGGTGACCACCATCTTTTGGTGCGTCCTTGTTTTACTGCCAATATGCTAAAATAACCGTTAATAATATGGCTATTTTATAATTATTTCATCTGTTCCGGGACCGGCTTTGGCGGCCATGGTATTTTCCTTAATTTAACCCTGATGGAAGGTTAAAAATTCCATCACGGTTGCAAATCCCAATAAAATCGATCGCAAAAGACTTGTTTTTTTGGGGGTGCTCCCTCATTACAAATGGCTGACAGCCCATCACGGTTTAAGGGGAACAATGGAATAAATGGAAGCAGTTTATGGACTTTGAAAACAAAAAAGTGTTGATCACGGGAGGCACCCGTGGCATTGGCAGGTGCATGGTGGCCGAGCTGGCCCGGGCCGGCGCATCCCATATTGCGGTGATCGCCAGGGACAAAAAGATGCTAAAGCAGTTGGCGGCGGCCCACCCCGAGGTGAGTTTCATGCGCATTGTAGGGGATGTGGCCCATAGCGAGGTGCTCAGGGAAGCCGCGGCGCGGATCGAGGATGAATGGGGCCATTTGGACCTTCTCATCAACAATGCCGGGATTCTCAGTGCCGGACCCTTGGAAGAGCTTCCGGATGAAGAGCTGTACGATCAGGTGGCCGTTAACCTTACGGCGGTGCTGTTGCTCACCAAATACTGCGTGCCCTTGCTCAAGGCGTCCAAAGAGGGCGCCATTCTCAACATCTCTTCCGGGCTTGGACTTTTGGGGCAGCCCTTTTATGCCGTGTACGGCAGTACAAAGGCGGCCTTGAAGCAGTTCACGGACTGCATGCGGCGAGAGTTGGCCCCGTACCGCATCCACGTGGCCTGTGCCTACCCAACCGCCACCGATACGGACATGATGAAGAAATTTGTGGGGCGCGAGATGGAATCGCCCGAGTCCGTGGCCAAACGATCCTTGCAGGGGGTACTGCAGAAAGAGCTGCACATTGTTTTTGGCGGAGAGGAGCGCGAGGCCCACGTAAAGCTCAATTTTGAGGCCCCCGGTAAATTTGATGCCATCGCCGCCGCCCACTACGAGAAACGGCGCGACAGCAGTGCGGGCCACAAGGCCCTGTAAGACCATTTCCCACTTGAAAATAAGCCGACAAAAGGTTTCTTTTTGCGCCCTATTTCAAAATAAAGATAAGCCGTGGCCGGGCCGGCTTGGGGCCCTGGGGAATGGAAGGAAAGAAACCGGCCATTGGCCTTGGGCATCAGGCCTTGGGGGCTCCGTGCAGGGCGGCTGCGGCCGCGCCCACGATGCCCGCGGAATTGCGCAGTTCAGCCGGGACCACCGGGGTCTCTATGGTAATGCAGTCCTTGTACTCCTTAAAGTCCTTGCTTGCCCCACCGCCCAGGATAATGTGGTCCGGGGCAATGATCAGTTCCACGTACTGCAGGAACCTATTGAAGCGCTTTCCCCATTTTTTATAGCTGAGGTTTTCCCGGGTCTTGGCGGAGTCCGCGGCCCAGAGTTCGATCTTTTTGTACTTTTTGTAGGGAATCTGTCCCAATTCCATGTTCGGAATGAGCTCCCCGTTGAAGAAGGCGCCGCTTCCCAGGCCGGTGCCAATGGTGATCATGACCACAAGGCCCTGTTTGCCCTTGCCAATGCCGTAGTTCATGGTGGCGTACCCGGCGGCATCCGCATCGTTCACCACGGTCACGGGCAGGCCGGTGGCCTCACTGAAGAGTTCCTTTACGTTTAGGCCCAACCATTTTTTATGGAGATTGCCTGGAGATTTGCAAATGCCGTGTTTAATGACGGTGGGGAATCCAACGCCCACCGGCCCCTTATAATCAAAATGCTTTACGATCTGGGCCACCACCTTGGCCATGTCCTTGGGCTTTCTGTCCTTGGGGGTGGGAATCCGGTGCTTTTTGGTCAACATTTCCCCGGTGAGCGAATTTACGATGGCCCCCTTGATCCCGGAACCGCCAATGTCAATGCCTAGAATTTCCATTCAATTTATTTTGGCACAAAGTAACAAAAAACATAGGGGAACGGGGCACGGATGTGGTGAATATGGTCATTTCTGTGGCCTGGGGCGGTGCCAAGGTGCGGCTCCCGTTTTAAAAACGGGCAACAATTCTTGGACAATGGCCCTTTGTTCCGGGGCCACGTTTTTGGTCTCGTAGGGGTCTTTGTGCAGTGCCCCGGGATACCTGTTTTGGGGCGCCGCTGTATTGGGCGCCAGGGCAATGGCCTCCCGTTGGTAGGCCTCCCAGTACCGTTCCGGGGCATTGAAGGGGAGGTGGGGCTTAAAAAAGCCCACACCCAGAAAAAAAGGGGTGTCCCGCTCCTTTAGCGCTGCCAGGGTGGAAAGGGCCAGGTTGGCAATGCGCCCATCGGGGTAGCCCTCATCTTCCACCTTAGCTTTTTCGTAGGGCTTTACCTGTTTGTTCAGGCTTTGCCGGTTCTCCCCATTGGCATAGGCGAAAAAGGCGTTCCATCCGGTTTCCCAAGGGCCGGCATCAAATTTTAGTTCGCTCCAACTCTGGGGAAGTTCGCGCAGGCTGCTCACGGAATCCCGGTAACCGTACACAAAGCCGTCTGCGGAGTGGCTTATTTTACCGATCCCCACGGTATGGTAGCCGGCCTGCTTTAGGCGATGGACAAAGGTCTCGGGCAAAGCATCCGGCCTGGGTTGGGAAAAGGCCTTTTCAATGGCATCGTTGCGCAAGTGTTGCGGCTGGCTGGGCCGGTGTCCCGTGAGCAGGGCGTACCGGCTGGCCCCGCAGGTGGGCACCTGAACGTAGTGGTGCTCAAAGAGGGCGCCCTCTTGGGCCAGGGCATCCATATTGGGGGTAAGGGCCTGCCCGCCATAGATGCCAAGTTCCGGCCTAAGGTCGTCCACCGCTATAAAGAGCACGTTGGGGCGTGCCTTGGGCGTTGCTTCCTTGGGAGGTTCTTGGCAACTGGCGAGCAAAAAAAAGGGATCAGGGCAATACAAAGGGATTTCCACATAAAAAAAGGGTGTCTGGCGGATGAACGTGGAAGATAACAAAAAGAGGTCAAAACCAGCGTTTCGGAGGGGGATCGGCAGGCATGGACCTAAAAAAAAGAAAAAAATGGGAAATTGCCCCTTTTAGGGCGTGGTGGTGTCCCCTGCCCTGGGGTCATTGCATCAGTTGGAGGCCCACAATGGTCCTTTCTTGGCCGGGCCGGCCATCTGCTGCCGCGTTCTGGAAGGAGACCTCAAACAGCAAACCCTTGAATTTTTCTTGCTCATCCAAGTTAACCTCTTCCTTAACGGCATCCAAAATGGCATGGAAATGCATTTTGTGGTCGTTCTCGTTTTTAAAGACATACTGGTTGGCCACTTTACCATCATAATACGCCATTAAGACGTTCTCGTCCTGCGCCACGGTGGGGGCTTCCAGGGCCATCATCAAAAATAGGGAAATGAGCAGTGCTTTCATCGGGTGCGTTTTACGGGTATCACAAAATGCTGCCCAAAAACATAAGGGGACAGCTGTATGTAAAACTGATTTTTTCGGATTTTATTTCAACCGTTGCAAAAAGCGGTTCGCCAAGGGGCTAGACGGCGCGCTGTACCACCTCAAAAACCTGGTTGGCATCGCATTTTATGGTCTTGGAGGGGTATTTGAGAATGAGCGCATAGTCATGGGTGGCCATTAGAATGGTACGGCCGGAGGCATTTATTTCCTGTAGCACCTTCATGACCTCCACACTGGTCTGTGGGTCCAGGTTGCCCGTGGGCTCATCTGCCAGAATGAGCTCGGGGTCGTTAAGCAGTGCCCTGGCAATGGCAATGCGCTGTTGTTCCCCGCCAGATAGTTCATGCGGAAACTTAAAGCCCTTGGTCTTCATCCCCACTTTTTCCAGAACGTGCAGCACACGGCTGTCCATCTCCGCCCGGTCCTTCCAGCCGGTGGCCTTGAGCACAAAGCGCAGGTTTTCGTTGATGTTGCGGTCCGGGAGCAATTTAAAATCCTGGAAGACAATGCCCAGTTTTCGCCTTAAATAAGGGATGTCCCGTTCCTTGAGGGTCTTCAAGTCAAAATCCACGATGCTCCCGCTCCCTTGCCGCAGGGGAAGATCGCCGTAGAGGGTTTTCATGAAACTGCTCTTGCCGCTTCCCGTTTTGCCAATGAGATACACAAACTCGCCCTTGGCAATGCGTATGTTCACCTCTTTGAGTATGAGGCTCTCTTTCTGAAAAATGGCCGCATCCTTTAGTTCCAATATGGTTTCCCCGTTCTCTTCCATCTGCTCAATGTTGATATAAAAGTAATAAGTTCCCAGGTATATTTGGAAAATGGCCCTTAAAATATTTTCTTTTGTGCTTGGGTGGGCATACTTAGCCATGATTATTGCCGTTATCCCTTGTGTTACCGTAATTCTTTTTAGTCTTAGAACACTATGTATAAAAAATCTGCAGCATTTTTCGTTGTGCTCTTGGCCTGTCTTTTGGTGGCCACCGCCCAAGAGAGCATGATCTACACCCATGAAAAGAAGTTGTACCAAGATGCCCTGAACCTCTACAACAATGAGCAGTACCAGGCGGCGCAGGCCCTGTTCGAGAAAGTGGCCGCCAGTGCCACGGACGAGGAGACCGTGGCCAACAGCGCCTACTACGTGGCCAACGCGGCGGTACGGCTAAACCAATTTGGTGCCGATCGCCTTATGGAGGAGTTTGTGGAGACCTATCCCACCTCCACCAAGCGCAATTCTGCCTTTGCCGATGTGGCGGAGTATTATTTTGACACGGGCAAATATCCCTATGCCCTTAAATGGTACGCTAAGGTGGACCAGAGCGCCCTCTCCCGTGCGGAGATGGACAAGTTCAACTTCAATTACGGCTACGCCCTGTTCTCTTCCCGCAAGCCCGAGGAGGCGGAACGTTATTTGGCCAAGGTGGCCAATTCTCCCGTGTACGGTTCCCAGGCCAAGTACTACATGGGGTACATCTCCTACCAGCAAGACGACTATGAGGAAGCCAACGAGCGTTTTGACCAAATCACGGACCAAGATGTGCTGGAAGAAAAGTTGAGCTATTACCAGGCCGATATGAATTTTAAGCTGGGCAAGTTCAACGAGGCCATTGCCATTGCCAAGAAACAGCTGCCCAAGAGCAACCGAAACGAGGTGTCCGAGCTCAATAAGATCATCGGCGAAAGCTATTTTAACCTGGAGCAGTATGCCAATGCCATTCCCTATTTGGAGGAGTACAAGGGAAAAAGGGGCAAGTGGAGCAATACGGACTACTACCTTTTGGGCTACAGCCATTACAAGCAGGGGCAGTACGAGGCGGCCGTACAACAGTTCAACCAGATTATCGGGGGCACCAACAGCGTGGCCCAAAATGCCTATTACCACTTGGCGGAGTGTTACTTGAAGCTCGATAAAAAACAGCAGGCGCTCAACGCCTTTAAGAATGCTTCGGAGATGGATTTCAGTGCGGCCATACAAAAGGATGCCTACCTGAACTACGCGCGCCTCAGTTATGAGGTGGGCAACGCCTACGAGCCCGTACCCGAGGTCATTACCCGGTATTTGGAGACCTATCCCAACGACGAGCACCAAGAGGAAATGCAAACCCTGTTGGTAGATTCCTTCATTACCTCCAGGAACTTTGCCGGGGCCATGGCCCTGTTGGAAAGAAACAGTGGCTTTGCCAGTGCGGAAACCTACCAGAAGGTGGCCTATTACCGCGGTGTGGAACTCTTTATGGAAGGGGCCTACGAGGAGGCATCGGCCCATTTTAAAAAATCATTGGACAGGGCCCAAAACGGGCTCTTTGAGGCCAGGGCCACCTACTGGAAGGCCGAGGCCGATTACCTGCTGAACCGTTTTGCGGAGGCCGCCAAGGGCTTCGCCGTATTTAAGCAGCACCCAAGGGCAAGTGATGTGCCGGAACATAGGGAAGTGGATTACAGTTTGGCCTATGCCCATTTTAAACAAAAGGACTACGAAAAGGCCATTCCCTTTTTCAATGCCTTTGCCCAGGTTCCCGGCACTGACGTGGAAAAGAAGAACGATGCCTTCCTGCGCTTGGGAGACAGTTATTACGCCACAAGGCAATATTGGCCCGCGATGGAAACCTACAACAAAGCCTTGGAACTGAGCGGTCCCGAAAAGGACTACGCCAGTTACCAAAAAGCCATGTGCTACGGTTTTGTGGACCGCAACGCCCAGAAGATAGAAGGATTGGAGGACTTTGTCTCGCGCTTTCCCAATTCCAGTTTTAAGGACGATGCACTTTTTGCCCTGGGCAGTACCTATGTGGCCACGGGGAAAGAGCAGCAAGGCCTGCAGGCCTTTGATCGCCTGATCTCCGAGCACCGGGGGAGCGGACTTACCCCCCAGGCCCTGATGCGGCAGGGGTTGGTGCACTACAATGCGGGCCGCAATGAAGCGGCCCTGTTCAAGTTCAAGACCGTGGTGCGGGACCACCCCATGGCCCAGGAAGCGGTGCAGGCCGTTTCCTCGGCAAAGTTGGTCTATGTGGACATGGGCCGGGTAAATGAGTATGCGGCCTGGGTAGAGGGGCTGGACTTTGTTTCCGTGACCGATACCGAGCTGGAAGATGCCACCTTCGAGTCGGCCCAGAAACAGTCCCTGCAGGGCAATTCGGAAGCCGCCATTAAGGGCTACAGGGAGTACGTGAACAATTTTCCCAATGGCCGGCACGCCGTGAACGCCAATTTCAATTTGGCCCAGCTCTATTTTGGCAAGGGCGAGAAGGAAGCCGCACTGCCCCATTACACCTTTGTGGCAGACCGCAGTTCCAGTGAGTATTCCGAACAGGCCTTGACCCGGGTATGCGAGATCTTCTTGGGCAAAGCGGACGCCCAAGGGGCGCTGCCCTACCTGTTGCGCTTGGAGGAGCAGGCCAACATACAACAGAACCGCACCTTTGCCCGGTCTAACCTGATGAAGGGCTATTACGGGCAGCGCAACTATGACAAGACCTTGGAATACGCCAAGAAGGTACTGGCCACGCCCAATATTGACGATAGGATAAAGAGTGACGCCCAGATCATGATCGCCCGCGCGGCGATGGCCACCAGGGACGAGACCCAGGCACAGGCCGCCTATGACCAAGTGCTCAAGATCGCCTCCGGCGCCGCGGCGGCAGAGGCCCTTTACCACCACGCCTACTTCAAGAACAAGGAAGGGGCTTTTGAGGATTCCAACACCGCGGTGCAGAAACTGGCAAAGGACTATGCCGCGCACAAGGAATGGGGCGGTAAGGGATTGGTGCTCATGGCCAAGAACTTCTATGCGCTTGAAGACGCCTTTCAGGCCACCTACATTTTGGAAAGTGTCATTGATAACTTTTCCCAATACCCAGATTTGATCGCCGAGGCCCGGACCACCTTGGCGGGCATCAAGGCCAAAGAGGCAGAGAGCAATTCATCCATTAGGCCCAACCAGAATTAATGTACCACAAGAGCACACTTATGTACACACGTATCGCATGGCCCCTATTGTCGTTTTTCTTCATGGCACAGTGGGCCGTTTCCCAAGAGACAGAGACCGAGGATATCGGTACCCAGACCGTAACCGTGACCAAGGCCTATACCCCCACGGTTGCCGATGCCTTTAAGATCAAGTCGGTGCCCAACCTCAATGACTCCATTGTGCTGCAAAAGAAGAAGATTGAATACAGTATTTTTTCCGTGCCCGTGGCCTCTACCTTTACCCCGGCCAAGGGAACGGCAAGCAAGGTGGAAAGGGTGCCGCCCCCGGTGCTCTACAACACCTATGCCTCTGCGGGCGGCGGTAATCCGGCCAATGTCCTGGCCGAGTTCCACACCAGTCAGGACATTGATCGGGAGAGCAACTACACCCTTTCCCTGAACCACAACTCCTCCCAGGGAAACATTGAAGGGGTGGTCCTGGACAATGTCTTTGCCAACACCCAGCTGAACGCGGCCTATAAAAAGCGGGAACGCGATATGGATTGGGGCGCCAATGTGGGGCTGCAGCACCAATTTTACAACTGGTACGGACTTCCGGAAGGTTTTGATGCCACGGGGCTGTTGTTTGATGAGGGACAGAACTATTTCATGGCCGAAGCGGCCGGACACATCCATGTGGAAGACGCCCTTTTTGACAAGGCCGATGCCCTGTACCGCAGATTTTGGGACGGCGTTGAGTCTGGGGAAAACCGCGCCAGGATCCACGGTGCCGTACAGCTACCGCTCAATGAAGAGCAGCTGGGCGTTGGCGTCCATGCCGATTATGTGGGCGGCAGCTTTGTAAACGCCAACCTGAACAGCAGTACCAACGACCAAGGCATTGCCTACGGCAACCTCCAAGTGGGCATACATCCCAGCCTACAGCTGTTGCGGGACGATCTGTCCCTGAACCTGGGGGTGAATTTGGTGTACGGTATGGACCTGGAAAACAGCGAGGGCAATTTTTACATCTATCCGGCAGTGACCGCATCGTACAGATTAATGGAAGAGACCGTCATTGCCTATGGCGGTGTGGAGGGAGAACTGCGGCAGAACTCCTATTACGATTTTGTGGAGCACAACCCCTTTGTCTCGCCCACCCTACAAATTGCACCAACGGACAGTCAGTACAACGCCTACGTGGGTTTCAAGGGCCAATTGTTGCCCAATGTGGGCTATAATGTAAAGGGCTCCTACAGTGCCGAGAATTTCAGCCCCCTCTTTAAGCTCAACCCGTTCAACGATTTTAGGAACGATGACCGCACCTATTATCTGGGGAACTCCTTTGAAGTGTTCTATGACGACATCAAGACCTTGGGCATGTTCGCCGAGATCAACGTGGACATTAACCGGGACTTTACCCTGGGGCTCAATGCAGAGGTGTTGGACTACAGCACGGAAACGGGCAACCCCGCCTGGAACCGCCCCAACCTTACGGCATCCATGATGATGGACTACCAAATAGGGGAGAAGTGGTTCACCGGCATCAACCTGTTTTTTGTGGGCGAACGCGAAGACGTGGCCACCACAGCGGTGCCCAATGCCCCGATCACCGATTTTCCGGCCACCCAGGTTACCCTGGAGTCCTTTTTTGACGCCAATGCGCACCTGGGCTACAGGGTAAACAAACAGTTGTCCGTATTTGTAAAGGGGGCCAACCTGGCCAACAACAATTACCAGCGTTGGGCCAATTTCCCGGTGCAGGGGCTACAGGTATTGGCGGGCGCCACCTACAGGTTCGATCTCTGAGGGCCCTTGTGGGGCGCTTTGCCCTTTGCCCGGTATGTTCGTGACCCTTTGGGTTTCATCGGTTTTTTTGGTGGTACAGCCTGTCTTTGGCCGTAAGCCCCTATTGATTGCCTATATTTTCTTACATTTAGGAAAATGAATGTGAGGTGTTGCGCACTGTCTTTTTCTTTTTCATCGGTATTATGGGCCCGGGACCGGCCTTCCTGGCCCAGGGCCAGAACCTGGTCCAGAACCCCAGTTTTGAACAGTATGTGAGCTGCCCTGACTCCATGGGGAACCTGGTGGAGGATGTGGCGCACTGGCAGACACCCTCGCTGGGTTCCACGGACTACTATCACAGCTGTAGCACCACCATGGGAACCGATGGGAATTTCAGTGGTTCCCAGGCTCCCGGGTTTGGTTCGGGCTATGCCGGGCTCTATTTCTATGCCGGTGATGAATACCGGGAATACCTTATGGGGGAACTTACCACCACCCTGGTGGCGGGAGAGCGTTACCGGCTTGCGTTTTATGTGAGCCTTGCAGAGCGTTCGGGCTATGCCGTGGATGCCTTTGGGGCACGGTTGCTGGAAAAACCCGTATTGGTGGAGACCAGAAAGGTGCTCTCCAAAAAACACCTGCTGGCCCAAGAGGGGGATGCCTCTCCCGTGATGGTACTGTCCAACGGCGACTTTTATGTGAACACCACGGACTGGGTGCGGGTAGCGACCGAGTTCGTGGCCAAGGGCACGGAGAATTACATCATTATTGGGAACTTCAACGCCAACCGGCGCACCAAGAAGCGCATTCAGGTGGCCAATGGCCTCAAGGGTGCCTATTACTATCTGGATGCCATTTCCCTGATGCCCTTGGAAGGCCGGCCGCCCCAAAAGGAGGCGGAGGTGGGGGCCGCCTTTGAAACCAACCGTTCCATTGTCTTTGAGAACGTGCGGTTTCGGTTTGATACCGCCACCTTGGAGCCCGGGGCCATTTCGGAGATAGAGCGCGTGTACGGGTACCTCCGGGAGCATCCCACCCTCCATATCGCCATAGAGGGCCACACGGACCAACTGGGAAGCACCACCTACAACCAAAAGCTGTCAGAGGGAAGGGCCGCTGCGGTGGCCGCCCATCTCATTGCCCTTGGTCTGGAGAAGGACAGGGTGTCTTGGAAAGGATATGGCAGCACCCGCCCCCTGGCAGTTGGCAAGGGTGCTGCCGCGCGCCAAATGAACCGGCGGGTGGCGTTTGTGATATTGGAATGAGTGCCACAACGGGGGCGGCGCATCCTTTGTTCCGGTATGAAATTTTGTTCTTGAAAACGGGAGGGACATCAAAGTAAAAATCTCTTTTAAAAGCCCCAAAGCGGTCGCAAAAGCCAGTATCTTTGGTAAAATTTGAATTATGGACATCAATTTGGCCGTTCTGATAGACGGAGACAACATCCCCTCGGGATATATCAAGGAAATGATGGAGGAGATCGCCAAGTACGGCAACCCCACCATTAAGCGCATTTATGGCGATTGGACCAATCCGCGCCTGTCCAAATGGAAGAACATCCTTTTGGAGAATGCCATAACGCCCATACAGCAGTACGGATACACCCAGGGTAAGAACGCCACCGACTCGGCCATGATCATAGATGCCATGGACATCCTCTATTCCGGCAAGGTCAATGGGTTCTGCATTGTGAGCAGTGACAGCGATTTTACCCGTTTGGCCACAAGATTGCGCGAGGCCGGGATGCAGGTGTACGGCATTGGGGAGCGCAAAACGCCCAACCCCTTTATTGTGGCCTGTGACCGTTTCATCTATTTGGAGATCCTCAAGGACAAGGAGGCCGATCCCGATGCCAGTGCGGCCGCGAAGGTGGACAAGAAAAGTACGGTGGACAAGATCACGCCCAAGGAACTGCGCTTTATTGCCAATACGGTAGATGATGTGGCCGATGACGATGGCTGGGCCTTTTTGGGCGATGTGGGCAGCCTGTTGCAAAAGAAACAGCCCAATTTTGACGCCAGGAACTACGGTTTTCAAAAATTGACGCCCCTGATCAACAGCCTGCCCAATTTTGAAATTGAGCGCAGGGAAGACTCACGGGGCAGGAGCAAGCTCATCTATGTGAGGCTAAAAGAAAAGAAAACCGCCAGGAAGCGGAAATAGGCGTCCGGCCGCCCAAACGGTTTCGCTCTTGGGCACTGGCAAGGGACAGCACAGCGCGCATACAATGAAAATCACAGATAAAATGAAACAAAAAGGACGATTTTTAGGGGCGGGAATGGCCTTGCTCCTGTGCGGTTTTCCAATGGCTCAACAAGCTGCGGCCACCCCGGAGATGAACAACAGCCTTGGCGTGCCCTACGGCCACAACAAGCGGGCTGCGGACAGCCTGGAGGGTGCCTGGGCCTATGAGGCCGAGGGGGTGGACTATCCCTACCGCAAGGGCACCCTACTCATTGGCCGCAAAAACGAAGCCTACACAGTGCAAGTGAATCTTCCCCAAGGCAGTATGGACGGGTATCAGGTAACCGTCAAGGACGGTACCATCCGTTTTTTCTTGAATGTGGATGGCGTGGAGCGCGTTGCGGTAAGCTTGGAACAAAAGGGGGACACCCTGCAAGGAAAGGCAGTGACTTCCCAAGGTACTTTTTCCGTAACGGCCCAAAGAAAATTGCCGGGGAAGGAGTAGGGGGGGATGTCCCCAATGGGAAGTGAACGTTGGAAAAAGGGGCATTGTTTTCGGGATGCTGATCAAGTTGACTTCCATGCGCAGAACATCGTTTGGTTGTTTTTTGCTTATTTAGTGGACAACAGACAAGAAAGGCCCACCGCAAAAACGGCAGATTTGGTTATAGCCTACACAAAAGCAACGCTAAAAAAACCAAAAGAGCTGTTTTTTGCCAACGCTCTGACAATAATGGAGTGAATAAATGACATTAGAACAATATATAGACAACCTAGACAAAAGGTACAGACTCGGAAACGCAACCGAACATACTTTCCGTGGCGACTTACAGCAACTTTTGGAAAGTTTGGTGCCGACCATCAGGGCGACCAACGAACCGAAAAGACAAAAATGTGGCGCACCTGACTACATTTTGACCAAAAAGGATATTCCCGTTGGATTTATTGAAGCCAAAGACATTGGCGACAAAGACCTTGACGGAGTAAAGAAAACAGGAAACAAAGAGCAGTTTGACCGCTACAAGGCTTCGCTGAACAATTTGATTTTCACGGACTACATTAACTTTCATCTGTACCAAGAAGGCGAATTCATTACCAAAATTTCAATAGCAGAAATCACGGACAAGGGAATAAGACCGTTGCCGGAGCATTTTGGCAACTTTGAAAATCTCATTAAAGACTTTTGTGTCCACGTTGGACAAACGATAAAAAGCTCAAAAAAATTGGCAGGGATGATGGCGGGCAAAGCCCGCTTGCTTTCTGATATTATTGAGAAGTCGTTGACCAGTGATGAAGAAAACCAAGAAAACAGTACGCTGAAAGAACAAATGTTGGCTTTCAAGCAGATTCTGATTCACGACATTACACCACAAGGTTTTGCAGACGTTTACGCTCAAACCATTGCTTACGGAATGTTTGCGGCTCGTTTGCACGACCCTACTTTGAACAATTTCAGCAGACAAGAAGCCGCTGAACTGATTCCAAAATCGAATCCGTTTTTGCGAAAACTCTTTGGCTACATTGCAGGACCTGACATTGACGACCGAATTAAATGGGTAGTTGAGAACCTCTCGGAAATCTTTTTGGCGTGTAACGTAGAAGAAATTTTGAAGAACTACGGGAAATCCACCAAAATGGAAGACCCGATCATTCATTTTTACGAAACCTTCCTAAGTGAATACGACCCAAAATTGCGCAAATCCCGTGGCGTATGGTACACACCACAGCCTGTAGTTGATTTTATAGTAAGGGCGGTTGACGATATTCTTAAAACGGAATTTGATTTACCGCAAGGACTTGCCGACACCAGCAAAACAACCATAAAAGTAAACACCCAAACCGCAGACAAGCGTTCTGCAACTGGTTACAAACAGATGGAGCAAGAAGTACACAAAGTGCAGATTCTTGACCCAGCCACAGGAACAGGCACTTTCTTGGCAGAAGTGGTAAAACACATTCACAAAAAGTTTCAAGGACAACAAGGCATTTGGAGCAATTATGTGGAAACGCATTTATTGCCACGCTTAAACGGTTTTGAGTTGCTCATGGCGAGTTACGCAATGGCGCACTTGAAGTTGGATTTGCTTTTGACCGAAACAGGATTTAAACCCACTGTCACTTCGAGCGGAGTCGAGAAGCACCAACGCCTACGCGTGTATTTGACCAACAGTTTGGAAGAACACCACCAAGACACAGGAACGCTGTTTGCCAATTGGTTGAGTACAGAAGCCAATGAAGCCAACCACATTAAACGAGATACACCTGTAATGTGTGTCATTGGAAATCCGCCATACAGCGGTATTTCTTCCAACAATGGCGAATGGATTAGCAATTTGATTGAAGATTACAAATATGTTGATGGCGTTCACTTTAATGAACGCAAGCATTGGCTAAATGACGACTACGTAAAGTTTTTGCGTTACGGTCAGAATTTTATTGAAAAAAACGGAAGTGGTGTTTTGGCGTTTATCAATCCGCACGGATATTTGGACAACCCAACGTTTAGGGGAATGCGTTGGCATTTGCTGAAAACCTATGATAAAATTTATGCAATAGATTTACACGGCAACAGCAAGAAAAAAGAAACGGCACCAGACGGAAGTGCTGATATAAATGTATTTGATATTCAGCAAGGTGTTTCAATCAACATTTTTGTAAAAACAGGAAAAAAGAAAGCCAACGAATTAGGTGAAGTGTTGCATTACGACCTTTATGGGAAAAGAGAAATGAAATATGATTTTTTGGCTGAAAACTCTATCAAAACAGTTGATTTTATCAAGCTAAAGCCTGAAGATCCATTTTACTTCTTCATTCAGAAAAACAAAGAAGGACTCAAAGAGTATAACAATGGATTTAAAATTGACGAACTATTTCCCTTAAATGTAACAGGAGTTGTAACGGCAAGAGATTCTGTAGTTGTAGATTTCAATGCGCAAAGTCTTATAGACAGAATACAAAGGTTTACAAGTAGGGAATTTTCGGATAGTGAGACAAGAAGTTGGCTATTCCCAAAAAAGAAGAATGGAAAATATTTAGCAGGTGATTCCAGGGGTTGGAAACTCGTTGAAGCAAGAGAGAAAATTGCTAATAATCATCATCAAGAATTTATTAAAAACTATGACTACCGTCCATTTGATACTCGCAAAATATATTACTCATCTGATATGGTAGATTGGGGTAGAGAGAAGTATATGTATAACATTATTACAGGGGTGAATTTAAATCTTATTACAGCAAGACAATCGACAGACGTTAATTGGAGTTTAGTCCAAATAACTGAAAATATGATTGACAATCGTTATCATTTTAGCTATAAAGGAATACCATCTCAATTCCCTCTTTACGTATATGCGGTATCTGATGGACAACAAACCATTGATCAATCCACAGAAAGAAAACCAAACCTAAAAGCCGAAATTGTAAATAAAATAGCAGAGAAATTAGGGTTGGCTTTTACCAACGAGCCCTTAGTCTCCGCTCAGGGTTCTCCCAAAACAACTTTTGCCCCAATAGACCTATTGGATTACATCTATGCAGTTCTGCATTCGCCAACGTACCGAGAGAAATACAAGGAGTTTTTAAAAATTGATTTTCCGAGAGTGCCTTACCCAAAAGACCAAGCCACGTTTTGGCAATTGGTAAAGTTGGGCGGAGAAATTCGGCAAATCCATTTATTGGAGAGTCCAAAAGTGGAGCAATACATTACGCAGTACCCTGTTGATGGAGATAACATAATCACTCGAAAAATGTCAAAAACAAGTCCGGGTTATGTACCTTCTGTCACTTCGAGCGCAGTCGAGAAGCCCCAAATGGGCAGAGTTTACATCAACGACACCCAATATTTTGACAACGTGCCATTGGTAGCTTGGGAGTTTTACATTGGTGGCTACCAACCCGCACAAAAATGGCTAAAAGATAGAAAAGACCGAAAATTGGAGTTTGACGATATTTTGCACTATCAGAAAGTATTGGTCGCCCTAAGTGAAACCGACAGGTTGATGAAAGAAATTGATAAAATTGGGATTGAATAAATGACAACCCACGCTGGCGCGAGCGTCACGCTCGTGCCCGGTACTGTGGTGTGTTCCCCACGATGGCGAGAGCGTAACGCTCGTGCCCCGTACGGTTCATACAGATCCGATAGCAGACTTGTAAATGAAATTCTGTGATATATTATCTTGCCTTAAAAAGAAAACAATGGGAAGCTTAACCATATCAAGTAAAATTTTGGACAAGTATTTCGGTTATTTGAAAAATTTGGACATACAGACCAAAAAAAGTCTTATCATTAAATTGACCAAATCAATTGAAACAAAGCCGAAAAAGGAATTCGACCCGAATTCAATTTTTGGTGCGTGGGTTGATAGCAGGACTTCTGACGAGATAATTTCTGATATTAGAAATTCCCGTATTGAAAAAATCAATACCGCAAGTTTGGAATGAAATACCTCTTGGACCCCACGCTGGCGCGAGCGTCACGCTCGTGGCCCGTACGGTTCCTATAAACCGTAATCAAAAGCCAAAAAAAACAGCATCATGAAAAGCAAAGGATTCATAATGGCACTTATTGGAGTAGTAATTATGGGTATCGGCGTAGGATTTAGTTTGTTCAGCGATAATAATTTATGGTTAATATCTTCTTCCGGCATCGGTTGGGTGCTTATACTGTACGGTGCCTACGTGGAATACAAAAAAAAGAAAACCGCCAAGAGGTAAGCCAAGAAAAATAATTCGGTTTGCACAGATGGACTTACATCCTAGGGGGAGATAAAATAGGTAATCAAAACTTGCTTACCCCCACACTGGCGAGAGTCTCACGCTCGTGTCCCGTACTGTGGTGTGTTCCCGATGGGCATCGACCTAAAAAAAAATCGCCCCGGGCCAAAAAGTTGGCCCCAGAAAAGGTTCCATTTTTGTCACGGTGCGGGTGTATTTTGGGGTGATACGGGAACGAACAAAAAAAGCCGGAATGTACATCCCGGCTTTTTTTGGTCTGTTGCTTTGTTACCAGCTTATGGGCACGGCCACCCGGGTGGTGTCCCAGCCCATGACCATGTGTGCGCCCCCGGAGACTTCCTTGAAGGTTATGGAGAATTCTTCCAGTACATTGCCATCCGTGGTGGCCGCCCCTGTGGTCCTGGCCACATCGTTGCCCTCTTTGTAGAAGTAAGAGCCCCATTGGTTTAGGCCGTTGTGCAAGATCACCGTCCACTCACTTTCCCCTGGAATGGTGAGCAGGGCATAGGTGCCGGCCTTTACCTCCTTGTCCCCAAAGGTAACGTCTTGGTAAAAGGTGATCTCGGGCGCCTCATTTGCGCCCGTGCGCCACACTTGTCCCACGGGGGCCAATTCCTCCAGGGAACGATCGTTCAGCTGTGGGCGTCCGTAGGTGATGCGCACCACCTTGTCCGATACTTTGTAATCACTGGGGAAAGCGGCCATGTCCAGTGGGCTTTTGTCCAGTCCGGGGAATTTCTGGGCGTTTAGCCCCGTGCTCAATGCCAAGGCCAATGCGAAGGTGCTGATAGCAAGAATTTTTTTCATTTTTAAAAGGTGTTTTAGTTTTTCCCAAAGCTAATGGGTACGGAGCATAAAGAGAACAAAAAGAGCGTTATTTTTTACCCTACTTACAAACAGTCATATAAATAAAGCTGTTTGCCCTAAAAAAAGAAAAATATTTATCAAAAAACCTATTTATGGTTTTTTATTGTTAGCATATATTTCATATTTGTTTATATATTGAAATAAAAAATTCATCTTTGCCCTTCAATTGTTAAAAACACCAGTTATGTGCGGAATAGTGTGCGCCTTCGATCTTAAGGAAAATGCAGCGGCCCTGAGGCCACAATTATTGAAAATGAGCAAGAAACTCCGGCACCGCGGACCGGACTGGAGCGGTATCCACGCCACGGACAAGGCCATATTGGCTCATGAACGTTTGGCCATTGTGGACCCTGCCTCCGGCAAACAGCCCATACTGAGTCCGCAGGGCAATCTGATCCTCGCCGCAAACGGGGAGATCTACAACCACGCCGAGCTCAGGAAACAATTCGAGGGCCGGTACCTTTTCAAGACCGCGTCCGATTGCGAGGTGATCTTGGCGCTGTACCAGGAAAAGGGCACCTCTTTTTTGGATGAGCTCAACGGTATTTTCGGGTTCTGTATCTACGACACCGAGACCGATGACTATTTTGTGGCCCGCGATCACATGGGCATCATTCCCTTGTACATGGGCTGGGACAAGCACGGCACCTTCTATGTGGCTTCGGAATTAAAGGCGCTGGAGGGCGTCTGCACCACGATAGAACTTTTTCCGCCGGGACACTACCTGCACAGTGCAGACGGTGAACTGAAGCGTTGGTACAGCCGGGATTGGATGGAATACGATGCGGTAAAGGAAAACGAGACCAGCATACGGGCCATTAAGGAGGCCCTGGAGGCGGCCGTGCACAGGCAATTGATGTCAGACGTGCCCTATGGCGTGCTGCTCTCCGGTGGGCTGGACTCTTCCGTCACTTCTGCCATTGCCAAAAAATATGCCCAGAAAAGGGTGGAGAGCGGGGACACCGCCGAGGCCTGGTGGCCGCAGTTGCACTCTTTTTCCGTGGGCTTGGACGGCTCCCCGGACCTGGCCGCTGCCCGTAAGGTGGCAGACCACATAGGCACCGTGCACCACGAGATAAAATTTACCATACAAGAGGGGCTGGATGCCATACGCGACGTCATTTACAACCTGGAGACCTATGACATTACCACCATCAGGGCGTCCACGCCCATGTACCTCATGGCCCGGGTGATCAAGTCCATGGGCATTAAAATGGTCCTGTCCGGGGAGGGCGCGGACGAACTGTTCGGGGGCTACCTCTACTTCCACAAGGCACCCAGTCCAAAGGATTTCCACGAGGAGACCGTTCGCAAGCTGGACAAGCTGCACATGTACGATTGCCTCAGGGCCAACAAATCCCTGGCCGCCTGGGGCATTGAGGGCCGTGTGCCCTTCTTGGACAAGGAGTTCATGGACGTGGCCATGCGGATCAACCCAAAAGATAAAATGATCAACGGGGAGCGCATGGAGAAATGGGTGGTGCGCAAGGCCTTTGAGGACATGTTGCCCGAAAGCGTGGCCTGGCGCCAAAAAGAGCAGTTTTCCGATGGGGTGGGCTACAGTTGGATCGACACCCTGAAGGAAGTGGTGGAAAAAGAGGTCTCCGATGAGCAACTGGCCAACGCGCGGTTCAGGTTTCCATTGCAGACGCCCACGTCCAAGGAGGAGTTCTATTACCGTTCCATATTCGAGGGTCATTTTCCCAGTGATGCCGCTGCCCTCTCCGTTCCCCAGGAACCTTCCGTGGCCTGTAGCACCAAAATAGCCTTGGAGTGGGACGCCGCCTTTAAGAACATGAACGACCCCTCTGGGCGTGCCGTGGCCAATGTGCATGACGATGCTTACGTAAAGGGATAATGCCCGTCCCGTCCCTTTGGGGGCCCCACCCCGTTTTCCGTACAAGGTGCTTCTATCCGAAGCGCCTTTTTTTATGTTGTCTCCACGGCCTTGGCCCGGGGTCTTGCCGGGCCGCTCCAAAGGGTGCCGCCCCGGTCTTTGTGGGTGGCTTTTTCCACAATTTTTGTTGATAACTTAGACTTCCCAAAACCCCATAAACCCCATATTCGGTGGGGTATTGCGTATATTTGTAAGATTGCAAAATCCGAAATGAACACAACCTTATATTTATGAGCGAAGAAGCGAAAAACGAAGAAGGTACCAATGAGGGGAAAAAGGGCGGGAAACAGAAAGATCAGCCCATAAAGAACTACTCTGCGGACAGCATTCAAGCGCTGGAGGGAATGGAACATGTGCGCATGCGCCCCTCCATGTACATTGGTGATGTTGGTGTGCGGGGCTTGCACCACCTGGTCTATGAGGTGGTGGACAACTCCATTGACGAGGCCATGGGAGGGCATTGCGATACCATCAGTGTCACCATTAACGAAGACAACTCCATTACCACCAAGGACAACGGTAGGGGCATCCCGGTGGACATCCACAAGAAGGAGGGTGTGAGCGCCTTGCAGGTGGTCATGACCAAGATCGGTGCCGGGGGAAAGTTTGATAAGGATTCCTACAAGGTCTCCGGCGGGCTCCACGGCGTAGGGGTCTCCTGTGTCAATGCCCTGTCCAGCCATTTGCGGGCCACGGTGTACAAGGATGGCAAGATATGGGAGCAGGAATACGAGCGCGGTAAGGCCCTCTATCCGGTTAAGAGCATCGGGGAAACCACGGAGCGTGGCACCGTGGTCACCTTTAGGCCGGACGAGACCATCTTTACCCAGACCATTGAATACAGTTATGAGACCCTGGCCAACAGGATGAGGGAGCTGTCCTTCCTGAACAAGGGGGTCACCATCAGCATTACCGATAAAAGACGTAAGGACGAGAACGGGGAGTATGTCTCGGAAACCTTTGTGTCCACCGAAGGCCTCAAGGAGTTTGTCCGCTTTTTGGACGGCACCCGGGAGTCCTTGATCAAGGAGGTGATCTCCATGGAGACCGAGAAGAACGGCATTCCCGTGGAGGTGGCCATGATCTACAATACCAGTTACACGGAGAACCTGCATTCTTACGTGAACAACATCAATACCCACGAAGGGGGCACCCATTTGTCCGGTTTTAGGAGGGGCCTTACCACCACCCTGAAGAAGTATGCGGATGCCTCCGGGATGTTGGACAAGTTGAAGTTTGAGATCCAAGGGGACGATTTTAGGGAGGGGCTTACCGCCATTGTGTCCGTAAAAGTGGGAGAGCCCCAATTTGAGGGCCAGACCAAGACCAAGCTCGGCAACCGGGAAGTCTCCTCTGCCGTGAGCCAGGCCGTTTCGGAAATGCTCTCCATTTATCTGGAAGAGCACCCGGATGATGCCAAGACCATTGTGCAAAAGGTGATCCTGGCGGCGCAGGCGCGCCACGCGGCCACCAAGGCCCGTGAAATGGTGCAGCGAAAGACCGTGATGAGCATTGGCGGACTGCCCGGAAAACTGTCTGACTGTTCGGAGCAGGACCCGGCGCTGTGCGAGGTGTTCCTGGTAGAGGGAGATTCTGCCGGCGGAACGGCAAAACAGGGTCGAGACCGAAATTTCCAGGCCATATTGCCGCTTCGCGGAAAAATCCTGAACGTGGAAAAGGCCATGCAGCACAAGGTCTTTGAGAACGAGGAGATCAAAAACATCTATACCGCCCTTGGGGTCACCATTGGCACGGAAGAGGACAGCAAGGCCCTGAACCTGGAAAAGTTGCGATACCACAAGGTGGTGATCATGTGTGATGCCGATGTGGACGGTAGCCACATTGAAACCCTCATTCTCACCTTTTTCTTCAGGTACATGCGCGAGCTCATTGAGGGCGGGCACGTGTACATTGCCACGCCGCCGCTCTATCTGGTAAAAAAAGGCAGCAAAAAACGCTACGCCTGGTCCGATGCGGAACGGGACGAGATTGCGGCCAGCTTCAACGGCAACGTGAGCATACAGCGCTACAAGGGTCTTGGTGAGATGAACGCGGAGCAATTGTGGGACACCACCATGAACCCGCAGTTCAGGACCTTGAGGCAGATCAACATAGAGAACGCCACGGAGACCGATCGTGTCTTCTCCATGCTCATGGGCGATGAAGTGCCCCCAAGAAGGGAGTTCATTGAGAAAAACGCCATTTACGCCAACATCGATACCTGATCATTGGCGCAAGTTTACCCTATGCAACGACCTGTGCCCAAAGCGCGGGTCGTTTTTTTTGTGATGGTTTGCGGGGCCGCTGCCGCAAGGTATTTTGGGTGATACCAGTTCTCTTTTGAAATTCTGCCAAAGAAATTGAATTGTTTTTTTTGGCAGGGCGTAAAAAGAAACCGTTTATCGGCCTATTTTCAATGGGGAAATGGTATAAACCATTAGAGGTCAGTAGATAAATACTTATCAATCAAACAAGGTAATTATTTGATTATAATACGGTTAATAATTTTTACTATTGCCAGTTTGAGCGCTCCCGAAATTTCGGGAGAGAACCATTTGCCATCCAAGGGGAGACTTCGACTGCCTGCCTCGACTACAATTCAGGCGGGCGCTCAGCCTGACATTTAAGCTAGCAACTCGATTTAAAGTAGGTAACTATCTACTGACCTCTATAAAACATAAAGAGCCTGCAAGGATTTCTCCAAACAGACTCTTCCCCATGGCCCTGTAAAATTGGTCACTCTTTTTTGGCCAATAGGCTACCGTTCATGTGGTGCAACTGATCACCGTTTTTGCTCGTTTTCAGGATCAGTTGGTCTTGGGGTTTGTTTTCCAGGCCGTTGTACGTGACCGTGTAAACTTCTTCCTGCTTGGACCAGCTAAAATCGGTCACAATGGTCAACGTGCCGTTCTGCCGTTCGTGGTAGCGGCCCAAGAAAACATCATTGAAGATCCATTCGCGCTGCACCTGCATCCTGGCAGTGCCATCCGTTTCGGTAAGGTCTTGTAACCAAACACCGATCACGGGATCGTTGTTCTCATCTATGCGTGAACAATTCGCCGAAAGAATAATGGCCAGGATGGCCACTACGTAGAGGAATTTTTTCATCATAAGTAGGTTTTTTGCGGAATTTGGGGTTCCACAAACAAAAACGCCAAGGGAACGGTTAATCGTATTATTTTTCGTTGTACGGCATGGTATTTTCAAATTCTTCGTTCAACGGTCAGATTTCATCGATATAGGGTACGGTAGTTAAGAACCTTCATCAAGAATAAATGCCTTTGAACCTTCCTTTTTTAGGTGGATATTGAGTATTTTTGCACCAGTGAAACATCGGCCTAAAATTGGGCCCATGTTGGGAAATAAATCAACGATAATACCATACACATGAAAGTAACAGTAGTAGGAGCCGGAGCAGTGGGAGCGAGCTGCGCAGAGTATATCGCCATAAAGGATTTTGCTTCTGAAGTGGTCCTGTTGGACATCAAGGAAGGATACGCCGAGGGCAAGGCCATGGACCTGATGCAAACGGCCTCTTTGAACGGTTTTGACACCAAGATCGTTGGGAGCACCAATGATTATGCAAAGACCGCCAACAGTGACATTGCGGTGATCACCTCCGGAATCCCCAGAAAGCCCGGGATGACCCGTGAAGAGCTGATCGGCATCAATGCCGGCATAGTCAAGACCGTTTCCTCCAGTTTGTTGGAGCATTCCCCCAATGCCATCATCATTGTGGTGAGCAACCCCATGGACACCATGACCTACCTGGTGCACAAGACCACCAAGCTGCCCAAGCACAAGATCATAGGCATGGGCGGCGCACTGGACAGTGCCCGTTTCAAGTACCGTTTGGCAGAGGCCCTGGAAGCTCCCATCTCCGATGTGGACGGTATGGTCATAGGGGGCCACAGTGATACCGGAATGGTGCCCCTGACCTCCCACGCCACCAGGAACAGCGTCAAGGTGTCCGAATTTCTGGATGCCGATCGCTTGCAGCAAGTGGCGGACGATACCCGTGTGGGCGGAGCCACCCTTACCAAGCTATTGGGCACCAGTGCCTGGTACGCCCCGGGTGCGGCGGTGTCCGCCTTGGTACAGGCCATTGCCTGCGATCAGAAGAAAATGTTCCCGTGCAGCACCTATTTGGAGGGCGAGTACGGTCTGAACGACATCTGTATCGGGGTGCCCGTGATCTTGGGCAAAGGGGGCATTGAGAAGATCGTGGACGTGCCCCTGAGCGATGCCGAGAAAAACAAAATGAAAGAAAGTGCGGCCGGGGTTGCCAAGACCAACGGCCTATTGGAGCTTTAGCGCTCCCTTCCTTTCACAGACCAATGGGCCGGGGGAGAAGATGTGCCAACATCCTCTCCCCCAGCCCTCTTTTCCAAATACCTCAAATATATTGTCAGATCTAGGGGTAAATCATATATTTGCACGCTGTTGCAAAAAGCATTCATATAATAATCGTAACCAATGCAAAACAAAGGACTTATAAGGCTTTTCGCCTTATTGTTTGGGCTAGTGAGTATCTACCAGCTATCCTACACGTTCATTACCAACAAGGTGGAAAAAGATGCCGAGGTATTTGCCCAAAGCCGGGTTTCCGAGTCTGAGGAAAACTACATTTCCAAACTGGAAGAGCTGAAAACCAGGTATTTGGACTCCATTGGGGACGATGCCATTTTAGGTTACACCAGCTATGACGAAGCCAAGAAGAAGGAACTGAACAAGGGGCTGGACCTGAAAGGGGGCATTAACGTTACCTTGCAGATCTCCGTGAAGGATATTCTAAGGGGGTTGGCCAACAACACCAAGAACCCCGTTTTTAACAAAGCCCTTGCCGATGCCGATGCCGCATCAAAAAACAGCGATGAGACCTACTTGGAACTCTTTTTTGACGCTTTTGATGCCATCAAAGGGGAAACCAAACTGGCTTCTCCCGAGATTTTTGCGAACAAGGGGCTTAGCGATGTCATCAATTTTCAGATGTCAGACAGTGAGGTGAAGCCCATCATCCGCCAGAAAATAGACGAGTCCGTGGTTTCCGCCTTTGAGGTGCTTCGCGAGCGTATTGACGGTTTTGGGGTCACCCAGCCCAACATACAGCGTGAGGGCAATTCCGGACGTATTTTGGTGGAGCTGCCCGGTGCCAGGGATATTGCCCGTGCCCAGAGCTTGCTCTCCAGTACGGCCCAATTGGAGTTTTGGGAAACCTACAAGCAGAGCAACCCCAGTTTCAGTACCTTTATTATCCAGGCCAATGAAAAGCTAAAGGAAATTGTGGATGTTGATGTTCCCGATCCCGTAAAGCCCGAGACCGAATTGGATTCCCTGCTGTCTGATGTTGCCCAGGATTCCTTGGACATGGCGTCCCAGGTAAATCCCCTGTTCGATCTATTGATGCCCGCAGACCCCAACAGCAATGCCATGTTCAGGGCCGCCATCCGGGATACGGCCACCATCGGGGCCTATTTGAGAATGCCGGAGATACGCAGGTTGTTGCCCGCCGATATCCAGTTCACCAAATTTGTTTGGGAGCGCCCATCTACCGAAGATGTGGAGATCATTGACCTGTATGCCTTAAAATCCAACCGTGACGGGGTGCCACGCATCAGTGGTGACGTGGTGAGCGATGCCCGATCGGAATTTGATCAGTTTGGGAAACCCGCGGTGTCCATGACCATGAACACCAAAGGGGCAAAGGAGTGGGAGGAGCTCACCGGGGACGCCTACAACAACCAGACGGGCATTGCCATTGTACTGGACAACAAGGTCTATACCGCACCTGGCGTGTCCACAGGGCCCATTTCTGGCGGACGTTCGGAGATTACAGGGAACTTCACCGTAAACGAAACCAAGGATATTTCCAATGTATTGCGAGCAGGGAAGCTGCCCGCCTCGGCAGAGATCATTCAATCCGAGATCGTGGGGCCCTCTCTGGGTCAGGAGGCCATTGACAGTGGTTTTACTTCCTTCTTGATCGCCATGGCCATTGTATTGGTGTGGATGGTCTTCTACTACGGCAAGGCCGGTGCCTTTGCCGATGTGGCACTTTTGTTGAATATCCTGTTGATCTTTGGCGTGCTCACCAGCCTCAATGCCGTGCTTACCTTGCCCGGTATTGCAGGTATTGTCCTTACCATTGGTATGTCCGTGGATGCCAACGTGCTCATTTTTGAGCGCATCAAGGAAGAGTTGGACAAGGGCAAGGGCAAGGCCCTGGCCGTGGCAGACGGTTTTAACAACGCCCTGTCTTCCATTTTGGATGCCAACATCACCACGGGGCTCACGGCCATTATTCTTTTTGTGTTCGGTTCCGGACCCATCAAGGGCTTTGCCACCACCCTGCTCATAGGTATCGTCACCTCCTTGTTCACGGCCATTTTCATTACCCGTTTATTGGTGGATTGGTACATTGCCGGAAGGGGAAGAAAACTCGATTTTTCAACGGCCCTCACCAAGAACCTGTTCAAGGGCTTGCACATAGATTTTTTGGTGAAGCGCAAGATTGCCTACGTCATTTCTGGAATTTTACTGGCCATTGGCATCTTTTCCCTCTTCTTTGGACCCGGTTTGCAGCAGGGAGTGGACTTTGTGGGAGGACGTTCCTACACCGTACGTTTTGAGAAAACGGTGAGCGCCTCTGAAATTGCCTCTGAGCTCAACGATGTCTTTGGTAGCGGCACCAACGTTAAAACCTTTGGGGACGCCAACCAGATCAAGATCACCACGCCCTACAAGGTGGATGTGGAGGGCATAGAGGTGGATGAGGAGATTCAGGACAAACTGTTTACCGCCCTGCAAAAGTATTTGCCGGACGGCACCACCAAAGAACAATTTACCGTGGGCAATGACACCAAGGCCATAGGCATCATGCAGTCCATTAAGGTGGGCCCCACCATTGCAGATGATATCAAGAACAATGCGTTCTTGGCCATATTGGGCTCCTTGGCCGTGGTCTTCCTCTACATTTTGTTGCGTTTCCGTAGGTGGCAATTCTCCTTGGGCGCCGTGGCGGCGGTGTTCCATGATGTATTGATCGTATTGGGCGTCTTCTCCATTTTGGGCAAGATCATGCCCTTTAACATGGAAGTGGACCAAGCCTTTATTGCGGCCATACTTACCGTGATCGGGTACTCCCTGAACGATACCGTGGTGGTGTTTGACCGTATTCGGGAAATCATTGGGGAGAAGGGATGGAAAGGCGGAGACAACATTAACCTCGCCGTGAACAGCACATTGGGAAGAACCCTGAACACCTCGCTCACCACCTTGGTGGTATTGTTGGCCATCTTCATCTTTGGTGGGGAATCCCTGAGGGGCTTTATGTTCGCCATGATCGTTGGGGTCATCATAGGAACTTATTCCTCTGTGTTCATAGCCACCCCCATCATGTTCGATGCTTCCAGTAAAAAATTAACGGAGGGAACCACAAAGAAGGCCTAGTTAGGTCTCCCCAAGCCATAGCATATTGCCATACGTCCTTAAAAAAAGGGGTATGGCAATTTTTTTGCCCACCCGTGGCCCAGGGAACCGCACCCGGGCATTTGGCGCAGCTGCCAAGGGTTCTGCACCGGATCAAGGGGGTGTTGGCCTGGCGGCCCTTGTGCAAATGTGGTGGCATCAAGGCGCCTGGGCTTGTCCCGCTGCGGCCTAATTTAAACCCGATCAAAGGATGCTCCCCACACTTCCTGCCGGGGTCATCTCCAGCGAGAACACCGATCGGGGTTCCAGGCCGGGCTCCTCGCGGTGAGACACAAAAACAATGGCCGTATTGGTCTCCTGGGCCATTTTGTTCACCAGGGCCACAAGTAGGGCAGCGGAGGCATCGTCCATGCCTTCGGTGGGCTCATCCAAGATCAACAAGGGCGGATGTTTTACCATGGCCCTGGCCGTCATCACCACCCGCTGCTCCCCAAGCCCAATGTCTGCAAAAAGGGTGTCTTTCTTATGGTGGAGCCCCAAGAGCTTTAGCCATGCCGCCGCAATTCTTTTCTGTCCCTCCGTGGCCTGGGTGTAGAGGCCAATGGAGTCCAACAGCCCGGAAATGAGCATGTTCTCCAGGGTGTGCCTACCGGCGAACTTGTCGGTCATGGCCGGGGAGTAGTAGCCTATTTTTTGTTTGATCTCCCAAACGCTTTCCCCACTGCCCTTGGCTTTGCCAAAAAGGCAGATGTCCTGCCCGTAGCCTTTGGGGTTGTCGCCAGTGATTATGGACAGCAGGGTGCTCTTGCCACTACCGTTGCTGCCCAACAGTTGCCAAAACTCCCCTTTGCGTATTTTCCAGAAAATGCGGTTTAAAATGGGCCGCTCCCCATAGGAAACGGAAACGTCACGGAAGGCCACCAGGACGTCTTCGTGTTGCTCAATGTGGCCCAAGGGAGGTGGTATGCTCCCCTTTAGGGGCCGTTTGGCGCTCACCCGGACGTCATCCTTCATCGGAGGAGCTTCCAGTATGTTCAAAGCGCCTTCCTGGAGCGCTCCATAACGGGTCATATAAGGAAGGATGTCTTTTCTTCGGTTCACGATCTGTATAAGGGCAACCCTGTGTTGCATCTCCTTCAAATGGGCCATCAACCTCGCCTGGCCTTCAACATCAAGATTGTCAAACGGCCTGTCCAAAAGCAAATACTCGTGCTCGGTTTCCAGGAGGTGGTGCAGCAAGGCCCGTTTTTGTTCCCCACTGGACATGCTCCTCAACAGGCGTCCGCCCGTGTCCAATCCGCTCTCTCCGTGCCGATCTTCCTTTTCCAGAAAACGATCTAGGGCCAATTTTGAGAACACCCCACCCTTTTTACCGGCCAAATGGTGAAAAGGCGATTGGGGGCGGCCCTGTAAAAAAGAACGTACAAACTGCCTGGTGTGCGAATGGTTGTCCGTGAACACGGCCCAATGTTCTAGCATGGCAATGGGGTGTTAATTCTGTAAATATGTACTGGATTGCCTTTGTAGCGCGTTGTGCCGTCCAAACGCATGCCATTTTTTAGGGCCACTTTTTGGGAAGGCAGGTTGTGAATCTGTATGATGGAAATGAGGGAGGGCCACCATTGTCTGGAAAAGGCCACTTCCTTGCATTTTGTGGCGGCCTCAGTGGCCAGGCCCTTTTGCCAATATTGGGGCAGGATGCTATAGGCCACCTCCAGTTCCTTTGCTCCATCCACTACCTGTAGCAAAGGTCCGGCAAGACCTACTAGGTTTCCGTTTTCCTTTAAGGTCAGGGCGTGCAGACCGCCAAGGCCCTTGGCATAGCGTTCAAAGGTCCGCTCAAACTGTTGTTGGCACGCGGTAACGGGGTCTTGGGGCAGGCCTTCCCAATATTGCGAAGAACGGGGGTCTTGGTGAAAAGGGAGCCAAGCGGCAAAATCTGTGGGCGCCAATGGCCTAAACCGCAGTCTTTGCGTTTCTTCGCCTTGCAAGCCGTAGTTCATTTCTCATTCATTTCTAGAAAATGCAATGCGGTCGCCCACATCCAGGGTCCATTTTTCGGCAAGTCCGGCATTCACTTCCAGTACATATTGTATGGGTACCTGGGAAGACAAGCCGTCTTCGCTGTACGGTTGGGCATTCTCCTGGAAGCTGGCAATGTTCAGCTGGTCGTCTATAAAAATGAGGTCCAAGGGAAATTGGGTGTTCTTCATGTAAAAGGAGTGCATGGCCATGTCCGGGAAAATGAAGAGCATGGCTTGGGTGTCCTCCATCCCTTCGCGGTACATGAGACCGGTCTGGGTCTCATAGTCCGTTTCCGCGATCTCAATGTCCAATTGGGCCACAATGCTATCGGTCACAGCCTTTTTAATGGTCAGGGTGCCCTCCTTGGTAAAGGTGACCGGTTCCGTTTTTATCTTGGTAGTGCCACCTTCCTTGCAGCCCATCCCGATTAGGAAGATGCAGCAACACAAAAAAAGGCCTCCGCTGCGCTTGGAAATGTGCATGGTCTAGGCGGTTTTTCTGGGTTTGAACATAAAATAAAGTCCTATGAGGATAAAGGGGATGCTGAGCCACTGTCCGGTGGACAACAGTCCCAAGGACTCCTCAAAGCCGCCCTGGCTCTTTTTCACGAACTCCACAAAGAAGCGAACCGTCCATAGCAGTACCAGGAAAAGGCCAAAAAGGTAGCCCAAGCGGTTTTTCTTTTCCGTTTTCCAATACAGGTAATAGAGCAATATAAAAATAAAGATATAGCAGATGCCCTCATAAAGTTGGGCCGGGTGGCGGTACGGGATCTGGGCCAGGTATTCTGAGAACTCCGGGTTGTTTTCTATGGCATCGTAGGCGGCGTTCAAGGTCTTTTCCTTGGTAACGCCCAAAGCCTTTGAGGGGTGCAGGTCGTCCGAATCCCTGATGAAGCGTGTGGCAAAAACAAAGGATTCATCCACCACTTTCCCGTTGATCTCCGAGTTGAAAAAATTGCCCAGGCGCACAAAAAAGGCGCCAATGGAAAAGGGGATCACCATGCGGTCCAAGATCCACAGCACGTTGAACTCCCGATACTTGCGGGTGTAGAGGTACATGCCCACGATCACCCCAATGGTGGCCCCGTGGCTGGCCAGGCCCGTAAAGCCGGTAAATTGGTAGCCTTCTATGAGGCCAAAGAGGATGCTGCCAGAATCGCTCTCCCTTATGGGCAAAAGAATCTCCAGCAAGTGGTCCTTGTAATAGGCCCAATCATAAAAAAACACGTGGCCCAAACGCGCGCCCAACATGGTGCCCAGCACGGTATGGATAAAGAGGGAATCCAACTGTTCCACGGACTTCTTCTCGTTGTCAAAAATCCGCTTCATGATGTACCATCCCACAACAAAGGCAAGGATCCATAACAGATTGTAGTATTTGACCTGTATAAAACCAATGTTAAAAAGGGTTTCGTTGGGGTTCCAGGTAATTCCTAAAAAGTGCATTTGCGTTTTTTTATCGGGCTAAGATAAGAAAATACCAAGGTACCCTGCCTTCACCGGGTCTAAAATAAACACTTTTTAAGGGTTTGGCACTGTAGGTGGGCGGCTGTTCCAGGGATAGGGGCCGCCCGGCGGTAACCCTGGCTCACGGCACCGGGTCGTACCCTTTTCCGCCCCACGGATGGCAGCTGAATATCCGTTTTACGGCAAGCCAGCCGCCCTTGAAAAGCCCGTGTTTTTTTAGGGCTTCCAGGGTGTATTGCGAACAGGTGGGGGCGTACCGGCAACTGGCCGGGGTGTAGGGAGATATGGCCACTTGGTAAAAGCGTACCAAGAGTACCAGCGGGGCGATCAAGATCGTTTTTAAGCTGCCCATGGGCGGTCTGTCCTCATTTTTCACGGATAGGGAAAGGTGTCAGAGCACACTGAAGGTAGTGCCCTCTTTCCCGTCCTTTAGTTGAATTCCCAGGGCGGCCAGCTCATCCCGAATGCGGTCCGAGGTGGCAAAGTCCTTGTTCTCCCGGGCGGTCTTTCGCAGGGCAATGAGCAATTCCACCACGCCGCCGAGTTTCTCGGTGCTGGCCGGGTCGGTATTGTTTTGCTCCAATCCCAAGACATCAAAAACAAAGGACTCCATGGTCTCCACAAGTGTTTCCTTGTCTTTTTGGGTCATGGATGCCTTTCCTTCTTTTGTTAGGTTGATGTGCTTCACGGCATCAAACAGCTTGGCAATGAGGATGGGGGTGTTAAAGTCATCGTTCATGGCGTCGTAGCAGCTTTGTCTCCAAGCGGCAACATCAAAGCTGGAAGCGTTCCCCACGGGAAGTTGCTTGAGCTGGGTCATGGCTTCCATTAATTTGTTGAAACCTTTTTCCGAGGCCAAAAGGGCATCGTTGCTCATGTCCAGGATACTGGTGTAGTGGGCCTGCATCATAAAGAAGCGGACCATGGCGGGGGTAAAGGGCTTGCTAAAAATGGCATTTTCCCCTGAGAAGATTTCCCCGGGCAGCACGCTGTTGCCAGTGGACTTGGCCATTTTCTTGCCGTTCAGGGTCAGCATGTTGGCATGCAGCCAATAGCGTACCGGTGGTTTGCCGTTACTGGCTTCGGCCTGGGCGATCTCGCATTCATGGTGGGGAAATTTAAGGTCCATTCCCCCGCCGTGGATATCAAACGTCTCGCCCAAATATTTGGTGCTCATGGCGGTACATTCCAGGTGCCAGCCGGGAAAGCCATCTCCCCAAGGGGAGGGCCAGCGCATGATGTGCTGGGGTTCGGCCCTTTTCCAAAGGGCAAAGTCCTGTGGGTTCCTTTTCTCGTCCTGGGCGGTGAGTTGGCGGGTATTGGCGATCATGTCCTCCAATTTTCTGCCGCTGAGCTTCCCGTAGGTATGTACTTTGTTAAACTTGGCTACATCAAAATATATGGAACCATTTTTTTCATAGGCAAAGCCCTTGTCCAGAATATCGCGGATGATCTCTATCTGTTCTATGATATGGCCCGTTGCCGTGGGCTCTATGCTCGGTGGCAGAAAATTGAACTTTTCAAGAATGTTGTGGAAATCCACCGTGTAGCGCTGCACCACTTCCATGGGCTCCAGTTGCTCCAGGCGGGCCTTTTTGGCTATTTTGTCCTCGCCGTCCTCGGCATCGTCCACCAAATGGCCGGCATCGGTAATGTTGCGCACGTAGCGCACCTTGTAGCCCAGGTGCTTAAAGTAGCGGAACATCATGTCAAAGGACATGAAGGTGCGGCAATTGCCCAAGTGCACGTTGCTGTACACGGTGGGCCCACAGACGTACATGCCAATATGGCCGGTATTCAGGGGCTCAAAGATCTCTTTTTTGCCGCTCAGGGAATTGTGAACACGAAGGGTATGTTGCTCGTACAGGGGCATAGGGTGCTGGGATTAAAATTTGGTGTCCAGGTTCAGGTAGTCCAAGAATTCCCTGCGCACCTGTTCTTCCTTGAATTTGCCACCGTACTCCGCCGTTACCGTACTGCTCTCTATGTCACGGATGCCGCGTGAATTTACACAAAGGTGCTTGGCGTCTATGACACAGGCCACGTCCTCGGTGCCCAAAACGGACTGCAGTTCCCTGACTATTTGCAGGTTAAGGCGTTCTTGCACCTGGGGCCTCTTGGCATAATAGTCCACAATGCGGTTCATCTTGGAGAGCCCCACTACGCTTCCGTTGGAAATATAGGCCACGTGGGCCTTGCCCACAATGGGCAAGAGATGGTGCTCACAAGTGGAGTAGAGCGTAATGTTCTTTTCCACCAACATTTCACCGTACTTATATTTGTTGTCAAAGGTGGATGATTTTGGTTTACGGTCCGGATGCAGACCACCAAAGATTTCGTTCACGAACATCTTGGCCACCCTGTTGGGCGTTCCCTTAAGGCTGTCGTCTTCCAGGTCAAGGCCAAGGGTGAGCATGATCTCCCTAACGTTTTCGCGTATCCTTGCTATTTTTTCGGCATCGTCCAGTACAAATGCATCCTCCCTCAGTGGGGTCTCCTCCGCGGCCGAAACGTGGTCATTTCCAAGTTCTTCAAAGGGATCTTCCAATGTGCCTTCAATTTTCATTAACCATTCATTTTACAGGCCGCAAAGATAGACATTATATGGCACTTTATGGCAGGTATGGGATTTGGGCGCGCTTAAATACGCGTTGGGCCAGGCCCCGCGCCAACCTTGGGAAAGTCCAGGGCCAAAGACCATGCTCTTGTGTTTTTCAACCCTTTTTCCGGGCCACCCAGGGGCTTGCCTTTGCCCCAAGACGGTAGGGGCAAGCGCTGGGAAGCCAAAGGGAGGTGAAGGTTTCCCCCCTTCGGGTCCATGACCGGGGTGGCAACGGAGCGGTGCATGGTGGGGCGGGAGGGTTTCGTGGCACTCGCCCCAATGGTGTCGTAGGGCGGTGGGAACAGCAATACGGCCCCACTTTTTTAGTTAGGCCGATGCGCCCCTGGTATTTCATCGATTAAGTGCACTAAAAACCCGATGTAGCATACTAAAAGAACAAGGCTTTAGTTATTCATTATGGTAGTAAATGCCAAAAGCCCCATTTTTTATGCGAACACTCCTTTGTGCCCTGTGCTGCCTATTGCTGTATTCCGGGCACACCTACGCCCAAAATTCCGCAGATTGTAGAACGGCCATCCCCGTATGTGCGGACGTGCCCATTATGGGCATTGCCGATGGCACTGGAGACATTGACGATTTTGATCCCGAGGTCATTACCCAGACGGGCTGTTTGGAGAAGGGCAGTGGGGTTTCGGCAAACATTGAGAACAATACTTCCTGGTACGTGTTCAGGGCGGGTACCGATGGGCAGTTGGGCTTTGATATTGAAGCGCTGCCCGCCATTGGCGGCACAACGGTCACGGCCGAGTGGGACTTTGCGGTTTATGGCCCTTTTGATGAAAGTGCAGGGGGCAACTTTTGCTCCATTGTGGGTGCCGGCGGGGCCGAGCCCATTCGCTGCAACTACGAGGTGAACAATACGGCATTCACCGGGATCGGGACCAATCCGGAAAATGGCCAGGAGGGCGCACCTTTTGTCATAGGGAGCCAGAACACCTATGACGAGTGGTTGGATGTACGGGCCGGGGAACTTTACTACATCTTCGTTAACAACTACAACACCAATTTCAATGGCGACCCGGAGCCCTATATGCTCACCTTTACGGGAACCTCCGTGCAGGCCGATCAGAATACGGCTTTGGACTGTACGCTGCGCGACGAGTTTTTGGGCCTGGACAAGATCGCCTGTGAGGGAGACCCCGCCATTGTCCTGAGCGCGCAGAACTCCCCGGCCGGGCCGGATATTGTGAACGTTACCTGGTCCGTGGATTATGGGGACGATGGCACCTTGGACAACGCCAACCTCCTGAGCGGTGCCACGGCCACCCAATTGGATGTTGCCACGGTTCAGGGCAGCTCTGGAAGGTATTTTGTGAACATTGAGACCAGTGTGGGCAACATTTTGGACGATGTGCTGGTCACCATCTACGGGGAGCCCGTTCTGGACCGGGTGGAAATTCTGGACAGCAACCTCTCCATAGACCCCGATCGCAACAACGTCCAGTTTTTTGTGGAGGGCAACGGCAGCTATGAATTTGCCATAAACGGCGGGGAATTCCAGGACGATCCCGTGTTCAATGACATTCCGCCAGGGCTCAATACGGTGGTGATCAACGATAAGAACGGCTGCGGCACCACGGCGCCCATAGAATTTTTAATGGTGGCCTATCCCAAATTCTTCACCCCAAATGCGGACGGCATCAACGATCTTTGGAACGTCAGGGGCATTGAGCAGCTCAACGATCCCGTGGTATTCGTGTTTGATCGCTACGGGAAGCTCTTGAAGCAATTGGGTGTTGGCGGCGGATGGGACGGTACCTTTAACGGAAGGCCCATGCCCGCAACCGATTATTGGTTCCGTTTTGAATACGGGGAGGAGGAAACCTCCGGAGTCTTTGTGGCCAAGACCCGAAAAACCCATTTCACCTTGAAAAGATAGGGCAGGGGCGCCCTGTTCCCCAGCATTGTTTTCCCGCCAAGAAGGTGTTTTGCCACAACCATGGCAGGGGCCATGCCACTGGTTGTCTTCCCTGCCGCAAAGGCTGCGGCAACGGTTTTGCTTCCCGCCACAGTTTGGGTCGGGGCCAAAAAAAAAGACCTGTGCGGAACAGGCCTTTGCTTTTCTGGATCAATGTGCGTTCTAAAAGTTCAGGGTATAGGTCAAGGTTACATTGGTGTTTACCCCGTTGATGAAAGCCGGGGCGTTGATGCCGGTATCAAAAAAGCGCTGGTTTCGCTCCTGTTCGGACCGCACCAGGGACAGGTCTAGGGAACTGCCGCCAAAATTATAGCCCAAGCCACCGGAAATGGCGTTTAAATCGCCCACGGTGACCCCGTTGTTAAACGGACTTTGCTGGTACCGATAGCCACCCCTTAAGCTAAAGCGCTCTATTCTGTATTCACCACCGATGCGCAAGGTGGAGACCGCTCCCAGATTATTGCTTATGTCGGTGTTCACCGACTGAAAAGCCGGGTCCGTGGTGGGACGCAATTGGGATTGTGAAAAATCTTGGTAACTGTAGTCCAGGCTCAGCAACCCTTTTTTGGCAAAGACCAGGGCCAGACTACCGTTGAGCTTGCCGGGTGTCTTGATGCGGTAGGGCTCAAAGAGGTTCACTTGGTTCAGGTCTATGAAGCCAATGTCATTATCGGCATCATCGGAATCAATGCGCTGGGAGAAATCTTCGGTGAGTCGGTACCAAGTGGGCGATTGGTAGCTGGCGCCCACGCGCACCATATCATTTAGCCGGGCAATGGCCCCGAGATTAAAGGAAAATCCGGACCCGGTGGTGCGCAGTAAATTGTCAAAGATGGTGCGCTGCACCGGCCCCGCATCATAGCCAGTTTCCGTGAACTCGTCAAAACGGTCGAAGAGCACCGAGTGGAAGTTGGCACTTGCTCCGAGGAAGATTTTGTCCTTGTACTGTGAGGCCGTGTTCACGGTAAATTTGCTGTTGTAGCCCGAGGTGGTGCTCACAAAATCCTGGTTCACGGTGCTGTACTGCACATTGCTGCTGTAATCCGTATTGTCCGGGTCATCTGGGTCGGCCACGTTGATCACCCCTCCGTAATAGCCCAAGAAGGCCTGTTGGGGGCCAAAGCCCTCCACCGCTCCAATGTCCAGGTAGGCATCTTCCAAAAATTCATCGTCCTGTCTCGCAATGGACCCGAACGGGACCCCCTGGGCAAAGTTCAGGAAATAATTGTCTATGCCTTCATTGCTGTTTCCGGAAGCAAAGACCCTTTGGTCAAAATTCTGGACCATGTCATAGTTGAAGGCCAGGGTGAATTTGCGCCAATCGGACTCCGTATTGGTGTTTTTGAAGACAAGGGCCACGCCCGCTTGGTTCAGCTCAAAGTCATTGGTGGATGCCTCGGTTGGGGTGCCAAAGTAGCGGGCATCATTGCTTACATTGTAATTGCCCATGGAGATGGCCATGAGGCTGTTGGCAAACACCGCCGACCCGGCGGGATTTACGTTTATGGCAGAGAAGTCCCCGCCCAGTGCCCCAAAAGCACCGCCCATGGCCTGAAATCTGGCCGTTCCCTGGGTGCCTTCGGTACCGTATCTAAGGGCGTCATTTATATTTTGGGCTTGGCCCACGGCACAAAGGGCCATGAGAATTAGCAGTGCAATTCTTTTCATTTCGTTGTTGTTAATGGGTAAATAACCAGTGATCATCCTCTTCCGCGGCCTCCGCTTCGTCCGCCACCACCGGAGCTCCTGGAGCTACCGCCGGAACTTCTGAAACTTCCGGAACTTCTGGAGCTACCGCCAGAACTTCTGTAGCCGGAGCTTCTGGAGCTGCTTCCCGAGCTTCTGTAGCCCGAGCTCCTGGAGGAGCTGCGACCTGAACTTCTATATCCAGAGCTCCTGGAAGATCTGCCACTGCTTCTATAGGTGCCCGACGGCGAGGTGCGGGAACTTCTGTACCCAGAGTTTCTGCTGCTGGTGTACCCCGGACGTCCGGATCGGTAGTTGCCCGTCCTGTTCGTGCCCCTATTGTAGGTGCTTCCGCTCCTGGTGGAACTATAGGTGCGTGGTGTTGCCCTGGTGCTTCTGCTGGTTCTGTAGGCCCGGTTGCGGTCCACGCCCACGGCACGCCGTTGTGCGGCATCATCTCCCCGATAGGTCTGTCCCACCCGGTTCCTGCTGTTGGATCTGGCCACCGCACCGTCCCTACTGCCGGCCGTGCGGCTCGCGCTGCTCCTATACCTGGAAGCGGTGCCCCTGGAATCTATGTTTCTGCTGCCCCTTAAGGAACGGGCAATGTTGTTGTTGGTTCTGGCCGCGCCATAGTAGCCACGGCGGGTCTGGTTCACGGCAAAATTCCTGTTGCCCCAGTAGTTGCCGCCCCAGCCCCAGTTGTTCCAGCCAAGGCCACCGCCCCAGCCCCAGCCGCCGCCCCAGCCCCAGCCGAGACCACCGCCCCAGCCCCAGCCAAGACCACCGCCCCAGCCCCAGCCGAGACCACCGCCCCAGCCCCAGCCGCCGCCCCAGCCGAAGCGGTTCCAGCGCCAAGGGTTGTTCCAGCCCCAGCCCCAGCCGCCGCCCCAGCCCCAGCCGAGACCACCGCCCCATAACCAGGGGTCGTTGAAGCCCCAGCCCATACCTCCCCAACCGTTGTTGTGGAAGTTGATGTTCACATTGGTGGCATTGTCGCCCCAACCGCCATAACCAAGGTAGTCGTTGGCGTTGTTGTCATATACGGCAAGCTGGTCTTCGTTTATGTTGGCATTGACGTCATTGCTGCTGTAGCCTTCCACATCGGTGAAGATCTCGCTGTCCAGGATTTCACCGTACTGATTGGCCTTCTGGCCAAAATAGTCGGCATAGGTGTTTTCCTCTCCCTGGGGGCGTACCTCCACACGGGTCACGGGTCCCTCTTCCACGATGCGCGCCCTGCCATCGGCATAAATGCCATCGTTGTCATAGTAGGATGCCTGTTGGTAAGACCCACAGGAAACGACCAGTAGCGGAAGGATGCCCAGGGCCAGCAGGCTTCTCAATTTCTTATTATCTTTTCTATATATCATAGCAGCAATATTTATTGTTCCACGTATTAAAAATAATTAGTTTTACCGAATTATTTATCAAAAAGGTACAAGTTTTGTGCCAAACTTATGATTAATGGGAAAAAATATAAGTAAGCGAAGCGATGACTACTCCAAATGGTACAACGATCTGGTGGTGCAGGCCGATCTTGCCGAAAATTCTGGGGTCAGGGGCTGTATGGTCATAAAGCCCTATGGTTTTGCCATTTGGGAAAAGATGCAGGCGGCACTGGACAAGATGTTCAAGGACACGGGGCACCAAAACGCTTATTTTCCCCTCTTCATCCCAAAATCCTACCTGAGCAAAGAGGCAAGCCACGTAGAGGGTTTTGCCAAGGAGTGCGCCGTGGTAACCCATTACAGGCTTAAAAATGCCGAAGATGGGAGTGGCATTGTGGTGGATCCGGAGGCCAAATTGGAGGAGGAGCTCATTGTTAGGCCCACTTCGGAGACCATTATTTGGGACACCTACAGAAAATGGATACAGTCTTACCGGGACCTTCCCTTATTGATCAACCAGTGGGCCAATGTGGTGCGTTGGGAAATGAGGACACGCTTGTTTCTGCGCACGGCAGAGTTTCTTTGGCAGGAAGGCCATACGGCCCATGCCACGGAGGAGGAGGCGATGAAGGAGGCCGAACTGATGATGAACGTTTATGCCCAATTTGCCGAGGAGCACATGGCCATGCCGGTGATCAAGGGCACCAAGACCGAGAGCGAGCGTTTTGCCGGTGCGGTGGAGACTTTTTGCATAGAGGCCCTGATGCAGGACGGAAAAGCCCTGCAAGCGGGTACTTCCCACTTTTTGGGTCAGAATTTTGCCAAGGCCTTTGACGTTAAATTTGCCACCAAGGAAGGAAAGCAAGCGTATGTTTGGGCCACTTCTTGGGGCGTTTCCACAAGGTTAATGGGCGCCCTGATCATGACCCACAGCGATGACAACGGTCTGGTGCTGCCCCCAAAACTGGCCCCCATACAGGTGGTGATCGTTCCCATTTACAAGGGCTTGGAGCAGTTGGAGGCCATTGCCGGGCACATTGCGCCCCTGTTGGCGGAACTGCGCAAAAAGGGCATCAGTGTAAAGTTTGATGATCGCGATACCCACAAACCGGGCTTTAAGTTCAATGAATACGAGCTCAAGGGCGTTCCGGTGCGCTTGGCCATTGGCAAGCGCGATATGGACAACGGGACCTATGAAGTGGCCCGTAGGGACACCCTCACCAAAGAGGTTGTGGCCGCGGACGCTGTGGTAGATCACATTGTGTCCCTTTTGGAGGCCATTCAGGAGAACATTTATAAGAAGGCCTTGGCACATCGGGAGGCCCATATTACGGAAGTGGACGACTATGATACCTTCAAGGACATCTTAAAGACCAAGGGAGGGTTCGTATCGGCGCACTGGGACGGAACGGCCGCGACCGAAGAGCGCATCAAACAGGATACCAAGGCCACCATAAGGTGCATCCCCATGGATGCCCCTGGGGAGCAGGGGAGCTGTGTGCTAACGGGCAGGCCCTCGGCACGGAGGGTTCTTTTTGCCAAGGCCTATTAATGGACATGGCCAGCCGCAGGCCAATTTGGATGTTTTTTTTGTGGGATAAGGATGTTGCCGTTGGAATGCTGGGCACGCAAAGCACCAACATTGCCACGGGCTGCCCCTTGGAAAAGGGTTGGTTCCAAGATGGGGGCAAACCATGTTTGCCCGGCCAAGGTGCCGTGCCGTGCAGCATTGGGAAACCAACGGCACCCCATGGCCCCAAGATGCCGGAAAAGGCAACAACAACGCCTGTTTGGTTAAATAATCAAAAAAAAATAGGGTGGGGTTGCACTAGTAAAAAATAATTGTATTTTTGCATCCGCATTTAAGTAAAATAATGGCCCGTTCGTCTAGGGGTTAGGACGCCAGGTTTTCATCCTGGTAACAGGGGTTCGATTCCCCTACGGGCTACGAAAAAGAAACAGTGTCGTTTGGCTAGCGCACTGTGGCAATGTCCCATTTTGGGGCATACAATGATATTTTGGCCCGTTCGTCTAGGGGTTAGGACGCCAGGTTTTCATCCTGGTAACAGGGGTTCGATTCCCCTACGGGCTACAAGACAAGGGTAACGGCCCTGTAAAGAAATTAAACAAATTGTTAAGATGGCAAATCACAAATCGGCATTAAAGAGGATCAGAAGAAATGAGGCGGTTCGTTTGCGCAACAGGTATCAGCACAAGACCACCCGAAACGCCATAAGGAAACTTAGGGCCGAAGAGAACAAGAAAGATGCCGAGGCACAGTTGCCCGGTGTGGTGAGCATGATAGACCGCTTGGCCAAGCGCAACATCATCCACTCCAACAAAGCGGCCAACCTAAAGAGTAAATTGGCCAAGCACGTGGCAGCCCTTTGATCTGTTCCCAGAGCACAAAAAATCAAAGCCCCTTCATTTAGGGGCTTTTTTTATGGCCCTATCTCAGCGAAAGTACCTTTTTCCACTGACCACAAAGCCCACGCACAGCACCCCTTGCGTCAGGGCAATGAGCAGTCTTAGCACCAGTCTCAAATGGTAGGTTTCCCATAGCTCGGGAAAGAGATAGCCCGTTGGGAACAGCACGGCAAATGGGGCGTGAAAGAGCAAAAGAAAGAAAGCCACCCAAAACATGAGGTTGTGGCGGTCCCGTGACCAAGTGAAGATGATCCGCCGTTCATAAAAATAGTGCACGGCCATTCCCGCCAGGGTCAAGGAAGCCAACGAAGTGCTCCAATAGAGACTGATCAAGAAGGGATCTTGGTAAAAACAGCTTATGATGTAGCTGGCCAGAACGGCCAAAGAGCAAAAGAACAACCACTTTTTGGCCGTACCGTTCTTGCTGAGCCTCCAAAAGAGCACATAGAAAAATCCGTAGTGGAAGAGGTCATAGACATTGTAGAGGATGTCGTTTGCAAACTGCTTCCCCTCCAAAAGCACAAAATCTGGCGAATACCGGATAAAACTGCCCAAAAGCTCATTGAACAGGGTGTAGGCCAGGATAAGGGGCAAATATTTTAAGGGCGTGTCAAAGTATTTGCGATAATAGCGCAGGGACAGCAAAAAGGTAAGGGCGTAGCACAATAGGAAAAAATTGTGCTGCAGCAGTGGTCCCATCTGGTCCATCATTGTCAAAAATCGGTATGTGGGGGCGGGCCGGAGTGGCCGCGGTTAAGGGCAAGGCTCTTGCCTCCCTGGGGCGGCATTGCGCTCTTTGCCGTGGGGAACCACCCGGCGTGCGCCTTTTTGTCCGTTTTGTTGCCGTGATTTTTTCCCAGTCCGTTTGGGGAGACGGCATTGCTTTTCCGTATGGGCGCCGCCTTTCCGTTGGCATCGATGTAAAAGCCTTGTTCCCGGCCGTTATGTACCATGGTCGGGACAATGAAAATGGTGTTTTTTCCCGTTTGGCCCGCTTTTTCCCCTTTGGCTAGTTCACCGTTTTCCGGATAGTTGGCAAAATAGTGGCGTAAGGAGGTAATTTCCTTTACCCCTGCCTTCCGGGCCTCCTGTTCCACATATTCCATGTACTGTTTTAAGGTGGCATAGTCAAAATCCACGAAACGGGCAGGTTCAAAGGTGTTTTCCGCGGATCGTTGTTCTGCTTCATAAGCCGTTATGGGCACTGCCCGGTGCTCGGAATAATTGGTGTACAAGACTTGGGCCTCGGCAAGGGAGATGATGTCCTTGGGGGCGGGAACGATCTCCCCGTCGGTGGGGTTCGCCCCATTTCCCTTGTCCTTTTCGGAGGCTTGTTTACAGGCTGTGGGCAAGAGGGTCAGTAGGCCCAAAATGAGGGCGTGGAAAGTGGATTTCATAGAGCGGGGTATTGGTTTTGAGGCCATTGGCGACTCTTAAAGGTAGCTTTTTTTTTGTGGCCCACAAAAAAAAGCCCCGAAGAAGTCCTCGGGGCTTTGTTGGGTGCTTGGCGTTGCTTATTGGTTCATGGTCAATAAAAACTCTTCATTGTTCTTGGTCTGCTTAAAGCGCTGCTCAATGAACTCCATGGCCTCTACCGGGTTCATGTCTGCCAAATACTTGCGCATGATCCACATACGCTGCAGTGTATTTTCATCCAAGAGAAGGTCGTCCCTTCTTGTGCTTGATGAGGTAAGGTCAATGGCCGGGAAGATCCTGCGGTTGGCAATTTTACGGTCCAGTTGAAGTTCCATGTTGCCGGTGCCCTTAAATTCCTCAAAGATCACCTCGTCCATTTTGGAACCTGTTTCCGTCAAGGCGGTGGCGATAATGGATAGGGATCCGCCGCCTTCAATGTTCCTGGCCGCCCCAAAGAAACGCTTTGGTTTGTGCAGTGCGTTTGCGTCCACCCCGCCGCTAAGTACCTTTCCGGAGGCCGGTTGTACGGTATTGTAGGCCCTTGCCAAACGGGTAATGGAATCCAGGAGGATCACCACATCGTGCCCACATTCCACCAAACGTTTGGCCTTTTCCAGCACAATGTTGGCCACCCTTACGTGCTCCGTGGCTTCCTTGTCAAAAGTGGAGGCCACCACTTCCCCGCGTACGTTGCGCTGCATGTCCGTGACCTCTTCGGGTCGTTCATCAATGAGCAGTATGATCTGGTACACTTCCGGGTGGTTGGCGGCAATGCCGTTGGCAATGTCCTTTAAAAGCATGGTCTTTCCCGTTTTGGGCTGGGAAACGATCATGCCCCGCTGCCCTTTCCCAATGGGGGAAAACAGGTCAATGATACGGGTGGATATGGTGCTCTGTCTTTCGGCCAAATTGAATTTCTCCTGTGGAAAGAGCGGTGTCAGGTGCTCAAAGGAGACCCTGTCCCTGACAATTTGTGGGTCTATGCCGTTGATCTTGCTCACTTTAATGAGCGGAAAGTATTTTTCGCCCTCCTTGGGTGGCCTTACATGGCCCAATACGGTGTCGCCCGTTTTCAGTCCAAACAAACGTATTTGCGACTGGGACACATAAATGTCGTCCGGGGAGGAGAGGTAGTTATAGTCAGATGAGCGCAAAAAACCGTAACCATCTTGCATGATGTCCAGCACGCCCTCGCTGGCAATGATGCTGTCAAATTCATATTCCGGTTCCTTGTACCGGTTCTTCAGGTCCTTATCAAAATTGCTTTTGTCGTAATTGCTGCTCTTGGCCCCAATCTGTTTCTTGTTCTGGTGCTTGTGGGTGGGCTGGTTTTTCTGGTGCTCCTTCTTTGGGGGCCCTTGGTTGGGGGCCTCCGGTCTGGGGCGCGGTTTTCTTACCTCCTCGTTGTCCTTTCGCTCCGGTCGCTCCGGCTTTTGCTCTTTTTGGCCGGGCTTGGGCCGCTCTTGGACGTCCGTGTTTTTTTCGGCGGTCCTTTTCTCCGGCCGTTTGGTCTCCGGTTTTTTATCGTCGGCTTGTTCTGCCTTGCGCACCAGGCGCTTTCTGGGTTTGGGCGTTGGGTTCTCCTTGGCCGGGGCCACGGCGGCCGCTACTTGTGGGTTGGCTGCCTGGACATCCAGTATTTGATAGACCAGGTCTAATTTTTTTAGGTATTTGTACTTGGGTACATTGAGCTCTTTGGCTATTTCCTGCAATTCAGGTAGCTTTTTCGATTTTAAATCTGAAATCTCGAACATTAAATAGAAGAATAGTTTATTTGTAAATGATACTGATAAGCAGTAAATGAATGCGTTGGGCTTTAATTGGAATATGAGATATCCGGGAAGAGCTACGCCAACGGTGCAGCAATGATACAAATAATTTTAAAGAAATGGGGCATAAATTTTAAAAAGACCTGTATTTTTGTGCCCTTAGATGCCATTGGTAAGATGATACAACGGATACAGAGCATATACTTGGTCATTGTGGGCTTGCTCACGGGGGTATTGCCCTTTTTTGTGAATCTCTGGTCCGATGCACGGGGCAATGAGGTCTATGCGGAGAATGAGGTTATGGTCTCCATTGTTTTTTATGTCTCGGCCCTTTTGGCGCTGTGGGCGGTGCTCACTTTCAAGAATAGAAAAAAGCAGTTTGTGATAAACAGGCTGAACATGATATTGAATCTTTTTTTACTGGGATTTTTCGTTTATCGATCGCTAAACTTATCCGGAGGGGCCACGGTCTCGGAGAAGGGTATTGGGATGTTGATTCCTGTATTTTCTATCGTTTTTTTGGTGCTGGCAAACAGGGCCATAAAGAAGGATGAAGATCTTGTAAAATCTGTGGATCGCTTGCGTTAAACCGGTTATCTTAGTTGTATTAGTGCGTTAAACCCGGGGTAGTTCCCGGGTTTTTTTATCCGCGCTTTCCCAGTTCCACCACTTCAAGGTCCTGGATGTTGCTTCCATCCACGCTAAAACGGAGCATGGTGCGCATTTGGTGAAAACCGTGCCTGCCGCAGGCCCCGGGGTTCATGTGCAGCACGCCCAGGTCTTTGTCCCATATGACCTTGAGGATATGGGAGTGCCCACAAATGAACAGTTTGGGCGGGTTGGCCCTTACCAAGGCCCTGGTGCGGGCATTGTATTTGGGTGGGTAACCGCCAATGTGGGTCATGTACACGGGCACGTTCTCACAACGAAAGCGGAGGTCCAAGGGATGTTCCTTTTGCATGGCGGCATCATCTATATTGCCGTGCACCGCCCTGAGGGCCCCCATTTTTTTTAAGGTGTCCGTTACCTCAAAGCTGCCTATGTCGCCGGCATGCCAAATTTCATCGGCCTGTTGGGCATATTTTAAAATTACATCGTCCAAATGGGAGTGGGTGTCTGACAATAGTAGGATCTTGGTCATAAAAAGTATGGCATTTAAAAGGGACAAAAGGCATCGCCCCGGCACTTTGTGCTATCTTTGCACTCTACGAAATTAGGGGTTAATCTTGAGATATTTCATACGGTTTTCTTATTTCGGTACGGCCTATCACGGATGGCAAAGGCAGCCCAATGCCCCAACGGTGCAGGCCGTGTTGGAGGATGCCCTCTCCAAATTGCTGGGCGCCCCAACGGAGGTGGTGGCCGCCGGCAGAACGGACGCCGGGGTGCACGCAGAGGCCATGTACGCCCATCTGGACGTTCCCGAAGCACTGGATACCGGCCTTTTGGTGCCAAGGCTCAATGCCTTCCTGCCCATGGACATTGCCGTAGCACAGATCCTTCCCGTACGGCCCCAGGCCCACGCCCGCTTTGATGCCGTGGCCCGATCGTACCGCTACCAGATCGTCCAGGTCAAGGACCCCTTTTCCATGAACGGCGCACATTACGTAAAACGGCCCTTGGACGTAGCGGCCATGAACCAGGCAGCGGAACATCTTTTGGGAAGGCAGGATTTTAAGTGTTTTTCCAAAAGCAACACGGATGTAAAGACTTTTTTCTGTGATGTGTCCAAGGCGGAATGGACGGTTAACGGGAACGCATGCACCTTTGAGATCACCGCGGACCGGTTTCTTAGAAACATGGTCAGGGCGGTGGTGGGCACCTTGTTGCAAGTGGGCCTGCACCAGCATGCACCCGCCCATGTTAAGACGGTCATAAAAAGTGGCAACCGTTCCCAGGCCGGGCCCTCGGTCCCTGCAAAAGGGTTATATTTGGCCGCGATCACCTACCCAAAAAGTATCTTTTTAGATGGATAAGGAAACCGGCAAGGCTTTTGATACCCGTTTGTTTAGACGTTTGTTAAGGCACACCCGTCCCTACAGGGCCATTTTTTACGGCGTGGCCCTGGCGGCCATTTTGCTTTCCGGTTTTGCCGTGCTCACGCCCATTATCCTAAAGGAAATCATAGACAAAGCCATTAAGGGGGCGCAGCCGGAGCTGTTGCTGCAGCTTACCCTGGCCATGTTGGTGGTGCTCCTGGGGCAGGTCATTAGTCAGCTGTGCTTTAACTATTACGCCAATTGGCTGGGAGAGAGTGTCATCAGGGACATACGCATCCGGCTCTTCAGGAAGATGCTGGGGTTTAAGATGACGTATTTTGACAATTCTTCCCTGGGAGTTCTGGTGACCCGCACGGTGGCGGACATGCAGCGCATTGGGGAAATCTTTAGCCAAGGCTTTTTTACCATTGTCGCAGATCTGCTAAAGATGGTGGTGGCAGCGGCAGTGATGCTGTTCTTTAACTGGAAACTGGCCCTTATCGTTTTTGCCCTGCTTCCCATTATCCTGTATGCCACCCGGCTCTTTCAAAAGGCCATGAAACAGGCCTTTACCGAGGTGCGGGCGCAGGTGTCCAACCTGAACTCCTTTGTGCAGGAGCGCTTAACGGGCATGAAAATAGTGCAATTGTTTACCCGTGAGGCCCTGGAAAGCCGCAAGTTCAGGGAAATAAACACCAAGCACAAGGAGGCCTGGTTAAAGACGGTGTGGTACAACTCCATCTTCTTTCCCATTGCGGAAATTGTTTCCTCCCTGGCCGTGGGGCTCATTGTATGGTACGGGGGCTTACAGAACGTGGCCGGGATCACGGATGACGTGGCCGGGACGGTTTTTGCCTTTATCATGCTCATTGAAATGCTCTTTAGGCCCTTGCGGCAAATTGCGGATAAGTTCAATACCCTGCAAATGGGGATGGTGGCCGCCAACAGGGTGTTCAGGATTTTGGATACGGAAAGTACCATAGAAGACACGGGCACCATCCAGGATAGAACCATTAAGGGAGACATTCTCTTTGAGGACGTGCACTTTGGTTATGTAAAGGATGTGGAGGTGCTGCACGGCATATCCTTCCAAGTGCAAGCGGGCGAAACCGTGGCCATTGTCGGGGCCACGGGGGCAGGAAAATCTACCATCATCAATCTCTTGAACCGCTTTTATGAAATTGACTCAGGCCGTATTTTGGTGGACGGAAGCTCTATTGCCGAGTACCGTTTGGCCGACTTAAGGGCCCAAATTGCCGTGGTTTTGCAAGATGTGTTTTTGTTTGCCGATACCATTGCCAACAATATCTCCCTAAAGGATGACGCCATTTCCATGGAGGAAATTCAGGCTGCCGCCAAGGCCATTGGAGTGGACGAATTTGTGGCCAGCCTGCCCGGCGGTTTTGCTTACAATGTAAAGGAGCGGGGCACCATGCTCTCCAGCGGGCAACGGCAGCTCATTGCCTTTTTGCGGGCCTATGTGAGCAACCCCAGCATTCTGATCTTGGACGAGGCCACCTCTTCCATAGACACCCATTCGGAACAATTGATCCAGAAAGCCACCGAGAAGATAACCCGCGATCGCACCTCCATTGTCATTGCCCACCGATTGGCCACGGTAAAAAAGGCAGACAAGATCATAGTGATGGATGCGGGCAAGATCGTGGAGATCGGCACCCATGACGAACTCCTTAAAAAGGGAGGGTACTACGGCAAGCTCTACGAGGCCCAGTTCATGGCAGAGGAATTGGTGTAGCGCCGGGACATTGACCGATCAAAAATGTGTGGCGGCCGTGTGACGTGACCTTAGAAACTTTCCAAATCTTCCCTTAGTATTTTATTGAGATCCCCGATATGGCCATAGGACACAAATTCCCCGTTTTTCACATAGGTAATGCCCCCCGTTTCCTCGCTCACCACCAGGGCCAGGGCATCGGTTTTTTCGGTAATGCCAATGGCCGCGCGGTGCCGCAGCCCATAGCGCAGGGGAATGTTTCTTTCGTTGGATACCGGTAAAATGACCCGGGTGGCCACAATGAAGTTGTCCGTGATCACGGCCGCACCGTCATGCAAGGGGCTGTTTCGGTAAAAAATGCTCTCTATGATCGGCTGGTTTATTTCAATGCGCATGCGATCCCCTGAAGATTTTACAAAATCCAGGGAGGTGTTTCGTTCGATCACCAGTAAGGCCCCTGTCTTGGTGCCGGCCATTTTTTTGCAGGCGCGCAGAATGGCATCAACGTTTACATTGGTGCCCATACCATCCGGTTTCAGGAACTTAAAACGTTTCAGAAAGCGCTGTTTGTTGGCAAAATTGGTAGAGCCCACCATTAATAAAAATTTGCGTATTTCCTGCTGAAAGACAATGATAAGGGCAATGAGCCCCACTTGCATAAAGGCCCCCACCATACTGCTGATCATTTCCATTTCAAGAAGTTCCGTCAACTTCCAAAACGCCCAGATAATGACAATGCCAATAAAAATATTGATGGCCACCGAGCCCCGGACCAGTTTGTAGATGTAGTAGAGCAGCACGGCCACCAGCACAATATCCAGCACATCGGTGATCTTAAACTCAATAAAATTCAAAAAATCCAAGGGCTATGGTTTTGGTAAATGTAACAAAAATTGGATTAGGGCCTGTGGGCCACCTCTGGGTAAAGGGACAGGTACAGATGCACACATTCCACCGCTTCCTTTACGTCATGTGCCCTAAGGATATTGGCCCCTTTTTGCAGGGCCACCATGTGCAGGGCCGTGGTGCCGTTCAGCGCATCCTGGGCGCTGCTGCCCAATACCTTGTATATCATGGATTTTCTGCTTATTCCGGCCAGAATGGGCCTCTCGGCCATTTTCAGGATATCCATGTCCCGCAGTAGCCCGTAGTTTTGTTCCAAGGTTTTTGCAAAGCCAAAGCCGGGGTCCAGGACAAGGTCATGGACCCCATGGGCCACGGCCCGCTGTATCCGTTGGGAAAAATAGTGCATGATTTCCTTCATCAGGTTTTGGTAGTCCGTACGCTGTTGCATGTCCTGTGGGGTGCCCCGCATGTGCATCATCACGTAGGGCAGTTTCAGTTTGCCCATGGTGGGCAGCATGGCCTGGTCCAGGGCTCCGGCAGAGATATCGTTGATCATGGCCGCGCCCCGATCGGCGCAGGCTTGGGCCACCACGGCCCGGAAGGTGTCTATGGAGAGATTGGCTTCGGGGAAATGGCGAACCAATAGCTCCACTATGGGCGTAATGCGTTTCAGCTCTTCGGTGGGCGTCACCTCTTTGGCCCCAGGGCGGGAGCTGTAGGCGCCAACGTCCACAAAGGTGGCCCCTTGGGCAAGCATGGCCTCCACTTGGGCCAGGATATCTTTTTCGTCCTTATATTTGCCACCATCGTAAAAAGAATCGGGGGTAATGTTCAAAATGCCCATTACCTTTGGTTTTGTTAGGTCAATGAGGCTTCCTCTGCAGTTTATGGTCATGAAATAAACACTTTGGCGCCGCGTTTGGACCGTGGGCCTTGATGGTTAACGAATTTTAATCGAAATTTACACAAATTAGCGCGAAGTACATGCAAAATACCTTGGAACAATACAATGGGGTCATCCAGGAGTGCAGGGACCTTTTTGTAAAAAAAATGATGGATTATGGCTGTGCTTGGCGCATTTTGCGCTTGCCCTCACTAACGGACCAGTTGTTCATAAAGGCCCAGCGCATAAGGGGATTGCAGCAGAACGATGTGCGAAAGGTGGACGAGGGCGAGCGGTCCGAGTTCATTGGCATCATCAACTACAGCGTCATGGCCCTGGTGCAATTGGAGCTTGGCGTGGTGGACCAACCGGATATGGGCCCGGAGCAGGCCATGGCCCACTACGATGCCCAGATCGCAGGGACCAGGCAGCTCATGGAGGACAAAAACCACGATTACGGAGAGGCCTGGCGGGACATGCGCATAAGCTCGCTGACCGACCTTATCCTGCAAAAACTCTTGCGGGTAAAGTCCATTGAGGACAACCAAGGGAAGACCGTGGCCAGTGAAGGAGTGGCGGCCAATTATCAGGATATGGTGAACTATGCCGTCTTTGCCATGATCCATCTAAACAACAAGGACCATCAAGATCCGGTGGGGGCGTGAAGGACCAACACCGCACCACATAAAATGGAATGGGGAAAACCGGGTACCTTGGGTGTCCATGAGCCCCTAAAACAAAAAAAACGGGAATGAAATATGTAATTGGAGCAGCACGGATTTTTGTAGGGGTTTTGTTCATTGTAAGCGGGTTCATAAAGCTCAACGATCCCATGGGCTTTTCCTTTAAACTGGAGGAGTATTTCAGTCCCAGTGTGCTGGACCTGGAATTTTTTACCCCTTATGCCTTGACCATCAGCATCATTGTGGTGGTGGTGGAGGTCATTTTGGGGGTCATGCTCCTGTTGGGCTTCAAGACCAAGTTTACCCTTTGGAGCCTGTTGGCCATGATCGTTTTCTTTACCTTTCTCACCTTTTACTCGGCCTATTTCAATAAGGTGACGGACTGTGGGTGCTTTGGGGACGCCATTAAGCTCACCCCCTGGGAGTCCTTTACCAAAGATGTTGTGCTGCTGGTACTCATTGTACTGCTTTTCTATGGGATGAAGTACATTAAGCCCCTCTTTTCCCCACTGGTGGGCAAAGTAGTGTTGGGCGTCTCCCTTTTGGCATCCGCAGCTTACGCCCACCATGTGCTTAACCACTTGCCCGTACTGGACTTTAGGCCCTATGAAATTGGAAAGAACCTGGAAGAGGGCATGGGCATACCCGAAGGGGCCCCCAAGCCCATATTTGAATATGAATGGATGTTTGATGTCAATGGCAAGGAAGAGGTGTACGTAACCAATGGCGATTACCCCAATGTGGACGGGGAATTCATTGGTGTGGAAACCACTGAGATCCAAAAGGGATATGAACCTCCCATTCACGATTTCACCATAGAGCAAGAAGGTGTGGACCATGCCGAAGCCCTGTTGCGGGAGCCCAAACTGGTGATGGTGGTGGCCTACGACCTCCGCAAGGCCGATCGGCCCCAGTTCCAGGCCATTAAAACGGTGACCGATGACGCCTTGCAGAACGGCTACAAGGTCATTGGGATGTCTGCCTCTTCCAGCGAACAGACCAAGGAGCTCAAGGCGGAGTACAACTTGAATTTCGATTTTTATTTCACCGATGAGACCACCCTCAAGACCATAGTGCGCTCCAATCCCGGGGTTTTGGTCTTGGAAAGGGGAACCGTGGTACAAAAGGTGCATTACAACGATTTGGATGAGCTAACCTGGTAAGGGTCACCCAAGGCCGGTGAACGGTTGGCGGTTAGGGTCTGGTCCAGGACGCTTTAAGATCCAATGGGCGGGGCAAGGCCCTCACGGGGATATGGGCCATTTGGCCCAATGTTCTTCCCAAACAAGATAAGAACCAATAATTAAACAAGAAATATGAGAAGCAAGATTGTTGCCGGAAACTGGAAAATGAACAAAAATTTGGAGGAGACCCTGGTGCTGTTGGCCCAATTGTCCGCTAAAATGGGGGAAACCGATGCCGAGGTCATGGTGGCGCCCACCTTTGTGAACCTGGCCCAGGCCGTGCAGGCCGTAAAGGGCAGCCCCATTGAGGTCATGGCCCAGAACATGCACTTTGCCGAGAGCGGTGCCTATACGGGAGAGATATCGGCAGACATGCTGTTGGGCGTTGGTATCAAAACCGTCATTATTGGCCACTCCGAGCGTCGTGCCTATTTTGGGGAAACCGATGCCATTCTGGAAAAAAAGGTAAAGGCCGCCCTGGCCAAGAACCTAAGGGTCATGTTCTGCTTTGGCGAGGAACTCAAGGACCGTAAGGAAGGCAACCACTTTAACCTGGTGGAAAGCCAGTTGAAAAATGCCCTTTTCTCCCTGGACGCCGGCGCCTGGAAGCATTTGGTGCTGGCCTATGAGCCCGTATGGGCCATAGGTACGGGAGAGACCGCCTCTCCGGGGCAGGCCCAGGAAATGCACGCCTTTATTCGCAAGACCATAGCCAATGCCTATGGAGCGGACATTGCCAATGGGGTCTCCATTCTCTACGGCGGTAGCGTAAAGCCCGGCAATGCCGCGGAAATCTTCTCAAAGGCAGACGTGGACGGTGGTCTCATTGGTGGCGCCTCTTTGGTGGCCGATGATTTCAACGCCATTATCCAGGCCATTTAAACGAAACACAAGGATTCTAGCACAGCCCGTTTGGAAAACCAAATCATTTATCTGGAGTACCGTTTTACGGTGGCTCCCCTGCAGCCCGCCGCCGACATCCTGATGGCCGAACTGGGAGCCGCCGGATTCGAAAGCTTTGTGGAAGAGGATTGGGGCATTTTGGCCTATATCAACAAGGCTGCCTGGCAGCCGGACATCCTGTCTGGCATCAGCAGTCTGGACAGTGGCCTTTGGTCCATTGCCCATACCGTGAAGGAAATTGAACAGCAAAACTGGAATGCCACTTGGGAAGAGAATTTCCATCCCATTCTGGTCGATGGTCGTTGCCGGGTACGGGCGCCCTTTCACGATCGGGAAGCGGTGGAACACGACATTGTCATTGCGCCAAAGATGAGTTTCGGTACCGGGCACCATGAAACCACCCACATGATGTTGCAGCACATCCTGGAGCTGCCCCTCCGGGGCACATCCGTTTTGGACATGGGCAGTGGCACCGGTGTACTGGCCATTTTGGCCGCGATGCGCGGTGCCAAGCCCGTTACGGCGGTGGACGTGGACCATTGGTGCTACCTGAACGCGAGGGAAAACGTGGAAAGGAACGGGTTCCCCTGGATCCAGGTAAAGGAAGGTGATGTCACCGTTTTGGCCGCGGAAACCTACGGCGCGATCTTTGCCAACATTAACCGAAATGTACTCCTGCACGATATTCCCCTCTACGTGGGCCGTTTGGAAAAAGGGGGCACACTTTTGTTGAGCGGCTTCTATGAAGAAGACCTGGAAAGGATAGACGAAGTATGCGTGGGCGCTGGCCTGGCGTTTGTAAAAAAATTCACAAAAAACAATTGGGTCTCGGCAAAATATGTATTTTAGTGAAAGAGTAAAACCAGGAAGATGAGTACCAAAGAAGAGATTTCCGAAGAGCTGTTGTTGGATGAAGAGACCGTAAAGCAAAATGAAATCGTGCTCTTCAATGACGAGGTCAATACCTTTGATCATGTCATCAACACCTTGGTGGCCGTGTGCGAACACAGCCCCGAGCAGGCCGAACAATGCTCGCTGATCGTACATTACAAGGGCAAGTGCACCGTTAAAACGGGCGAGTATGAGGACTTAAAGCCCCGCTGTTCCAAATTGTTGCAGGCGGGCCTTAGCGCGGAAATTGTTTAGTGCGGAAGTTTGTCCATTAAAAGCCCGTACACAAAGGTTCCCAGTACGGCCGCCGCGATGACCAAGAGCATGGACCAGACCCCCGTGCCCACCAAAATGTACATGGGGCCGGGGCACGCCCCCGCCAGTGCCCAACCCAAACCAAAAAGGCTGCCCCCCAACAGATAGCGCACCATACCTTTTCCTTTGTCCGGAAGTCCAATGGGTGCCCCATCGATGTTTTTTAAACCGCTTTTTTTCATTAAGAACAGACCCAGTGCACCCAGCGCCACGGCAGAGCCTATGATGCCGTACATATGAAAGGATTGGAACTGGAACATCTCAAAGATCCGGTACCAGGATACCGCCTCGGATTTTACCAGGACAATCCCAAAAAAGACACCGACCAAAACATATTTAACAAAGCGCATTATTTAAAAAATTAAGGGTAGAATAAAATGGGTCATTAAAAGACCTCCAATAAAAAATCCAATAACGGCGATCAGGGACGGCAGTTGCAAATTGCTGAGCCCGGTAATGGCATGGCCAGAGGTGCAGCCACCAGCATAACGTGTGCCAAAGCCCACCAAAAAGCCCCCAACGGCAAGAATGGAAAAGCCTTTCCAGGTAAACACATTTTCCCAGGCGTAGAGTTCGGGGGGCAAGAGGTGCGCCCCAACACCACTGAAACCAAAGGCCTCCAGATCGGTCACGGTTTCCGGATTTAGGGCTATGGCCACTTCATTGGAAAGGAAATGGGAGGCAATGAAACCACCCAAAACGGCCCCCAGAAGCACGGCCAGGTTCCACTTTTGCGTGTGCCAATTGAACCTGAAGAAGGCGGCGTGCCTGCCCGCCCCCGCCAGGGTGCAGAACGTGCGCAGGTTGCTGGACACGCCAAAGCTCTTGCCAAAGAAAACCAGTACCAGAAGCACGGTGGCGATCAAGGGCCCGGACACGTACCAGGGCCAAGGGTCTAAAAGATGTTCCATAATCATTGTTCTTTAAAGAGGCCTATGTTGGTGCAGCACCATGGTTGTTTTTTATGTGCCCGGGTGCCCTCCAAAAGAGGTGAAACCGGGAATGGGAAAAACCGGAACGTAAAGTACGGGAACCACGTAGGGAACGGGCCAAGGGAAAAAACGGAACCTACCCCAAAGGGTATGGTTTCCTTGTTCGTTCAGGGTTGCGCCCTTACAATTGGAGGTTTCCGGTTTGCCAAATCCGTTATAAAAGGTGAAAGTAAATGATATAAAAAGAAATGGCAAAGCAAAGACCGGCCAGTACATGCAGGCCATACCTGTCTATAACGGACCATATACGGCGCAGAAGACCCCATTCCATACGGCTGCGTTTGTTTTTGTCGTTCATAAATTAAAAATTTGGCGAGGGAATGCGCGGTGGCACCGTTGTTGCCCAAGCCTTTTTTGCGTTGGTTGATTTTAATAGTGGCAAGGACAGAAATTTCTTATCCCGTTGTGCCCAGTAAAGGTAATAAAAAACCCCTCATTGGAGGGGTTTTGTTGTATTCTGACGACCCTGAGGCAACCTTTTCGGTAATTTTGGGAAAGGTGCGCTACACTAAGGGCACCCCATTTAACCGTTTTTCAATTTTCTTTTTCTTGACCGTAAGACGTTTCATAACATCCATAAGGTTTTCATCTTTTGTCTCTTTATAGATCTCATTGATGCTCAGTATTAAATCCTTGGCCTCCCTAGATGCCTCAACCCTGTCACTGGTGGACATGTTGCTCATCTTCCGAGTTTCAAATTCTTGGGCTCTTTCCAGTAACTCCATATTCTTTTTTTTCAAAGTTAACATAAAAAACAAATTTTCCAATTCTTTCTCAATTGATGTTCATTATAACACAATATGTTCCCTATATTTTTATCTTTCTTAACAAATGGTATGGCTTTTATACCTTTGAGGGTGAGCAAGATGTACCTTGTTTTTGGTCGCCGCCCACATCCGCATTTGGTATGGCGCCAAAGGGCCACCTTCCGCCAAAGGCGGTACCCCGTATGAAGGTAGAAAAATACGTAAAATCTTACAAAGAGGATGAGGTCAGCGTATTTTCCCACTCTTTTCTGGCCATTGAACAATTTTTATGGGGCCCAATTTAGATGGCCCGGCTTGGTAGTACAGCCGTTCTGGGTAGTTTCTTTGATGTGCCGTGGGAAAAATCCGGTCGTGTGGGGGCTCAAGTTGAAATAGCGTTGTGGTCGGGACCGCTGGGGTTTTACACGGGGTATCCGTGGCCAATGCTGCGTGGGGTGCAACAAGTTTAGTATCTTGGCCGCATGCAGCCCTTGAACCGAAAACAGCGGGGTATTTCCAAGGCTCCTCCCATAAAAGTGCTTCAATTTGGGGAGGGCAATTTTTTGCGCGCCTTTGTGGGGCAGGCCTTTCAGCGATTGAATTCGCACGCCGGTTTCCACGGTGGCATCGCGGTGGTACAGCCCATTCCTCAGGGTAAGGTGGCCCAACTCAAGGCGCAAGAAGGGCTGTACACGCTCTTTACGCAGGGCATTGGGCAAGGCGAGCGCGTGAACCGTTGGGAACTCATCACCAATATGGCTTCGGCCGTAAATCCCCATACCCATTTCAATGATTTTTTGGGGCTGGCCCGGGAGCGGGAGCTGCAGTTCATCATCAGTAACACCACAGAGTCCGGCATCGCGTTCGTGGATACCGATGGATTGCAAATGGAACCGCCTACTTCCTTTCCGGCAAAATTGACCCGTTTTCTATGGGAGCGGTTTGTGCACTGCAATGGGGCGCCGAGCATGGGGGTGGCCGTGCTGCCCTGTGAGCTCATTGATCGCAATGCGGACCGGTTAAGGCAGTTCGTGTTGGACTATGTGGCCCTTTGGGAACTGCCCAAGGCATTTGTGACCTGGCTGGAAGGGTCCTGTACCTTTCACAATACCCTGGTAGATCGCATAGTGCCTGGATATCCCAGGGATAACGTGCAGCACTATGCCGCACAGTTGCCCTATGCTGATGCGTTAATGGTGACCGCGGAGCCATTTTTTCTGTGGGTGATTGAGGGCGATGAAACCCTGGGCCAAAAACTGCCCTTCGCGAAAACGGAGATGGATGTACGCCTAGTTCAGGATCTGCAGCCCTACCGGACCCAAAAGGTACGGATCTTGAACGGGGCCCATACTGCCATGGTGCCTGTGGCCCTGATGCACGGAAACACCACGGTACGGCAAACCCTTGAAGATGATTTTATGGGTGATTTTGTTCGCTCCCTCCTTTTTAAAGAGGTACTGCCCACCCTGCCCATGCCCAAGGAGCAGCTCATGCGCTATGCGGATGCCGTTCTGGAGCGCTTTGGGAATCCCTATCTTGAGCATCAATTGGGCAGTATAGCCCTAAATTCTGTCAGTAAGTTCAAGGTTAGGGTGTTGCCCAGTCTTTTGGCCCATCAGAAAATGAACGGGCAGCTTCCGGTTCATCTCCTGTATGCCTTTGCCGCCCTGCTGCGTTTTTACCAGGGCCACTGGAAAGAGCGCGGGCTCCCCGTACAGGACGGCGCTTCGGTCATGGACGAAATGAAGCAGGCTTGGCGGTTGGCCAGCCTGCCCCAGACGGTTGCCCACATCCTGGAAAAAGTTCATTTTTGGGGGCAAGACCTGAGCTTGGTGCCACAACTTGGCCAAACCTTGGTCTTGGCGCTTGGGGATATGGAGCAGTACGGCATCGCCAAGGGCTTTCATCAATTTAAAACAAGACAGCAATGATACAACAGAAGACGCTAATCAAGGTACATCCCCAAGACAATGTGGCCATTGCCTTAACGGATCTGCCCCAGGGAAGGCAAGTGATCGAGGGAGGGGAATTGGAATTAAAACAGGCCACCAAGGCCAAACACAAGGTGACCTTGACCGATCTTGCCGTGGGAGATCCCATTACCATGTACGGGGTTTTGGTGGGCACCGCCATTTTGCCCCTGCCAAAGGGCACCCTGCTGAGCACCGTAAACGTAAGGCACCAGAGTGCCCCCGTGAGCGCACGGACTGGATCTCCGGCCTGGCAACCGCCCAATGTGGAAGCCTGGAAAGACCGGACCTTTATGGGCTATCACCGGCCCGATGGGCAGGTGGGCACCCAGAACATCTGGTTGTTCTTTCCGTTGGTGTTTTGCGAGAACCGGAACATTGCCGTGTTAAAAGAGGTGTTTGAACAGGAATTCGCGGTATCCCAGATCAACCCGCAGCAACGGTTGCTGCGCAGTCTCATGTACGGTAATGGTGGTGGGCAGGCCAAGGCCGATGTTGTTTCCAAAACCCACCCCTACCACAACGTACAGGTAAAGTTCCTGTCGCACCAGGGCGGCTGTGGTGGGGTGCCCGAAGATTCGGAGAGCTTGGCCAGGCTCTTGGCCGGGTATGTCAAAAATCCCAATGTGGCCGGGGCAACGGTGCTCAGTCTAGGGTGCCAACATTTACAGGTACATCTTTTTAAAGCCGCTTTGGACCGTTTGGACCCTGATTTAAAAAAACCGGTCTTGATCTACGAACAACAGCAGATGGGCACCGTGGAACAGATGCTCAACACCATTGTAAAGGAGAGTTTTGAGGGCATTGCAAAGGCCAATGCCATTCCCCGGAAGCCCGCCCCGCTTTCCAAACTGAAACTGGGTCTGGAGTGTGGGGGTTCGGATGGGTTTTCGGGCATTTCTGCCAATCCTGCCCTTGGCTATGTTTCCGATGTGTTGGCAGCCCTGGGCGGTTCTCCCATACTGTCCGAATTTCCGGAGCTCTGTGGGGTGGAGCAGGAGCTGGTGAACCGTTGTGTGGACGATGAAACGGCCACCCGGTTCATGGCATTGATGCAGGCCTATGAGAAACGGGCCCTGGCCGTGGGTTCCGGATTTGATATGAACCCATCCCCGGGGAACATCAAGGACGGCCTGATCACGGACGCGATGAAATCGGCCGGGGCGGCCAAAAAGGGCGGGACCTCGCCCATTACGGCGGTGTTGGACTATGGGGACTATGTGACCCAACCGGGGCTTAACCTGCTCTGCACCCCGGGCAATGATGTGGAAAGCACCACTGGGATGGTGGGCTCCGGCGCCAATGTGGTGGTCTTCACCACCGGCTTGGGCACGCCCACCGGAAACCCCATTGCCCCGGTCATAAAAGTGGCCACCAATACCGTGATGGCAGAACGCATGCCCGATATCATTGATGTGGACACGGGGGCCGTGATCCGCGGTGAGAAGGGCATTCCCGAGATGGGCCAGGAACTGCTGGAGTTCATAGTGCAGGTGGCCAGTGGCACCATAACCACCAAGGCCGATCGGTTGGGACAGGACGATTTTATCCCTTGGAAACGCGGGGTATCGCTCTAGGGCATCCCCAAACGGGTCCCCGAGCTCGGGAAAAAGGGTTTTCGCAGAAGGCAGTGTGGGCGCGTGGCCTGGGAACAAACCCTTCGATGTTTTGTGCGACCCCTACAGAAATGGGGAGGTAAGCCGTACCAGCCGTTCCCAAATGTGCAAATACTTGGGGCGGGCCAGCCAGGCCTCCGCATCCATTTTTGTCGCGTTTTCCAGATCATTGGAGAAGGCCTGTCCAAGCTCCGCTGCCAGCCGTTTCCCGTAGATGATGGCGTTCACCTCAAAATTAAGGTCAAAACTGCGATAATCCATATTGGCCGTGCCCACAATGGCCAGGTCATCATCCACCACCATCGTCTTGGCGTGCACAAACCCCTTGTTGTACCGGTAGATGGCCACCCCGTGCCGCAAGAGTTCCGTATAGTAGGCTTGGGCGGCGGCGTTTACCAACCGGGAATCGGAGGTGCCGGGCACCAAGATCTGTATGTGCACGCCGGCTTCGGCCGCAATGATCAGGGCGTCCATAAGGCTTTCCCCCGGAATGAAATAGGGACTGGTAATGAGGATGCTTTTTTTGGCATTGCCCACGGCCTCCAGCAGGGAATACAAAATGGTGGGCAGTTCGGAGTCGGGGCCGGAGGCCACCATCTGCACCACCTCACCGGCAATGGGCAGGGTCTTGTCCCTTGGCGGAAACAGATGGGTGCTGTAGCCCGCCTTGTGCTGGCTACAGAAATTCCAATCGCACAGAAACACATATTGCAGGTAGTAACTGGCCACCCCATCCAATCTGAGGTGGGTGTCCCGCCAAAAGAGGCTGTCCTTGGCCAGGGCGTCATTTCGGTAGCGGTCGCTCATATTGATCCCGCCCACAAAGCTGGTACGGCCATCGATCACAATGATCTTTCTGTGGTTTCGGTAATTGATCCTATTGGCCAGGGCCAAGATGTTTATTTTGTAAAAGGGTGCCGTTTGTACCCCGGCCTCCTCCAGGCGTTGCAGAAAGCGTTTGCCCAGGGCATTGCTGCCAAAGTCATCGTACAGAAAGCGCACGGCCACGCCCTGCCGGGCCTTTTCCATTAAGACACCGGCAATTTCTTCGCCCGTGGCATCGTCCTCATAAATGTAATACTCCATGTGGATGTGGTGCTTGGCCGCCCTGAGGGCCCGCAGCACCTCCGGAAACTTTTCCTCCCCATTGATCAGCAAGCGCACCCCGTTGTTGGCGGTGAGCGGACTTTTGGCCGCATGGTGTATAAAACGGATCAGGTTGCCGTGGCGGTCTTCCAGGCCCGTTTTCTCCAGTACCTTCCGGGAATAGGAACGTACCCCTTGCCGGAGCACTTGCCTAAGATCATCGTCCTGTATCAGTTTTTTGCTGTACAGCTTTCGTTTTCTGTAGTTGGTGCCAAAGGCAAAATAGAAGCCCATGCCAATAAGGGGCACAAACACAATGAAGAGGATGTAGGCCAGGGCCTTGGTCTCGCTCCGGGTATCGTACAGCACCCTTAGGATCACCAAAAACAGGACGATCACGTACATGATCTGTGCGATCACCAGCCCGCTCATAATGGTCTGTTTTTAGGTCGATTTTCTTTTGTGCCGTGTTCCATTGGGGGAATTTACCAAAAAGCCGGGGAAGTGCCTGCCCTTGCCCAAGGGAAAACGCAGCAATCCCGGGCCAATTTTCCCTGGCCCAACGGAGCGCGGTTCAGTGCGATGTCATTTCCCGTTCCATCTCCTCCATCAAGGCCTCGTACCGCTCGTGCAGCTGGGCAGATATCTTTTTTCGGTTCTTGTGCACCTTTCGGAGCTGCAGGGCAAAGAGGATGCTGAAACCCCCTGTGAACAAAAAACTTAGCCCCACGAGGAACACCACGCCCATCCCGGCAAAGATGGGATTCCACAACAGAATGAAGGAGAACAGCACCCCCAAGATGCCAAGGGCCAAAAGGCTGCCCCAGGCCCGGCCGCCATAGCGTTTTATGTCCAACGAAAAGCTAATGGCCGCCACGGAGCGGAACAGGACCACAAAACCAATGTAAAAGGCCAGGGTGGTCATGGAGAGCGTTGGGTTCAGGAAGAGCAGCACCCCCACCACAAAGGTAAAAATGCCAAAGGCCAGGGACCAGCCCCAATTTTCCATCACCTGCCTATTGCCCAGGGAAAAAAGGATCTCTGAAATGCCGCCAAAGACAAAGCCCAGGCTAAAGAGCAGGCCCAGGGCCAGAAAGGACTCCTCGGGCGCCGTAAAGGCCACCAGGCCCACGATGATGAAGAACAGCCCCACCAACAAGGGAAGGTACCAATACTTTACCACGTTTTTAAGGGATTTCAGGTAAAAGGTGCTCATAACGGTAATGTTTAGGTTAAAGGTTCTGTTTGCCCAGCGGTTGCAAACGCCGCGGCTGCACTTGGCCATGGGACGGTTCCCACGCCCCAGGGCGGTGGCCAATGTACGGAAAAAGGGCCACCGGGCAAGGTTGCGGCCACTTTTGGGGAACAGGCTGTTCCTAGTCGCGCACCACGCTAAGCACCTTGCCGGTGGTGGTGTACACGATCTTGATCTCTTCGTTCCAGCTTTTTTCCAGTTCCACCTCATAGGTGGTCTGGCCGTCCTTTTCAATGGATTCCACACTGTCTATTTTATGGTCCGGATAATCCCGTTCAATGATGTCCAACAGGCCAGCGGGCATTCGGGCCGTGGTAATTTCCTTTTCCACCCTCACGTGTTTTCCGTCCTTGTTGAACCAGATTTCATGCTCCATTCGGCCCACATGAAACTCCACCTTGTAGTCCGTCCCGTTTCGTTCCCATTCTATGTCCCGGGCCTCGGGGTACATTTTTTTCAATCCGTCCGTAAAGCTTTGGGGCACTTCATTGGGGCCCAGGTCTTGCGCATTCATTGTGGCCGCGGCCAAAAGGGCCATGACCGTTGTTTTCAGTGTTTTCATCATCATTATTGTTTTTTAGTTCATTTGGGTCTGCTTCAAAATTCAAACCCGATACCACAAGATGGCCTATTTCCAGTCCGTGGGCGTTTCTTTTCGAACAAAAAAATACCTCGTTAAACCTCCACTTTTGGTTTCGCCGCAACCGGGTTTCAAAGGACCCCGGTTCCACCGGCAACTGTGTCCGGATCCCAGGGGCATGGTGTTGGCATACGGCGGTGATTTTTTTCAAGCATGTTCGCCGGCCTCAGACCCTTAACCGGCCCTCAATGAATTGGAACAGCTCGGATTTTAAGCCGTTCAGTTTTTTCTGAAGGATTTCATAGGACCGCACCAGGGCCAGGTGCTCCCTTTTCCGTACGGTCCATAGGCTTTCATCGGCCTTGGGGCATACGGCGCCCAGCTCCTGTTCCTGTACCACGATATGGTGGGACAGCGTGTTCAGTTCTTCCTGCCACTGGGTGAGTTGGGCCAGATATCCCTGTATCCTCTCAAAGGTGTTGGGAACGTTCTTATCAAAAATGGGCGCCTTTAGCACTTGAACGTAAAATTGACTTTCGCTCTTTAAGTGCGGCAGCATGGCCTTCATGCCCTGCAATTGGTAGTGCATGGTCTCCATGGTTTTTGCACGGGCTGCAGGCGTCCCTTCCTTTTGCATTTCAAAAGATGTTGTCCCGATGTGTTTTGTCCCGTTTTTCATGACCTTGTGTTTAGGTTAAACCCAGATGAAGCAATGGAAATTCCATTACGATGGTAAATCCCTGTAAAATGCATCCGTTCTTGAGTGATGGCTGTGTCTTTCGCAACACTTTTGTGGGCGTGTTTGCGCCCAACCCGGCGCCGATCAAGATGCGGTGTCCCGCAACACCAGCACGGGCACCTCGCTATGGTAGCCCAGCTCCTGTACCAAGGGTTTGGAGAACAGGCGTTTAAAAAAGCTGGGTTTTTGGTGCATAAAGGCGATGATCGCCTTTTTTCTTCCTTTCATGAACTCCTGTATGCCCTTTTGGGCAACTTTGTGCTGCACTTCGCAATAGTCATGGGCATAATTCTGCAAGATCCGGCCCAGGAGGGCTTTGTTGGTTTGTTGGGCGGCGTTGAGCCGGTCCAGTTTCCCCACGTGCAGCACCCGGATGGTGAGCCCGTGCATCTCGGCAATGTGCAGCATGTACTTTAGTTTCCGGCGCTTGAAGGGGGTCTTGAAATCGGTGGGGAACACCACTTCCTCCAGGGGCCCAAACCCCAGGTTCTCCGGAATGGCCAGAACGGGACAGCAATCCAGATCTTCCATCATATTCATGGTATTGGTGCCAAAGATCACGGTTCGGGCGCCGGTCATCCCCTTGGTGCCCATGATCACCATGTCCATGTCCTCCTTGGCAATGGCCTCCTGGGCGGCCTCGTAGAGCGGTAGGTTGCTCCCCAGGGTCTCGAAGGTGTGGTTGGGGTTTTCCGGCCTCAATTTGATCATGGCCAGCAATTTGGCGAAGGCCTCATCCGTTTTCTGTTGCTCCAGTTCATAGGCCCGTTCCCCCGGTTGCGGCCTGTAGGCGGCCCCGTCTATGCTAAAACCGCTCACCTGGTACACGTGCAGCAGATAAAAGGTGCACTTTCTCGTGGCATAGAGCTCCATGGCGTAATGGATGGCGTTCAGCGAATTTTTGGAAAAGTCGGTGGGCAATAGAATCCGTTTGTCCATGTTCTTTATGATTTGGTTCCACATTTTTTTTGGCCCCTCCCGGTGCAGGTGTGCGCCACCTTGCGAACAGGTCCTGGGAGACAGGACAAAGGTAGCGCGGGGGGTTGCCGGGCACAATGACGTGGGTCAGTTCGCGGTCCGGATGTGCCCGGGGCACCGGGGTGGGCCGCGCAGCGTTGCCCTTGGCCACTATGGCTCGCTTTTTGGGGCCACTTGATAGGGCAGCACCATAAAGGGAATGGAGATGTGCAGCCCCAGTTTTTTTATCACCGGTTCTATGAACAGCCGCTCAAAGAAGGTGTGTTTGTTGCGCACCATGGCCAGGAGCTGTATGGGGTACTTTTCCTGAAAGCCGTTTATGGCGGTAATGAGGTCCTGGTCCGGCAGTTCTTCCATGGCATGGTCGGTCTGGGAGAGCCTTGCAGCCAAGGCGGCCCGGTGTTCTTTTTGTGCCTCCGTTTTTGGGTGTCCCGAGGACACGTGCATCACGGTAAGCCTTGCACCCTGCGTTTGGCAGATGTCCAGCAAGAGGTCCAGCGGTGTGGATGCGTAGTCTATCTCAAAATCCGTGGGGAAGAGGATGTGCTCCAGCGGTGCCATTTCATATTTGGAGGGCACGGCAATGACCGGGCAACCGCTTTTTTGGATGGCCTGCACCGTATGGGAGCCAAAGAGGATTTCCGTGGCCCCGGTGGCGCCCTGGGTGCCCATGACCACCAAATGAACCTTTTCCCGTTTGGCCATGGCGGCAATTTCCTCGGCCAGGCCATTGAAGGCGGCGCGAAGGCTAAACTGGTGCTGGGGATCGGCCAGCTCCCTTACCACCCGCTCCTTGAGCTCTTTGAGTCGCTCGGTGGCCCTCACCTTTTGGTCATCGCCCAGGCCAATGTGCCCCGGGCTGCCCATGATGTAGGCCGCGTGGAACACCGGTGGGGTATAGGTGTGCAAAAGATAAAAGTGTGCCGGTTTGCCACGGAAGAGTTGTATCGCGTACTGGATGGCATGGTAGGCGTTCTCGGAGAAATCGGTGGGCAAAAGGACTCGTGTCATGTCAATGGACTTTATTGTTCACAGGGAAGATAGTACACGCATCAAAGAAGTAAAATGACATACATCAGTTCCTGTGGGTCCAGGTTTCAGACCGCCCTACTGATCTCGGTCATGGCACCCTGGGTGTGGGTGCCCTACCTTCGTCCATCAATCTTAAAAATCAGCCTAAAAATGAAGAAGACAATGGTTGTTACGGGAGCTGCGGGGGGCATTGGCACCGCCTGCGCCAAAATGTTCAAGGAGCATACCTTGGTGCTCACCGATTATTCAGGGGCCCTGGTGGAAAAGACCGTGGCGACATTCCGTGAAGAGGGGTACACCGCCGTGGGGCAGGCTTGCGATATTACCAAGGCAGACCAGGTACGGGCCCTGAGGGATTTTGCCCTGGCACAGGGCACTTTTGGGGGGCTGGTGCATACCGCCGGTGTAAGTGGCAGCGCCAAGGACGTAAAAAAGGTGTACGACATAGACCTGGTGGGCACGGACATCGTTGTCCATGTTTTTCGGGAGGCGGCCACCGAGGGCTCGGCCGTGGTGCTCATGGCCTCGATGATGGGCCACACGGTGGCGGCCGATGCCAAAAGGGACCACGCCCTGGTGCACCCGCGGGAAGAAGGATCCTTTGCCCTGGTACAGCGTTTTGTGAATGGAGATGCGGATCTGATGTACAATGTGGCCAAACGGGGCGTGCAGCTGCTCTGCCGTGCGCATGCGCCAAGCTACGGGGCCCGGGGAGCGCGCATCCTTTCGGTGTCCCCAGGGGTGATCATGACGCCCATGGCCCAAAAAGCGGCGGAGGAGCATCCTGAGCGCATGCGCCAAATGCGGGAAATGACGCCCATGGGCCGCAACGGTACGCCCGGGGACATTGCCCAAGTGGTGCAATTTTTGGTGGGCCACGGGGCCAGCTTCATCACCGGCTGCGATCTTTTGGTAGATGGTGGCCTGGTGGGGCAACTGACCCAGGGTACCTGAGCGGTGCGGGGCCCAAGGCCAGAAAAGCAAATAAACCCAGATTAAGCAATAGAAATTCCCCGCCTGAAAGGAACGGGCAGGTATTACGGCTGCAAATCCCTTCAAAATCAATCGTTGCACTGACTTTTGCTCACTCACTGTAGCGATGGCTACCTGCCCGACTGAGTCATTCAGGCGGGCGCCTCAATCGCAAAAGTCTTGATTTTATTGGGCTTTACACCCTCATCCCGAAAGTCCAGTGCATAATCTGGGATAGATCGCTTTGGTCCGTTTCCAAAAGAAAACGGGAAAACAGCACTTGGGCAAAAAGGCACCTGGTGCACAACTTCCCCAAAACACTACCTTTGTCCCTAAAAAATGGCGTCGGGATTTTTTGCATTGTTGGATGATATTGCCGCCCTGATGGACGATGTGGTGGTCATGAGCAAGGTAGCGGCTAAGAAGACCGCCGGCATCTTGGGAGACGATCTGGCCGTGAACGCCGAAAAGGCATCCGGTTTTGTTTCTTCGCGCGAGATTCCGGTGCTCTGGGCCATTACCAAGGGCTCTTTTGTGAACAAGCTGATCATTCTCCCCATCGCTTTTTTGCTCAGTGCCTTCCTCCCCTTGGCCGTGAAGGTCATTTTGGTGCTGGGCGCACTGTACCTGGCCTATGAGGGGGCCGAGAAGGTCTATGCGGCCCTGCGCCCCCATCACCCTAAAAAGCCCAGTGTGCTCACCCAGAAACTGTCCAAGGAAGCCATCCTTGCCTTGGAAAAGGACAAGATACGATCGGCCATACGCACAGATTTTATCCTCAGCATTGAGATCGTGATCATTGCCCTTGGCACCGTGGTCAATGAGACCTTGCCCACCCAAATCCTGGTGGTCTCCATCATTGCCCTCATTGCCACCGTGGGCGTTTATGGCATTGTGGCCCTCATAGTGCGGATGGACGATTTTGGCCTGGCCCTCATTAACCTGAACGAACGTACCAACAGCCTCTCGGACGCCGTTGGCCGTTTTCTGATCCGCGCCCTGCCCGTGGTGGTCAGGGGCCTTGGGGTGATCGGTACCCTGGCCCTGCTCTTGGTGGCCGGGGGCATTTTTGTGCACAACATTACCTTCTTCCATGACCTGGTGCACGCCCTGCCCGCCGTGGTGGGCGAGTTTCTGGTGGGGCTGGCCCTCGGGGCGGCGGTGCTGCTCTTGGTCCAGGGCACTGTGCTTGCCCGAAAAAAACTGCGCTCCAACTGAGCCGTGGCGGGCCGCGCATGCTGCGCGTTGCCAGGGATGCGCCACGGCCACAATGCCACTTTTTTTGGGAACACCTAAAGCCCAGACGATGCATTAAAGATGCCCCGCCATGACCGAGGGCCCAGGCCCTTGGACCGGTGTTATGGCCGCCCATACCGCCAAAACCGATGGCTGCGCCCACCTTGGCCCAACCCCCCCCCCGGAACGGCCCCTGTTTTCATCGCAAAAGGCGCGTGGCTTTTCGGGCTTGCCCCCTGCTGGTGAAACTGCAAAACATCATCCGGGTCAAAGCAAGGAGGGGGACATCCTCGTCCATTAAGGCGTTATGATCCATGATCCTGCTGCCGGCCCCTTTGGCCTGACCTGCATCATTGCCACCCTGGCCCCCGGCCCTTACCTTAGGGGCATCACCTAAAAAACAGCGGACATGGCATTGATGACAAAACCTGAATTGGAACAACTGGGCAAGACCCGCGGCACGCCCTGCATATCAATATATATCCCCACCCACCGGGCGGGGGCGGCCGTTTTGGAGGGAAAGGATGCCCTGGAACTGAAGAACCAGCTAAAAAAGCTCCGGCACGGTCTGGATGCCCAAGGGATGGATTCCAGGGCCGTGGCCGCCTTGCTGGCACCGATCCAGGAACTGCTCACCAAGGGCGATTTTTGGCGGCACCGCTCAGACGGATTGGCCATTTTCCGCACCGCCAAAGTCTTTGGGGTGCACACCTTGCCCCTGTCTTTTGAAGCCTTTTGCCATGTGGGCCCCAGGTTTCATCTAAAGCCCTTGATGCCGTTGTTCCACGGAGACGGCAAGTTTTTTGTGCTGGGGCTGGAAAAAGCCTACGTCCGGTTGTATGAAATGACCCGCCACAGTTGGGCCGAGGTGCCCGTGCAGGATCTGGTGCCCGGCCGGCTCAACGAGGCCGTGGAACGGGACTACCGGCCCAAAGGCCTGCAGTTTAGGAGTGGGGCAGACGGCCAGGGCAGGGCCATGTACCACGGCCATGCAGAGGCAGACCGCAACCACAAGGTAGCCTTGGGCCAATTCTGCCGGGCGGTGTCCAAGGGGCTCGGGCCCCTCTTACGGGAAGAAAAGGCCCCATTGTTGCTGGTCTGTCAGGAAATGCTCTTTCCCATTTACCAAAAGGAAAATGGGTACGCCCACCTTTTGGACACCTTTTTGGATCAAAGTCCGGCTTCCCTTTCGCCCCAGGCGCTGCACCAAATGGCCTGGGAGCGGCTGGCCCCCGTTTTTAAGCGGGAACGCGCCGCCAAGCACCGCCAATTTCTGGAGGCGCAGGGCAGGGGCAGGACCGCCACGGACCTGGGCGATGTGCTCGCAGCGGCCCATAGTGGGCTCATAGACACCCTCTTTATAAGGAAAGGGGCCCATGTCTGGGGCACTTATGATGCCGATAAAAGGACCTTGCAATTGCACCCTGCACCGCAGCCCAACAGTGTTTCGCTCACGGATCGGGCGGCCATGAGCACCTTTTTAAAGGGCGGCAAGGTGTATTTGGTGGAAGCGGCCCAGATGCCCCACGGCCGCACAAAAATGAATGCCCTCTTCCGTTTTTGAGGAGCCGCGCCCCCGCTCCCGTGGCCGGCCCGGGAGCGGGTTAGATTGTTGTGTAACCCCGTAAAACCCCAAGCTATGAGACCCCTGTATCTATTTGTAACCATCTGTTGCTTGCTGGCCGGTTGGTCTTGCCGGCCCGGAATTGTCTTTGGTGAACCGCAGCCGGCGGAATTACCCGCCCTGGGGGAGATCCCAAGGGCCTACCACGGCACCTTTTGGTGTGCCGCGGAGGCTGCGTCCCTGAAAATAGACCGCAGCGCAATGGTACGGCGCAAGGAGCTGCCCATCCGTTTGCACAAGGATGAGGTGGCCCAAGACCAAAGGCTGGCCTATGCCAATGGCCGCTTGCAGGTGCTGGACTGGGAGGCCGATTTTCCCGCGCAGATGCTGGGAGACACCCTGGTGGCCACCGTGGTGCTGCGCGATACCGTCTTTGCCCTGGGCGGGCACCAGGTGCTGAAAGGGGCGCAGGGGCATTTGGTGCTCAATGCCCCCCTGGACCATGGGGCTTGGGCGGTAACCGTGGCTTCCCTGACCACATGGGGCCGCCTTAGCTTTTCCCGGGCCTCCCTACCGGAAGACCTGGAGCGGTTAAAGGACATTGTGCCCCTGGATTCCGTTTCCCACCTGGGCCAACGGGAAACCCAGGTGCTGATCAGGCCCACCAGGGCACAGTTCTTCCGGCTGTTGCAAGAAGGGGTGCTCTTCACCGGAGATTGCACCCAATACGAGCGTGTGGCGCCCCTAGATCCGGCCCACCTGTAAGAATTTTTGGGCCCTTGGCGCCACAAGGAAAAAAGGGGGCGTTTCCGTGGGAGGGAGCCCCCGGGGCACCCGGCTGATCCAGGTCATTTGTTCGATCCCGGAACGGGGCTACCTTGGCCCTAACGTAACACCTATTGTTTCACCTAAAATCCTATGATTATGTCACTTGTAACATTCGATCGCAGTCCTTTTGGGGACCTTTTCAAGGAAGACTTCCATCAGTTGGACCATTTTATGGACCATGATTGGATAAGGAACAGGTTTCCCGAACCCTTTTGGAACAGCAAGGGGCGCATGCCCGCCCTGAACATCAAGGAGCACAAAGACCATTTTGAAGTGGAGCTTGCCGCCCCGGGTTTTGACAAGGACAATTTTGAGGTTACCCTGGACAACGGTTGCCTCCACATCACGGCCAAGAAAGAGGAGTTGGCCTCGGGAGAGGAGCAGCACTACACCCGCAGGGAATTTGGCTACCACGCCTTTCAGCGCTCGTTGCAGTTGCCGGAGAACGTAAGGGAAGACGCCATCGCGGCGCGGTACAAAGACGGCATCCTCAGCTTTAAGCTGCACAAGAAGGAAGACGCCCGGAAAACCCCGCCCAAAAAAGTGGCCATTTCCTAACCCAACAAGCAGCCAGATGCCCCTTTGCCCCAACCCCTATGCGTCCATGTAAAAAGGTTGGGCCTAGGGGCATCCTTGTATCCGTTCCCAAGGAAAAAAAGCGGTAATGCCCAGGCTCTGGGAGCGGGGGAGGGGCAAAAACGGGTGCAGGTACGCCTGTTTGGGCGTTCCCTGCGGGCCGGGCTATGCGCTGCAAGTCCGCGCTCGTACCTCGCTGTGGGCTTTTCGCTCCTATCCCTAACGCGGGCCCGGGGCCTGCCAGGTGCCCGGGGTCCTACGGAACACTTTCGGTGTTGCTGTGCGGGCCATCCCTAGTGCTTGGTTGGGCCAAGATGCCACAGGGACCATGGGAAGGGATGCCAAAAGGGCCCACGGCGGCAGCACGAACACCAAAAGTTTTGTTATCTTGTGCGTATAATGGGTATATGATCAATGATCATATACCTACGTTAGCTACAATTAATTGTCTTTAAGTATTCGTCAACTATACTGGCTTCGTGTTCGTCTGAAAACCATTTACCACCCCAATCAGAATGCCATTTTTTAAAGCCAATTAACAGTTCACGTTGTTGGCTAACATCAGGTATAGAGCAGTTTTTTACTATGTCAAGTAATAATTTTGCTTCGTTTACCGTAATTAAAATACCTTCTTGATAATTCCAGCTTGCAGCGTCTAAATCTTCTTCATTATCTAAGGCAAAATCTATACTGCCTTGTAGTCTTTTTGTAAGTTTTTCTATACTCATAATTTATCGTTATTTAATCCGTAAAAAACCGACTCCATACCCAAACCGTTAGCTGCAAGCTCAAGAATGAAATTAGTTTTCTCCATAAAAATCTTTTTTTTTGCGCTACTTAGTAATGCACAATCCAATCAGACTATGCTTTTATCCGAAAACGAAAAAAAAGCATTACTTGGAATTGTAGAGGATTTGATGAAAGAAGCCAGTGTCGAAATCAGAGACACTTGGAATGGTTGGCTAGGCTTTAATGAAAGCTACCCTGTCTTCGTAGTATTCAAAACTAGGGATTTCCAATCATTGTTGTTGATGTTCATGTCGTGTTGAAATGTGGGTATCTCTTTTTTGAGATATCCATATTTCAATGCGAAGCG
>NZ_JBLFEO010000012.1:0-122299 GCF_047345505.1 Maribacter aquimarinus | reverse complement strand
GACATCTCCTTTATATACCACGGATCGGTAAGACCCAGGGCGAGTGCGAATATTTCCTTGGAATTTTCCATCCCCCGAAAATAACAATTTACTAACTTACCCACTCAAAACACGATAGAGCCAAAATTATGAAGCCATTCATCAGGGGACTAGTGCATAATCTGGGTTAAAAAGGGATTGGAACGGGTCTGTCCTTCATTCTGCCAACACTACCCGCACGGGGTTGGTGCCCGGCCCATTGGAGGCCGCAAGTGCCTTGTTGTGGGGAAGCTTTGGGAAAGCTGCCCCAACTGGGGAAGGATGTTCCAAGATGGGGCCAGGGTCTTTCTTTTGATTGAGCAAGGGGTAAAACCGGACACGGGGTGGCCCGTCTTTTGAAGGGGGTTAAAAATACAAAAGCCATATCTGGATACAGATATCCAAATATGGCTTTTTTTGGGATTCACGGGTTTGGTGTTGCAATTTTATAGTTTGCAACGGCAACCATTGATTGCCTCCGTTTCCCTTGCTACGTTTAAAGCTTTCATCCCGGTTCCGAAGAAGACGGTACAATGAAAACCTCTTTTACCGTTCTGTCCCTGTTGCCATGGGCCCGGCCCTTGCAAAGCGACCCCGAACGCGCCATTAAAGCGACAGCCTTAATGTGCTTTCTTTGCGATGTGCTTCCCACACGGCATTGCAACCTGGGGAACCACAACCAAAAACGGTAACATAAAGAACGTAAACTTTACGGCCAATGGTGAGACTGCTTTCCCGCCACTAACATCTTAAAGATACAAAAAAAATCCGACATGGGAGATGGTGGGAAAACTTTAAAAATGAACATGCTATGAACAAGTGTTGTTAACAAATGTTCATAAAAAAAGGCCGGTAGTGTACCGGCCTTTTATGTCTTTGGTTGTTCCATTAGGAGCGCACTTCCTTAATTCGGGCTTTTTTGCCGGTAAGCTCGCGGAAGTAGTAAATACGGGAACGTCTCACTTTTCCTCGTTTGTTCACTTCCACCCTCTGCAGGGCCGGCATGTGCACCGGAAAGATACGTTCCACACCCACGGTGCCGGACATCTTCCTGATGGTAAAGGTTTCGGTGGCACCGGCGCCACGTCGTTGTATGACCACCCCTTTAAAAAACTGGGTACGCGTCTTTTCACCTTCCTTAATTTCGTAATACACGGTGATGGTGTCCCCGGCCGAAAATTCTGGAAATTCCTTTTTGGTCACAAACTCATCCTGTACATACTTGATCAATGATTCCATGCTTTCTTTTTGTTGGAATGATATTAAACAACGTTCACGGGTATCGTCAGAGGTTGATTTAACAGGGTGCAAAAATAGGGGTTAATTTGATACTCGCAAGCCTTTTTGCCCTATTTTTATCGGTCTGCCCTATTTTTCGGGCAGCAGGTCCGGCCTTATTTCCCGGGTGCGTTCATAGGCCTTCTGTTCCCGCCAAGCCTCTATTTTGGGGAAATTGCCGCCCAACAATATTTTGGGCACCTCCATTCCTTTGTATGTTGCCGGCCTGGTGTAAACGGGAGGGGCCAACAAGCCATCCTGGAAGCTGTCCGTAAGGGCAGAGGTTTCGTTGTTCAATACCCCCGGAATGAGTCTTACAATGGCATCGCAGAGCACGGCGGCACCCAATTCGCCACCGGAAAGTACATAGTCCCCAATGGACACCTCCTTGGTAATGAATAGGTCCCGCACCCTTTGGTCCACACCCTTGTAATGGCCGCAGAGCACTATGATGTTCTTTTTTAGGGAAAGCCCATTGGCCATGGATTGGTTCAGGGTCTCGCCGTCCGGTGTCATATAAATGATCTCATCGTAATGGCGTTCTGCCCGTAGTTTGGAAATGCATTTGTCTATGGGCTCTATCATCAACACCATTCCGGCTCCCCCGCCAAACTGGTAATCGTCCACTTGTTTGTAGTTGTTGCTGGTATATTCCCTTAGGTTGTGGAAGTGTACGGAGACAATGCCCTTGTCCACCGCCCTCTTCATAATGGAGGCCTCAAACGGACTTTTTAGCAGTTCGGGCAGCACGGTAATGATATCTATGCGCATCGGAATGGGATTCAGCCGGTTTTTTGGAGGTGCTGCCCCGGTTGGCCGCGGGCAGGGGTTCCCCTAACATTGCAAAAATAGGTCTTATTGCTTACACTTTGCCTTGGGAGGGCACCCTATCCAATGGATCTTGTAAAGTGCATTATACTTGCCCCGGTATGGTGCTACTGCGGTGGCTTCCCGACTTGGGGGCAGCGCCATGGGTTGTTTTGGGGGCTTTGTTGTTTATACGGTCATCTTCGGAAACCGGCAGGAAATTATTTTTTCTTTTGTTTGTTTAGTTCGTCCTGTAGCTGTCTGCTTATCTTTTGTTCCCGTTCCAAGGCCCGCCTTCTGTGTTCTTCGTAATCCTTCTCCACTTCCAGTAGGTTCTGCTTGGCTTCTTGGGTGAGTCTATTGCTGTCCTTGAACTTAAAGACAAAAGTGGCCAACAGCACCAACAACAGTCCGATCAATGTCCATAAAATGATGCTATAGGTTGCTTTGGAGACCTGTATGCCAAGAAAGGACATATTGTCTTTCTCCTGGGTCACTTCTTCCAATTGCGCCGAGGTGTCAAACAATTGTTTGTTCAGGGTGCTTATGGTGGCCTCGTGCTCAGCTATGGTCTTGCTCAAGGTTTCCCTCTTTTCGTCCTTTGCCCTAATGCTGTCCAGTACATTGTTTTTCAATTTCATCAGGTTGCTTTCCCTGACCACCTCATACCTCACGCCGTCTGCACGATAGTTTCCGGACCGTTTGGATATGTAATCAAACTGCGAGCTTATGGTTCCTTCGTCCAAAGAAAGTTTGGAAGGTGTCTCTTCTTGTGCAAAGGAAGAATGGGTTAGAAAAAGAGCTATACCAATGAGGATGGATTTGGAAAGGTGCATTTCTTGTTGACTTTAGGTTTTGTTACTGACTTAGGGTGTTGAAACGATGATGCACCTCCAATTTGAATTAAAAAAGGGGGCTTGTTCAAGATTTCATAAGATTATACGTAAAACTAATGCTAAAAGATGTTTTATGGGAGCTATTTTCAATAATAAGTATAACGGCGCACTTGGGCAATGTATTTTGCCAGACGGATCACCTGGTGGGCATAGCCGTATTCATTGTCGTACCAAATGTAGAGCACCACGTTTTTGCCGTTGGGCGCCACAATGGTGGCGTTACTGTCATAGATGGCCGGTGCCGTGGTGCCCTTGATGTCCGAGGACACCAATTCCTTGCTAAGGGCGTACTTGATCTGTTCCACCATATCGCCCTCCAAGGCGTATTTTTTCACTATGGTGTTGATGCCCTCCGCAGAAATCTTGTTTTTCAGTTCCAGGTTAAGAATGGCCAAGGAGCCATTGGGCACGGGAACCCTTATGGCGTTTGAGGTTAGCTTGCCCTTGAGCGAGGGAAGCGCCTTGGCCACGGCCTCTGCCGCCCCGGTCTCGGTAATGACCATGTTCAGGGCCGCCGCTCTTCCCCTTCTGTGTTTTGGGTGAATGTTGTCCACAAGGTTTTGATCGTTGGTGTAGGCATGTATGGTCTCCAAATGCCCCCGTTTTATGCCCAGGGAATCTTGCATCACCTTTAAGATCGGGGTAATGGCATTGGTGGTGCATGAGGCGGCCGAGAAGATGTTGGTCTTTTTGGGGTCATAGTTCAGGTGGTTTACCCCGTGCACAATATTGGGCACCTCCTTTCCCGGAGCTGTCAACAACACCTTGGCAATGCCCTTGGCCCTTAAGTGGCGGGACAGCTCTGCTTTGTTTCTGAACGCGCCGGTACTGTCCAACAACAAGGCATCTTGTATCCCGTGTTCTGTATAATCTACGGTCTCGGGATTTTGGGTGTGGATGATTTTCACCGTGGTCCCGTTTATGAGCAGGGCATTTTCTTCTGCACAGAAAGCAATGGTGCCCGTAAAATTGCCGTGTACGGAGTCCGTACGCATTAAACTGGCCCTTTTTTCCAGGTTGTCGGGGTCCGGTTTGCCCCGAAGCACAATGGCCCTGAGCCGCATCTGCGAGCCTTTGCCGGTCTTGGACATGATCTCCCGTGCCAGCAACCTGCCTATCCTGCCAAATCCGTACAGGACCAAATCCTTTGGTTTTGCCCTAGGGTGGCTCCCAGCGGCCTTGAGCTTGTTCACGACAAAGGCCTTGGCATTGTTAAAATTGTTGTCGTCCGAGTGGTATTCATAGGTCAGTTTCCCAATGTCCAACTTGGCAGGCGGCAAACCTAGGTCTTTTATGGCCCTTAGGATTTCTACGGAATCAAATATGGAGATGGGTTTCTGCACAAATTCCCCGGCGTACTCGTGCAGTTGTATGATGGTGCTCACCGTCTGGTCCAGTACCTGGTTTTTGAACAGTACTACCTCAATGGCCCTGTCGTACCAAAGGTCACTGGTGATTTTTATGAACTCTGTGGTGGCTTTTCTGCGGTCGGACTGAAAGGCAAGTTCCTGTTCATATGATAGCTTTCCGGACATATGGTATTGTGGAATCGGATTCGTGGCAGTGTAAAAATACAATATTCAGGGCTTCAGGGCCAAATGGCGGGGACATTTGGCCGCTTTTTTCCTGGTTCATCGTCTGCCCTGCCCTTACTGAAAGATCAACCGCTCCCTTTCGCCGTCCGCATTGAGCATGGTAATGACCGTTTTGCCATATCGTGTAATGGCGCCAAAGGCATTTCTCGCATCTTGAATGTCGGTAATCTCTTTATCGTCCACGCTGAGGATCACTTTGCCCTCAAGTCCAAAGCCGCGGTATCTTTCCGGAACCCCGGTAATGAGCACCCCGTGTTCCGTGCCAAAGCGCTCTTTGTCCTTTTCGGACAGGTTCTTTACCTCCATTCCCATCTCGGGCACTATGGTTTTTTGCCTTTTCTTGAGCACAACGGGTTTGATCAATATTTCTTGGGCCCGGTCTATGGTCACCTGTACGGTGTCTCCCGGCCTTTTGCTGCTGAGGTAGCCGGTGAGGTCCGGGTACTTCTTAATGGTGATCTTGTCCAATTGTTTAATGATGTCGCCCTCCTGTAATTCTGCCTCGAAGGCGCCGGAGTCTTCCTCAACGCCAGAGATGTACACCCCTTCAATTTCGTTGAACCCGTTTTTTATGGCATAGGGGCTGTTGGCCGGCGGTACTTGAATGCCCAACACGGCCTTTTGCACATTCCCGTATTCCAAAATGTCGTCCACCACTTTTTTGGCAATGTTGCTGGGAACGGCAAAGGAATACCCTACGTAAGATCCCGTTTGTGAGCTAATGGCGGTATTGATGCCCACCAGATCCCCGTTGGTGTTCACCAAGGCGCCTCCTGAGTTGCCCGGGTTTACCGCGGCGTCTGTTTGGATAAAGCTCTGGTTTCTTCCCAAATCCCTGGCTTTGGCACTGACAATGCCAGCGGTGACCGTAGAGGTGAGGTTAAAGGGATTGCCCACTGCCAAAACCCATTCCCCGATCTTGGTGTTGTCAGAATCGGCAAAGGCCAGATAGGGCAATTTGCCGTCCGGTTCTATCTTTATGAGCGCAATATCGCTGTTGGGGTCGGCGCCAATGAGTTCTGCTTCATAGGTGCGGTTGTTGTTCAGGGTAACCTGCAGTTGGGTGGCATTGGCAATGACATGGTTGTTGGTCACAATATGTCCGTCTTGCGAGATGATCACCCCAGAGCCTGTTCCCACCTGGGGCTTGGCACTGCCGCCAGAGCCGTAAAAGAACTCCATGAGGCTGCTGGGGCCCTTGCTCAAGGTCACGTTCTTAACGTGTACCACGGCATTTACCGTACTTTCCGCTGCCAGGGTAAAATCCACATCGTTTATACCTGCTCCCCGATAGGGGTCGCTGTTGTAATTGGTGGCAATGAGGCTGCCCCCTTGCTGCTGCTCCACCACGGCATAGGTGGTGCTGTCAAAAAAGGTCACGTAGGCCCCCAAGGTAAGGGCCCCTCCAAGAATGGCCACCAATAACAGACTTCCAAAGTTCTTCATATCCTTTTTGTGTTTATTTACGTTGGTTCCCTTGTCCTTCACGCCCCTAAAAATCCTTGCCCTAAGGGCAATGTGGTTCCAAGCGGTTTTCCCAGTTCAGGGAAATGGAAGGCAAAATTAGCATTTCCAAGTTTTGTGCCAAACCCTATTTTGGGGGCAGCCAGGTCTTGCGCGGGTGACAATTGGGTAAAACGGTTGCCATTTTGTCCTTGACATTGGGAAGCATATGTCCCCTTCTTTTACGGGATGTATGCAGTGCACTTCTAAAATTAAACGTTTTTTGTGCCGTGCGCTGTGGTTTAACTGCATTTTAACGGGAGACCAAACCTGAATAAAGTTCTATATTTGGGGTCTATTTCAAGGTGAACATGGAGTTTTACAAGTATCAGGGAACGGGAAACGATTTTGTTTTGATGGACAATCGGGACGGGACAATCCCCAAAAATGACAACGCCCGCATTGCCCAACTGTGCGATCGTAGGTTTGGGATAGGGGCAGATGGCCTCATTCTATTGGAACATGATACGGAGGTGGACTTCAGTATGGTCTATTTCAATTCAGATGGCAGGGAAAGTACCATGTGCGGCAACGGGGGCAGATGTATTGTTGCCTTTGCCCATTATTTGGGGCTCATTGCAGATGCCACAACGTTCAGGGCCGTAGATGGTCTGCACAACGCCCGGATGGACAAAGAGGGTAGGGTGCACCTGGGCATGAGCCCTGTGATGAACATAGAAAAAAAGGGGAACGCCCTTTTTATGGACACCGGCTCCCCGCACCATGTGCAGGCCGTTGAAGACCTCAGTGCCTTGGATGTTGCCAAGGAAGGGGCCAAGATACGCTACGGCAACTATGGAAAGAAGGGCAGCAACATTAATTTTGTGCAGTCCCTTGGAGAAAATGTGTATCGGGTGCGCACTTATGAAAGGGGGGTAGAAGATGAAACACTTTCCTGTGGCACGGGCGTTACCGCGGTGGCCCTTGCCCTGTCTCATTGGGGCAAAACAACCTCCAATGCCGTGGATATCAAGGTTGAGGGCGGCTCCCTCCGGGTAACGTTTGAAAAAGTGGATGCGGGCTATGGCAACATTACTTTGATCGGACCGGCACAACAGGTGTTCAAAGGACAGATACTATGGTAAAACTACAGGGCGACGCTGTTTTTTTAAGGGCTTTGGAGCAGGAAGACCTGGATTTTCTGTACCAATTGGAGAACAATGCCGCTGTATGGGAAATAAGCGGCACCCTTACGCCCTATTCCAAAAACGTGCTGCAGCTTTATCTGGACAACGCCTACCGGGACATCTTTGATGTAAAACAATTACGATTGGTGATCTGCGATAAAACCGATGCGAGGTCCATAGGTCTGGTAGATCTTTTTGATTTTGACCCACAGCACCGCAGGGCCGGCCTTGGAATCGTTATCTTGGAGGAAGCAGATCGTGGCCTTGGCCACGGTAAGGAGGCCATAGGCCTGTTGTGCACCTATGCCTTTGGACATCTGGGCCTTAGACAGGTTTACGCCAATATTTTGGCAAAGAACAAAGGAAGCATCAAACTATTTCGCAAACTGGGCTTTGAAGAAGTGGGCGTAAAGAAGGATTGGATACGCCAAGGAAATGGTTTTTATGATGAGGTCATGTTTCAAAAAATAAATAGGGATGTATATTAAGAGGATAGTTCTGGCCGTGGTGCTTTTGGGTCTCGTGGCCTGTGGTGTTTTTGCCTACAAGGTGTACAGCGCCTTTTTTTTGCCCAACACCCAATTTAACAATGAAGAGGCGTTTGTGTATGTTTCCTCAAGGGCCAACCTGGACGAAGTGGTCCAGCAGTTGGAGCCCCTTCTCAAGGATGTGGAAACCTTTAGGGCCACGGCGGCGCGCAAGGGGTATGCAGGCAACATAAAAGGGGGCAAGTACCGCATCCTAAAAGGGATGAGCAACAATGACGTGGTAAACACGCTGCGCAGTGCCAACCTGCCCGTTAAGGTGTCCTTTAACAACCAGGAGACCATACACGACCTGGCGCAGCGAGTGGCGCAGCAGTTGGAGGCAGACAGCACAAGTTTGGTCAATGCCTTCTCCGATCCGGAATTTCTTGCCGGGAAAGGGCTGGACCTGGAGAATGCCCTAACGCTCTACCTTCCCAACAGTTACGAGTTTTTCTGGAATACCGGTGCGGTAGATTTTAGGGAAAGAATGGTAAAGGAGTACGATAGGTTTTGGAATGCCGATCGCCTCGCCAAGGCCAAAGCCCTGAAGTTGGCCCCGGAAGAGGTCATTGCCCTGGCATCCATAGTCCACAAGGAAACGGCCAAGGTAGATGAACGCCCCAAAGTGGCGGGCCTTTATCTCAATAGGATAAGAAGGGGCATGTTGTTGCAGGCAGACCCCACCGTTATCTATGCCATCAAAAAAGAGACGGGTAATTTTGACACCGTCATCAAACGGGTGCTGTACAGGGACTTGGAACTGGACTCCCCTTACAATACCTATAAGTACCCCGGAGTGCCGCCCGGCCCCATTACCATGCCGGACATCAGTGCCATAGACGCGGTGCTCAATGCGGAAAAGCACAATTATTTGTATATGGTGGCCAATGTTCAGGACTTTGGGTATCACATGTTTGCCGAAAACCTCGCGCAGCACAACCGGAACAAAGCGCAGTACATCCGATGGATAAATGCCCAAGACATAAAGCGTTAGGTAAATTGTCCAAGTTTTTGCACCTGTTAACAAAAAAGGGACATATTTAACAATAACTTCTTACTTCAAGGATTTTTGCCCCATAACTTTGCGGTGTGAAATTTAAGCAGGCCCTTTTGCCGTAAGTCTTAAGAAAAGTAGCATATGAAAAGATGGTGGATTGTTTTAACGTCAATTGTCATTTTTTTGGTCCTGACAGGATTTGGCCTCAATACCTTTAAAAAAGAGGTGAGGGTACCTGAGGCACTTTTGGTAAAAGCGCCAGCAAAAGTTCACTTTCCCGTAACATTGGATTCCCTTGTAACCTTGGAAACCGCACCGCCCTTTTTGGATTCGGGCTTTATAGGCTTCAGGGAGGCCCTTGCCTTTAAGGAGTCGCAGGGCAATTATTTTGTGGTGAACGAATTCGGATACCTGGGCAAATACCAATTTGGTATTGAAACCTTGCAACTGATGGGGGTGCACATGGAAAAAACCTTTCTGAACAATCCAAAGCTCCAGGAACACATTTTTAAATTGAATGTGGCCCGAAACAAATGGATTTTAAGAAAGGACATTGCCCGTTATGTGGGAAAGAACATGGGGGGCATAGAAATCACCGAATCCGGGATCATAGCGGCGGCCCACCTGGCTGGTGCGGGCAACGTGAAGCACTATCTCCGTTCTTTTGGGGAGATCGATGTTTCCGATGGCTTTGGGAGTTCCATTTCCAAGTACATCAAAAAGTTCAAAGGCTATGACATTTCGGCCATTCCCCCCTTGAAGAATCCGCGTATTTAACCATCCTTGGAACCAGTGCAGTGTTGGATAAAGTGAAGGGGGCACAAGACAAGACCCTGCTAGGCCAACAACATAAAGATGGTGGGTCTTTTGTGCAGGTCCACCTTTTCCTGTTTCCATTGGGAAACCGTCTTGGTGGCAATGAATTCGCTGCTCAGCGAAATATCCGAGGCAATGCAGATCCTGGTGTGCGGCCCAAGATGGCGGAGCATGCTCTCCAAAAATTTATTGTTCCTGTACGGGGTTTCAATGAACACTTGGGTCTGTTGCTCTTCTTTAGACCGCTTCTCCAACAGCTTCAACTTTTGCTTGCGTTCTTGTGCGTCTATGGGCAGATAGCCGTTAAAGGCGAAGTTTTGCCCGTTGAGGCCGCTGGCCATCACCCCCATTAGAATGGAAGAGGGCCCCACCAAGGGTATGGCACGTATCCCTTTCTCGTGGGCCATGGCCACGACACTGGCTCCGGGATCGGCAATGCCGGGGCAGCCAGCCTCAGATAGGATTCCCACATCAACCCCCTGCATACAAGGCTGTAAAAAAGAAGGAAGTTCGGCCGCTTCGGTAAACTTGTTCAGTAAGAACAAGGTGAGATTGGGCTGTGATTTGCGGGGGTGTATCTTCTTTATGAAATGCCTGGCCGTTTTTTCATTTTCCACAATATAGTGGTCAATTTTTTCTATGGACTGTTTTACGGACATGGGAAGCACCTCCAAGGGCTCATTGTCGCCCAGGGTGGTGGGGATGAGGTACAAATGTCCTTTGGGTGGTTTTTCCATGGGTGCTATTTTGCGTTAAGGTGGGCGGCGACCTTTTCACAGGCATCGGTGATCAGGGAAAAAATGTTCTCGAATCCTTTTTCGCCCCCGTAGTAGGGGTCCGGCACCTCGTTGTTGCCGGTGTTCAGGACATCCAACAACAGCCTTATTTTACTGCGCTGGTCATGGGTGGAGCACAACCTGATGACATTTTCATAATTGCTCCGGTCCATGACGTAAATATGGTCAAAACGATCTAAATCCCCGGCCTGGATCTGACGGCAGCGTTGGTGGCTTATATCAATGCCGTGGTCCTTTGCCACCGCTATGGATCTGGGGTCGGGGGGCTTGCCAAGATGGTAATTGCCGGTGCCTGCGGAATCTACCAAGACCTTTTCTGGATCTACCATCCCGGCAAGGATGCCCTGGGCCAAGGGCGACCTACAAATATTGCCCAAGCACACCATCAAGACTTTGGTCTTCATGTTCGGTTATGAAAGTTTTTTGGTAAGGTCCTCTATGTATTTGCGAAACTGTTTGTCCGTTTCAGCGAGGTTGTCCACGGTTTTGCAGGCATGCAGTACGGTGGCGTGGTCCCTTTTCCCAATTTGGGACCCTATACTGGCCAAGGAGGCCTTGGTGAATTTCTTGGCAAAGAACATGGCCAGTTGCCTTGCCTGCACAATATGGCGCTTTCTGGTCTTGGATTGCAGGGTGGCCACGTCCATTTCAAAATAATCCGAGACCACTTTTTGTATATAATCAATGGAGACTTCCCGTTTTGTGTTCTTCACAAACTTGTCCACGGTCTGCTGGGCCAGCTCCAGGGTCACCTCTTGTTTGTTCAAGGTGCTCTGGGCAATGAGCGAAATAATGGCGCCCTCCAGCTCGCGGATATTGGTTTTTATGTTCTTGGCAACGTGTTCCACGATCTCATCGGGCATTTCCACCCCATCCCTGTACAATCTGTTCTTTAGGATGCTGAACCGGGTCTCGTAGTCCGGGCTCTGTAGTTCCGCAGAAAGGCCCCATTTAAAACGGGACAACAGCCTTTGCTCAATATCCTGCATGTCCACGGGTGCCTTGTCCGAGGTGAGGATCACCTGTTTTCCGTTTTGGTGCAAGTGGTTAAAAATATGGAAAAACACATCCTGGGTGCCGGTCTTGCTGGAAAAGAACTGTACATCATCTATGATCAGCACGTCTATGAGCTGATAAAAGTGGATGAAATCATTTCTGGTGTTTTTCTTTACCGATTCTATGTATTGCTGGGTAAACTTTTCGGCAGAAATGTAGAGCACCGTACGTTCTGGGTACTTGTCCTTTATTTCAACGCCAATGGCGTGGGCCAAATGGGTCTTGCCCAAACCAACCCCTCCAAAGATCAAGAGCGGGTTAAAGGAGGTGCCACCGGGCTTGTTGGCCACGGCCAGCCCGGCCGATCGGGCCAAGCGGTTGCTGTCTCCCTCCAAAAAATTCTCAAAATTATAGCCCGCATTGAGCTGGGACTCTATTTTTATGTTCCTTATGCCGGGAATGACAAAGGGATTGCGGAGTTCCGGGTTCTTTGACTTTATGGGCACGTCCATTTCCTGAGGGGCCATGGTGCCTTTGCTGGTGCTGGGAATCTTCTCTACGGAACCTTCCTTGTTGCCATAGGTGTTTTCCAGTTTAATGTTGTAGAGCAATTTTGCACTCTCCCCCAGCTCCTTGGTCAGGGCCACTTTCAGCAGTTTTACATAGTGTTCTTCCAGCCACTCGTAAAAAAACTTACTGGGTACCTCTATGCTGAGCACATTGTCCGATAGCTTAACCGGTTTTATGGGTTCAAACCAAGTCTTGAATGCCTGCGGTTGAATATTATCCTGGATAAATTTCAAACAATTGTTCCATACGGAAGTCGCTGTGGCATTCATATTAGTTAAACTTCTACTATTTGGTTAGCATTTTATTGAAGAACCAAGCCATCTCCAGGACGGTGATCGGGGTTCCTTTGGGGGAAGGCAAATATGTGAACAAAAAACCTAAAAAAAAAATCGAATCATATTGAATTTGACCTTTTTTTTCCCCATGTTCCCCACCGGATCGGAAGGGCCTCTAAAGATATACTTTTTTATATGAAAACAATGCTGTCAAGAAAAATAACTTTTAGGGTAAGGTACGCGGAAACGGATCAAATGGGCGTGGTGTACCACGGGAACTACGCGCAGTACCTGGAAATGGGAAGGATTGCCTGGCTGCGTTCTTTTGGCCTGTCTTACAGGGAGATGGAAGAGAACGGCATTATGTTGCCCGTGATACAGCTACAGCTCAATTTTAAGAAGTCGGCGCTTTTTGATGACGAGCTCACCCTGGAAACTTCTTTAAAGGAGCTGCCAACCGTACGTATCGCTTTTGGGTATTCCCTTACCAATCAGCACCAAGAAATTGTGGCCACGGGCAGCACGGATCTGGTGTTTATGGACGTTAACAGGAAAAGGCCCATGCGCTGCCCGGAATACATCTTAAAAAAACTGCGGTGAGGCACAGATTTCCATCATTTTTGCTTGCCGGCAGGCTCAAGGGGTCCCTTGCACGATCGTAATCTTCCGGTGCGCTTCCAAGGTCTTCTTCACTTCGTTGAGCTTCCCTTTCCTTACGGCAAGTGTCATTTGGCACTCTAAACCCATCTGTTGGGCCGTAATGCGGAGTTTTTTGGTGCGCACCAAGCGCATCACTTTGTTCATCTCGGCGTAGCCAAAGGAAAGAACAAGGGGCACCTCAATGGTTTTGGTAACGATGTTTGCGCGCTGTAAGGTTTCTTTTGCCGTTTCCCTGTAGGCCGTGATCAAACCGCCCACGCCCAGCTTGGTGCCGCCAAACACCCGTACCACCACAAGGAGCAGATTGGTAAGGTCAAAGGACTGTATCTGGCCGTAGATGGGCATCCCGGCAGAATTGTTGGGTTCGCCGTCATCATTGGCCCTATGGGACCTGTCTTCCGTGCCCAGTTGCCAGGCATAACAGAAATGGTTGGCCGTGGGGTAGGTCTTCTGCAAGGTTTCCAAAAGGGGCTTTACCTCATCTTCTGATGCAATGGGATAGGCATGGCCAAAAAACTTGCTCTTGCGTTCTTTTAGCAATACGCCGTTCACGGGGGCGGCAATGGTGCTATAGCTGTCCTTGGCTTCCATTGGGTTCAGTGCTTTGTTCTTATGTCCCGGATGGTTCTCCGTGATCTTGAACGATCGAAACCATCATAATTGCTTGTTCGGTAATCTTCCGTGGCCATATCAATTTAACTTTCGGAACCCTTAGACCACCAGAATGATGCTTACCACGGCCAAGGCAATGCCCATCCAATTCTTTTTGCTCAGGGGCTCTTGGAACAGTAAAATGCCCAAAAGGGTGGACAGCAGTACAATGCCCACATTGTTCACCGTAAAAATCGAGGCACTGGGCAAGCTGCCGTGATCAAGGGCGAGCAATAGAAAATAAATGGAAAAGAAATTGGGGATGCCCAGGGCAATGCCGCCGATCACATTTCTGGGGTTGGCCCTTATGGGGGTTTTGCCGGCCTTGACCAGGATGAACAATAGGCCCGTGGTACCCGCAAAAAAGAAAAGCAGGGCAGAGAAAAGGGCAAATTCCGCTTCCGGCACGTGTTCTTCCTGAAAATACTTTATGGCCGCATCAATGATCCCGGAGCCCAAGAACACCAAAAAGGGATAGCGCAGCATGGATAGGGAGAACCTTTCCGCAGTTTGCTTCATACTGCTCAGGTACACGGCCACCACCGCAATGCAAATACCCAGGACCTTTACGGTATTGAGGGACTCATCATAAAGCCGCACCCCGAGCAGAACGGGTACCACAAAGGACATCTTGGTGGCCACAGAGGCCACGGACACGCCCAATTTCTGTGCCGTGGCCGCCATAATGTTAAAAACAAGTATAAAGAGGACGCCCAAGGCCAAGGCGCCCCAGAACCAGCTTTTTTCGGGGAGCGCTGCCACATCCACTTGTTCGCCATAAAAGAGCAGGCCCACCGTACAGGCCACCACATAATTGGTAATGATGGCGTAGAGCGTTTGCACCTTAAAGCGCACATACAGCTTAAAGACCACAAAGATGAAGCTTGAAAAGAGGATGCTAAGGACCAGGTAGTGCATTAAAGCTTTGCTTTAAGGTCGGTGATGTCTTCCTCGCCTACTTTGAGGTGCCAGGTGGTTATGCCCAAACCTTCGGCGGCATCGGTGTTTTCCTTGGTGTCGTCCACAAAGAAACTCTCTTGGGGCTTCAAGTCGTTTTCGTTGAGCACAAACTGATAGATGTCCAAATTGGGTTTTCTAAGGTGTATTTCGTGGGAAAGGTAGAACTGTTCAAAACAGGCCTGAAACCTTTGGAAGCGATCAAGACCCATCGTCTTTTTCACATAATCGATATGGAGATCATTGGTATTGCTCAGTAAAAAGAGACGGTACTGTTTGTCGGCTGCCAATTGTTCAATAAAGTGCAACCTGGACTCGGGAAAGTCCAGTAAAATGGAGTTCCAAGCTTGGGTTATTTCTTCCGCCGTTGCCTTGGGAACAAGGCGTTGCAGTTCTTTTATAAAATCTGGGGAACTTATTTTGCCCACTTCGTAGGTCTTGGCCAGCGTGTCCATTTCAGGGGTCAGGGCAGGATGGCCGTATTTGGCCAGGTCACGGTACACGGCCTGCTTGTCCAGGTTTATAAAAATGTCGCCAAAGTCAAAAATGATGTTCTTGATCATGTCGCAGTATGGTTAAAAGGTCATGCCTTATTCTTTTCTGTGCCAAGCACTTCCCCTTTATTTTGGGGGCAGGTACACCATTGTCCATGTTTTTGGGTCCACGGAAGATGCGTGCCTCGTCCCAGAGATCGGCCTCAATAAAGGATTGTAGGGTTTTTGCCCCGCCTTCCACCATGACGCTCTGTATGTTAAGTTGGTGCAACTTCCGCAAAAGCTCGGCCATCGCGTCCGGTCCTTCCGGTAGTGGAACATGGGTAAGGCCGCTTTTGGCCATCCGTTCCCCCTTTTTGGCGCTAAACACCAGGGTGGGAGGGTGGCCGCTTAAAAGATGGTGGTCCCGGGGTATGGCCAGGTGCCTATCCACCACAATGCGCAGGGGCGATGTTCCGCTCCAGTCCCGCACATCCAGTTTTGGGTTGTCTTCCAGGGCCGTGCCCGTGCCCACCAAGATGGCCTGCTCTTCGCTGCGCCATTTGTGGGCAAGCTGCCTGGATAGGGAGTTTGTGATCCAATAGGGTTGGGGTTCGGTCTCACGATATTGTTTTAACGGGGCCATAAAGCCGTCTGCACTTTCTGCCCATTTCAAGACCACATAGGGGCGCTTTTTTAGGTGAAAGGTAACAAAACGCCTGTGGTGCTCCCGGCACGCCTGCTCCAGGACGCCCACGTTTACCTCGCAGCCGGCCTGTTTCAACCTTTCAATGCCCTGGCCCGCAACCTTGTGGTGGGGGTCCGGCATCCCCACCACCACCCTGGGAATGTGGTGCTTTACAATGAGATCGGCACACGGGGGCGTTTTTCCAAAATGGGAGCACGGTTCCAAGGTCACATAGAGCGTGCACTCTTTTAGCAAGGCTTTCTCCTTTACGGCGTTTATGGCATTGACCTCTGCGTGTGGGCCGCCAAAGGGGCTCGTGTGCCCCTCACCAACAATCTTGCCCTTGTGCACCAAAAGTGCGCCCACCATGGGGTTGGGCGCCGTTGTGCCCAAGCCATTCCTGCCCAGTTCAATGCAGCGCTGCATAAATTGGGCGTCCAGGCTCCCGTGCGCATCCAAACGCGGTATGGCCATGTCTTTTTTTTGGTGTTCGTTTTTCTCCGTCACGCTCATTTTGCGTATTTCACGTATCTTCGGGCAGTAAAAATAAGACTTTAAAAACGATTGTGATCTAGGATGGAAACCGCCCTCATCAGACCCATTTCCCCCAAGGACAACGTAGCTGTTGCCCAGCTCATTAGAACGGTATTGTTGGACTTTGGCGTCCCCAAGGTGGGCTCGGCCTACGCAGACGTGTCCCTGGACAGCTTGTACCAGCACTACCAATTGCCCAGGTCCGCTTTTTATGTGGTGGAGCTACAAGGCACGCTTGCCGGATGTGCCGGACTGGGTCCCTTGGAAGGGTATCCGGGCAATTGCTGTGAACTGCAAAAAATGTACTTTTCGGAATCTGCCAGGGGATTGGGCCTTGGTGCAAAAATGATAGACCGCTGCCTGGCCAAAGCAAGGAAATTTGGGTTTCAACAATGCTATCTGGAAACCATGCCCAATATGGAAAGCGCCCAAAAACTATATCTTAGGTTCGGCTTCGATTATATCGATGGGCCCTTGGGCAACACTGGCCACCACGCCTGCACCGTGCACATGCTCAAAACGCTATAGCGATGCTGCTCAGGGAGATAAAACGGATTTACCACCAAGAACTGGATGTCCATTATGGGGCGCCGGAGGTGTCCTCCTTCTTTCATTTGCTCACGCACCACTATTTGGGCCTGGAAAAATTTGTGCTGGCCGTACAACCGGAACTGGTGCTGGGCAAGGAAGAGGAGACGCCCTTGTTCCAAGCCCTTAGCCGTTTAAAACAGATGGAGCCGGTACAGTACATTATCGGTGAAACCGAATTCATGGACTTGAAGTTCAAGGTGAACCCCGCCGTGCTCATACCCCGACCGGAGACCGAGGAATTGGTGCGGTGGGTGTTGGACGATTTTTCCAGCGCAAAAACCAAAGATGCCGAGGCGGCCAAAATACTGGACGTGGGCACGGGAAGTGGCTGTATTGCCATTTCGCTGGCCGAGAACATGGCGGATGCCAAGGTTTATGGAATGGACATATCGGAAGATGCGCTCGCTGTGGCCCGGTCAAATGGGGAGTTGCACCAGGTGGATGTCCATTTTTTCAAGGCCGATGTCTTGGCCAGGGAACCTACCGTTCCGGCCGAAGTTGTTTACGATTGCATCGTGAGCAACCCGCCCTATGTGCGCCGAGGGGAAAAACACGAAATGCAGCCCAATGTGCTGCAATATGAGCCCCACGGGGCACTTTTTGTTCCGGATCAAAACCCATTGGTGTTTTACCGGGCCCTGGCCACCTTTGCCAAAAGGCATCTGTGCAAAAAAGGAAAGCTCTTTATGGAGGTAAATCAGTACTTGGCCAAGGAAACCCTGGCGTTGTTCGTGGCATTTGGCTTTGATCAGCTGGAGCTGAGGCAGGACATGTACGGCAACGAGCGCATGTTAAGGGCCGTTCGCCCTTGAACGTGCCTTTGGGCCTTGCCCGGAGGGAACATGAGAAACAAGGATAAAGATATGAAAGGAGTAGTGGTGTTTTGCGGCAGCAGTGAGGGTGGTGATCCGGCCTTTGCCAGGGAGGCCCATGGTTTGGGTGCCGCCCTTGCACAAGCGGGGATGGACCTCATTTACGGAGGCGCCAAGATCGGCATCATGGGCCAAGTGGCCCAAGGGGCACTGGCGCATCGGGGCAAGGTCATAGGGGTGATTCCCGAATTCTTGAAGCGGAAAGAGGTCTATCACGAAGGGCTTACGGAATTGGTGGTGACCCAAAGCATGCACGAGCGAAAGTTGAAAATGCACGATCTTAGCGATGGCATCATCATGCTGCCGGGAGGTTTCGGTACCTTGGAAGAGTTCTTTGAGATGCTCACTTGGGCACAGTTGGGCCTGCATCCCTATCCCATGGGCATCCTCAATACCAATGGTTTTTATGACGAGCTCTTGCAGATGCTGGCCAAAATGGTGCAGAAGGGGTTTGTGGAGCGCGCAAACTTCGAGGCCATATTGGTGGCGCGCAACATTCCTGAACTATTGCGAAAGATGAACGGGTTTACCCCTTTGCCCGTTCCAAAATGGATGACAAAAGACGAATTGTAATGGATATGGAAAAGAGAATCAAGGCGCTGCGTCAAGCGTTGCGGGAGCACAACTACAATTACTATGTGCTGGACAGCCCCACCATTTCTGATTTTGAGTTCGATATGAAGCTCAAGGAACTTCAGGAACTGGAGGCCCAACACCCTGAATTTTACGATGCCAACAGCCCCACCATCCGCGTGGGCGGTGGGGTCACCAAAAATTTTGAGACCGTGGTGCACGAGCATCGCATGTATTCCTTGGACAACAGTTACAGCAAGGACGACCTGGAAGATTGGGAAAAGCGCATACAGCGCAATCTGGGCCCTGTGCCCGTGGCCTATACCTGCGAGCTCAAGTATGACGGGGCCAGCATCAGCATCACCTATGAGAAGGGAAAGTTGCTGCGCGCCGTTACCCGGGGAGATGGGGTACAGGGCGATGACGTGACCACCAACGTGAAAACCATAAAATCCGTGCCCTTGCAGCTCAAGGGCAATTTTCCCGATCGGTTCGATATCCGGGGAGAGATCGTACTGCCCTTTGATGGGTTTGTAAAAATGAACCAAGAGCGGGCGGCCAATGGCGAAGAGCCCTATATGAACCCCAGGAACACGGCTTCCGGCAGCCTAAAGCTCCAAGACAGCGCCATTGTGGCCAAAAGGCCGTTGGAATGTCTCTTGTACAGCATTGTGGGAAAGGACACGGGCATAGGCACCCAGTACGAAATGTTGGAAAAGGCACGGGAGTGGGGCTTTAAGGTGCCCACGGTGGCCAAGTTGTGCCACAGCACCGAAGAGGTGATGGCCTTTGTGGAACATTGGGACACCGCCCGGCATGAACTGCCCTATGAAACCGATGGGGTGGTGGTTAAAGTGAACAACCTGCAGCAACAAGAAGAGCTCGGCTTTACCTCCAAGGCCCCGCGTTGGGCCATGGCCTATAAGTTCAAGGCAGAACAAGTGAGCACCATCCTGCAAAAGATAAGTTACCAAGTGGGGCGCACCGGGGCCATTACCCCGGTGGCCAACCTGGCCCCGGTGCTCCTCGCCGGAACCACCGTAAAACGGGCTTCGCTGCACAATGCGGACCAGATCGCAAAACTGGACATCCGCGAGGGAGATACCGTGTTTGTGGAAAAGGGCGGGGAAATCATCCCAAAGATCGTTGGGGTGGACATGGCCAAGCGCCCGCCGCACTCACGGCCCACGGTGTACATAGACCATTGTCCGGAATGTGGCGCTCCCTTGGAGCGCACGGAGGGCGATGCCAAGCATTATTGTCCCAATGAATACGGTTGTCCGCCACAGATCACGGGGAGAATCCAACATTTTATCTCCCGTAGGGCCATGGACATAGAGGGACTGGGCGGGGAAACGGTGGTGCTGCTCTTTAAGGAAGGCCTGATCCAGGATTATGCCGATCTTTATGACCTTACCAAAGAACAGGTGCTCCCCCTGGAGCGCATGGCAGACAAATCTGCCGAAAATTTGATCAACGGCATTGCGGCCTCCGTGGCAGTGCCCTTTGAGCGCGTGCTCTTTGCCCTGGGCATTCGCTTTGTGGGGGAGACCGTGGCCAAAAAATTGGCCAAGGCCTACAAGAACATCGATGCGCTGGCCAATGCCACAGTGGAAGAATTGGAGGCCGTGGACGAAATTGGGGAGCGCATTGCCCATAGTGTCATCGCCTTTTTTGGCAATGAAAAAAACCGTTTGGCCATACGGCGCTTAAAGGAAAAGGGCCTGCAGTTCTCCCTCTCTGAAGATGATCTGGCCCAGCAGACAGACTTGCTAAAGGGACAGACCGTGGTGGTGTCCGGTGTTTTTGAGACCTTGGGCCGGGACGAACTCAAAAAGTGCATAGAGGACAATGGGGGCAAGGTGGGATCTTCCATCTCGGCCAAGACCACCTACCTTGTGGCCGGAGACAAAATGGGCCCCAGCAAGCGCACCAAAGCCGAAAAACTGGGGGTGCCCATCATTTCGGAACATGATTTTTTAAAGTTGGTGGGCAGGTAGGGACCAGGGACCGGTACCTTAAGTGACCATGACCAAAGGCATCCGTAAAAAAGTGAAACGCCATGGAGAAAAAATCCGCACTCCCCAAAGATTTAGACGCGTTCAAAGACGCCTTGGAAAGGCCCGGGCCACCTTTGGATTGGCCGCTGGCCTTGAAGGTGATGTGGCACGATGTCAAGGGCGACTGGGAAAGTGCCCATAACATTGCCCAGGATATGTACACTGCTTTGGGCAGTCTCCTGCATGCCTATCTGCACCGTCAGGAAGGGGACGAGTTCAATGCTGGGTATTGGTATCGGCGGGCGGGAAGGGATTTTCCCAAAATGAGCCTGGAAGAGGAACGGTGGGAATTGGTGAACAGCCTACTGACGTAAGGTGGTCTTTTTGCCCATAGGTCGGTTCCCTGCCGTTCCGGCCCCCGGTCAGCCATTATAGCGCCGCGCCATACGTAGGGTCTTTATGGCCATCCGCTTGCGCAGTCGTTCTGGTTCAAGAACCTCCATGGCCTCCCCAAAACCTAGAATAATGCGTTCCAGTTCAAAGTTGAGCCGCACCGAGATGGTAACTTCCACACTGCCATCGGTATGGGTCCGTAGGGTGCGCTGGGAATGGTGCAAGGGCTTGGTAAGGACGTAGGGCGCGTTATGGGCATCTACCCAAAGCCTCACCAAAGAGGGCCGTTCGCGGTTCACGGTAACGCCGATCACATCCTGGTAAAAGAGGTCTGGATCAAAGTCATACCTATTATAGGGAATCTTAAAGTCATAATCCAGGGACAGCATACGATCCAGGGCAAGATTCAGCAAGGCATTGCTCTTGTGGTTGCGCCCCACCAAGAACCAGCGATTGTTGTACTCCTTGAGCAGATAGGGATGGAAGATCACGGTGTTGGCCTTCGTGGCCTTAAAGGATTGGTAGGTGATGTGCACCACCACTTCTTTTTGGATGGCACCATAAAGTTCATCCAGCCAATGGAGGCCCCTTAGGTTTTCGTTCCGATCTAAATGGATGATGGACGGGCGATGGGTTTTCTCCGTATATACCCGATCTTCCAACCGCTGAATGATGCCGCCCAATTCCGAAAAGAGCGAAAAATCCTTGAACTGCTTCAGCATATCCACGGTCTCCGAAAGGACGCTGATGTCATTTTCCGTGATCGGAATGTCGGTGATGGTATAGCCTTCCTGGGCATACCGATAGTACTTTTTGTCGTACACCACGATCGGGGCGTTGTACCCCAGTTTATCGCTGCGCATGAGCTGTATGTCCAGCTGTACGGTACGCTTGCTCACCTGTACGGCCCGGCCCTCATATTCTTGGAGCACTTCGGAGCATGCGGTGATCAAATCGTCCAAACTCCATTTTCGGTAGTGGTTCTGCAAACACTTGTCTATGGTCTTGTAGCGGATCAGGGCATTCTTGTTCTGGGCCATCTTTATTTTGGTCGTACCCAAAGATAAAACTTTCCTGCGCAAAATAATTGCGTAGTGGTTTGAGATCTTTACATCGAACCAAAAAAACAATGATGAAGGGGCTTATAGAGGAAAGCAAGACCTTGTTTGGGGAATACGGACGGCTTTACAGCCTGGACATCTGTTCCCCTTGTTGTGTGAGCCGTGAAGATGAGCAGCTGTTGTTGGGGCACGATCGGTATCAGGTTCCGCTCCCCGCCATCTACGCGTACAACGATACGGCAAAATCGGGCTATACCCTGGAGACCATGGGCGAGCTTAAATATTTTGCCCCGCGCATCTTGGAATTGGTGGCTCAAAATGCCGAGGTGCACCATTCCCGGGAGCTTTACCTGCAACGTTTTCATCTGGCTCCGCGAGAGGGCTGGTCTCCTTCGGAACTGGATTTTTTTGAGCGCTACGCCCTGGCCCTGTTCGCCGAACAGTTGGGCAGTGCCAAGTCTCCGATCCGTACCCTGGTCATGCTGCATGATCTTCCGGTTGATGTAAGCGCGCTATTTCCACCAATGTTTAAACAGCATCCCAAACAATTGGTTTTGTTCTTCGCGGATCTTTACCTGTACAAAGTCAATTGGCGCAAGCACAAGCTTATCAATGCCTTTGCCCGAAAGGAGCTGAGCAATGTGGTCATTGAATTTCTATTAAAAGAGGATACGCTGCGGCGCGTCTCGGAGACCCTGGAACATTTGGTCTGGGTACAAGCCATTGAACTAAGTGCCCGGGAGGAAGAGCAATTTGAAATATTGTACACTGTTTTGGGGGGATTAAGGAATAATTGAACTGCGCAAAATAATTGCGTAGTTGGGGTGCACCTTTGTACCGGAATCATCAAGAAGTCGTTCAAAGACTTCAAAGTAGTGCCCCGCCGAACGAGGAGTCGGCGGGGTTAACCCAAGAAATAAAGAGATGGAAAACAAAGCAAAAATAACGGGCAAGGAATTGGTGGCATTGGGATTTACATCTGGAAAATGGTTTCCGGAGGCGTTGAACCATATCAATGCACAGCAGTTGCGGGGCGAGGCCATGCTCCGCTATTTGGAGCAATTTAGGCCCGGGCCCGTTGTGGACCTATATGCCTCTGCCGCACCTTTTTCCGTGAACATAAAGGCAGACAACCCATTGGAAGAGGGCAACATCCGTTCCGTTTTGGAGTCAATGGAAACGTTGATGCGCACCCCCACCTTGATCAATGGCGCCGTCATGCCAGATGCCTGCCCTGCCGGGCCCAAGGGCACCATTCCCGTGGGCGGGGTGGTAGCGGCCAAGAACGCCATTCATCCCGGCATGCACAGTGCGGACATCTGTTGCTCCGTAATGCTGACGGATTTTGGTGCGGCCAGCCCCAAGGAGGTGTTGAATGCGGCACATGCCATAACCCATTTTGGTCCCGGTGGCCGCGATCAAAACACCCAGTTCCGTTTCCCATCAGAGCTAATGGAGGCTTTTCAGGGCAATTTTTTCCTCAATGATGGCAACATGCTGCAAATTGCCCGTTCCCATCTGGGAACCCAAGGGGACGGCAACCATTTCCTGTTCGTGGGGGTCTCCAAACGCACCGGGAACACCATGCTGATCACCCATCATGGATCGCGTGGGCCCGGAGCAAGGCTATATGCCAAGGGAATGAAAGTTGCCGAGCGCATTCGCCAAGAAATCTCCCCAGAAACCCTAAAACAAAATGCGTGGATTCCTTTTGACAGTGAGGAAGGCCAGGCCTATTGGGGTGCCCTGCAGATCATTCGTGCCTGGACCAAAAAGAACCACGAGGTGTTGCATGACGCCACTTTGAACGCTTTGGGGGTAAGGTTGGAAAACCGTTTTTGGAACGAACATAACTTTGTGTTTCAGGACAATGATGTGTTCTACCACGCCAAGGGGGCCACGCCCCTGGACAAGAAGTTCATGCCCGATATCACCGGCCCACGTTTAATTCCCCTGAACATGGCAGAGCCGGTGCTCATTGTGTCTGGAGAAACAACACATTCCAACCTGGGCTTTGCGCCCCACGGTGCGGGCAGGAACATGAGCCGAACGCAACACAGGAAAAGCAAGGCGGAATTTACGGATGAAGAAGTGTTCCGGGAAGAAACCAAAGGCTTGGACGTACGCTTTTTCTCCAACGAGATCGACGTTTCAGAGCTCCCCAGTGCTTATAAGAATGCGGCCGCCGTCCGTGATCAAATGGATCATTTTGGCCTGGGGGTGGTGGAGGACGAGGTCATGCCCTACGGCTCCATTATGGCTGGAGATTGGCAGGTGAACGCCCCCTGGCGGGCACGGCAACGTGCCAAACAAAGGCAACGAAAGTGATGGATGCCAAGAGTGCCCCTAGTTGCGGGGCACTCTTTTTTTGTATCCAGACCCAGTGGCGGTCCCCTGGTTCTTTTGCATCACAAAAGAATGATTTTTTTTTGACGGATGGGGCTGCTCTTTTTTGATGGTCTATAAGGTGACCCATTTATTTTCTGCGGACGATTTCAAAACGGCCTCCACCACCCGGATGTCCCGTAACCCCTCTTCGCCGGGCACCAGCATGGGTTCGCCCATTTTCAGGGCTTTGGCATCATTGTCCATCTGCAGGGCCTGTTGGTTGTTCACCGGAAAGTTGATCAGCGTCCCGTCCGAAAGGCTTCCCTTGTTCCCGGCGTAGGCGGAGTGGGGCTCCATTTGTAGCGATCCCTTCCCGTAGTTCACTTTTAGGTGGTTCATCCGTATGCCAAAACTGGTCTGGCAGGCGGCGCGTGCACCGCTGGGAAAGGTGAGCTGGAACATGGCGGTTTCCTCCACCTCATGGTAGATTTCGGGCCTTGTGGTGTAGGTCTGGGCCATTACGGAAATGGGTTCTTCCCCGGTGGCCAGCCGCGCACCTTGAATGGCATATACCCCCATATCGCCCATTGCTCCACCGCCCATGGCCTTCTGTTGCTTCCAGTGGTCGCTTCGGCCATCAAAATAACCGGCGGCCGAGGTGAGCATTTTCACGGCCCCAAAGGGCTTCTCGCGTCCCACTTTCATATAGGCCTGTATGTTGGGGTCGTGTTGGCAACGATATCCTATGGAAAGTTTCACTTTGTTGTCCGCACACGCCTTTATCATCGCTTGGCAGTCTGCCACCGTTGGGGCCATCGGCTTTTCGCACCAAACGTGCTTTCCCGCATTGGCCGCCCTTATGCTGTATTCGGCGTGCATGGAAGGGGGCAGTACCACGTAAACCACATCTATGTCCGGATTGTTGGCCACGGAATCGAAAGTGGCATAGCTGTACACGTTCTTGTCCGGAACACCATACTTTTCCTGCCATACCGGTATTTTCTCCGGACTCCCGGTGACAATGCCCCGGAGCTCGCAATGCTCGGTGAGTTGTAGGGCAGGTGCCAGGATATCGGTGCTGTAGTAGCCCAGGCCTACCAGGGCCACTCCCAATTTTTCCTTCTTCCATGTCTTTTTTGGCCAAACGATATGGGGCATCAAAACGGTGGCTGCACCGGCCGCCCCCGTGGTTTTAAGAAATTGTCTTCGCGCTTTTGTCATGGGTAGCTTGGTTTAGCGGAAAAATACAACATTGGGCAGGAATGGGCAAGCCCGGCATCTTTTTACGGTCATACACAACATCTCAGGGAAAATGGGCAGTGTGAAGATACCGTAAGCTCCTGGCCAAGAAACCCCTTAAACCCTTAGGGCCACCGCATCTGCGCTGATGCCTTGGGCATCAAAATAAAAATCAATGCGGCCCAAGTGCACCCCATAACAGCCCACCTGGTTCACCAGGACTTCCTTTCCCTTGGCATTGATCACTTTTGCGGGGGCGTCCAAGAAGGTATGGGTGTGCCCGCCAATGATCAAATGGGTGTGCTTGGTCTTTGCGGCCAAGGTCAGGTCGTCTGGCCGGTTTTCATTTTTATACCGGTGGCCCAAGTGCGAGAGGCAAATGATCAGGTCGCAGCCTTCTTCCGTCAATAGGCGTTCTTCCATGTCCACGGCCACTTCGTACGGATCTAAATATTTGGTTTCCTTGTACAGGTTCTGCGTGACCAGACCGGCCAATTCAATTCCCAGGCCATAGACCCCAACTTTTAGCTGATCGCGCACATAGGTCTGGTAGGGCTTGGTATGCCCGTCCATCATGGTATGGCTAAAATCGTAGTTGGAGGAGACAAAATCGAAGCTGCTATGGGGCAGTTGTGCCAAGAGCCCATCCAAACCGTTGTCAAAATCATGGTTGCCCAAAGTGGCGGCATCGTACTTGAGCATGGACATCAGCCTAAATTCCAACTCGCCGCCGTAGAAATTAAAGTAAGGGGTGCCCTGAAAGATGTCGCCCGCATCGAACAAGAGGGTGTTCGGGTTTTCCCGGCGAATGCCGTTCACCAGACTTGCCCTGCGCGCCATACCGCCCAGTCCCGGGAAACGGCCGTGATCGGCCGGAAAGGCATCAATATGGCTGTGCACATCATTGGTGTGCAAGATGGTCAAGTGCTTTTTGCCCGGCGTTGCGCAAGAATGGAACAGACTGCTGCCAGCCGTTGCCAAGAGGGCCGTGGCCGATGTTTTTTTAAGGAAATCCCTTCTGTACATTTACTTTGGTTTATGGTAACGTTGGTCTATTTGCGGGCGCAGGGTATCTTTTTTGCCAAAATAATCGATCAAGGCATTGCGTATGGAATAGTTGAGGTCATAGAAGGCACTGCCTTCCCTGAAAAAGACCATATTGTCCCCGCCGGCCACCAAGTAATCCGATGTGGCCACGTGGTACAGGCCTTCCGGGTCCACGGGTTGGTGGTTTATGGTATAGGATTTTAGGGAACCGTTGGGTTTTAGCTCAATTTGTAGGCCCGATATGGGATGCGCACGCCGGCTGGTAACAATATGCTTCACCATCTTGTCCAGCGCCGATCCGGACAGGGCCACCACGCTGATGCTGTTTTCAAAGGGCATTACCTCATATGCCGTTCTTGCACTGACGTTTCCTTTGGAAATTACGGCCCGTATGCCGCCGTGGTTCATCAGCACGGCATCCAATGCTTTACCCGTTCTTTTCTCAAAAATGGGGGTTGCCATTTCGTACATGGCATCGGCCATAAGGTTGCCTGCGGTGGTGTTGTAGGGGCCATCTGTTTTCGTGATGTCGTAGGGGGCGTATGCCAGGGTGCTGTCCAACACGGCGTCAATGCGCTCGCGGTAAGGTTCCACAAAGGTTTCCACTTCCAAGGAGGCCGCATGGGCACTGTCTATCACAATGCTTTGGAAGGTGGTCCGTACGGCCTCCCGTGGCGTTTGCCTGCAGCCCAAGAAACATCCAATTGTTACAAATGTAACAATAAGTTGTATTTTTAAATCGGATAAGTGCCCTAACTTCGTCATACGGGTTGAACGGATATTATTTACATTTGTGAAAATGTAAAAATACATGTTTTTCAAAGCAGTTAAAGACAAGTTCAAACGGAGGTCCGGAGCAAAAAGCCTGGCCGGCCTGTTGGAAAGGGATGTACCGTCTTTGGACCGCCCCCCCGGAATACGTTCTTTGGGATGTATAGTGAATTTGGACACCTTTGAAAAAGCGGATGTGTTTTACGAGTTGTTGGAGGAGTTTTCCCTACGGCCCAATGCGGTGAAGATCATTGGGTACAAAAAGCTCCACGACAAAAACTCCCCCTATGCACTCCCTGTTTTTTCCGATAAGGACTTGGGGTGGAACGGCCGTATCGAAAACAGTTATGCCTTGGAGTTCCTGAACAGGGAGTACGATGTGATCATCAATTATTACAAGGAAGATAACTTGCTGCTAAATCTCATGTCCATACAGTCCAAAGCGCGCATTAAAGTTGGTTTTGTCCAAGTGGGCAAGGCTTATAATGACATTATGTTGCAAACGCCCTATGACGATTTTAAGTTGTTTAAAAGTGAACTTAAGAAATACCTGGGCATTTTAAAAGAGATTTGAAATGAAAGAGTTGAGAGGAACCGGTGTTGCTTTGGTAACCCCTTTTACGGGGGAAGGACAGATTGATGTGCCTGCCTTGACAAGGTTGGTGGAGCACTGTGTCTCCGGTGGCGTGGACTATCTTGTGGTGCTTGGCACAACGGCAGAGAACGTTACTTTGGGCAACGCGGAAAAAAAGCTGGTCACGGACACGGTGGTAAAGGTCAATGCAGGCAGGTTGCCCGTTGTGCTGGGCCTGGGCGGGAACAACACCCGAGCGCTTTGCGAGGCGCTTTTGCAGCTCGATCCCGGTCCGTTCACGGCCATTCTTTCGGTTTCACCCTATTACAATAGGCCCACCCAAGAGGGCATTTACCGGCATTTCAAGGAAATAGCCGCGGTTTCGCCCTTGCCCATTGTGCTCTACAACGTTCCCGGCCGTACCGGGAGCAATATGGAGGTGGAAACCACGCTGCGCCTGGCCAGGGAGCTGCCCAATGTCGTGGCCATTAAAGAGGCTTCCGGTGACATGGCACAGACCCTGCGGCTCATTGCCCAGAGGCCACCGGGCTTCTTGGTGCTCTCCGGGGAAGACATGTTGGCCTTGCCCACCGTTACCGCAGGTGGGGACGGGGTCATATCTGTGCTGGGACAGGCTTTTCCGTCCCGTTTCAGTGAAATGATCCGGTTGGGGGCAAACGGCGGCACCAGCGAGGCCTACGCAAGGCACTATGAACTACAGTCCGCTATGGAACTTATTTTTCAGGAAGGCAACCCGGCAGGCATCAAAGCACTGCTGGAGCAGCTCGGGATCTGTCGTGCCCACGTAAGGCTGCCCCTGGTGGAGGCCTCGGAATCCCTGAAAAAAAAATTGCTGGCCTGTAACCAGGCCTTGACCCCTGTGGCGCTGAACAAATCCTTCTAGGCGCACCGCAAACGGCCATCACGCCCTGGGGCCGTGCCGGGCCATTGATGTGGGCGCCCGATCATCGCGTCCTGGGGTGTTTCCCGGGAAGGAGTGGCCCATTGGCTGAGGGCATTTCAAGAAAACAAACACACAAATCCTTTTTAACCAATGGATTATGGGTTTTTTTCTATGCTTTTGAGGGGGCTCGGAAATGTTTTTTAAATTCGGCCAATATGTTTACTTTTGCAGGATGTTTTCGAAGATGCGATATATAGGAGTGCTTTTTGGCGTGTTCTTGCTGCACACCTCTTGCAGTGAGTACCAAAAAGTGCTCAAAGAGGAGGACGTGAAGGCCAAGTATGACATGGCGGAGAAGTTCTATGAGGAAAAGGACTATAAACGGGCCAACAGACTGTTGGAGCAGATCGCACCCAAGTATGTGGGCAAGCCACAAGGGGAGCGGGTCATGTTCTTTTTGGCGGACACTTACTTTAAAAGGGGGGATTACAACATGGCGGGCTACCAATTGGAGCGCTTCATCAAATCCTATCCCAAGAGTGATAAGGTCGTGGAAGCGTCCTTTTTGGGCGCCAAAAGCTATTTTGAACTTTCCCCGGTCTATTCCCTGGACCAGACCGATACGGACAAGGCACTGTTGAAGCTGCAGAATTTTATAAACACCTACGGGGAATCGGAGTTTTTTGATGAGGCGAACGAGATGGCCCAAAAGCTCACCACCAAAAAAGCCCGCAAGGCCTTTGAAATCTTGAAGCAGTACAACAAACTGGGCGAGTTCAATTATGACATGCTCAAATCTGCCATCGCGGCCAGTGACAATTTCATCTCCGGTTTTCCGGGATCGGAATTTAGGGAGGAGGCCCTTTTCATTAAAGTACAGGCAGCCACCAACCTGGCCATCAACAGTTTTCAGAGTTTACAGCGGGAGCGCTTCCAGACCGCGATGGAGGCCTACAAGGCCTTTGTAAAACAATACCCTGACTCCAAATTCAAGGACGAAGTGGCAGACCTTTTGGAAAAGATCCAAAACGGTCTTGAACCTTCCACCGAAGAGATTTCAAAATAAAAGTTTTCAACCTATGAACATGAACGATCTAAAAAATTCCAAGGCACCCGTAAGTACCGTTACCATCAACAAGAACGAGTATGATGCCCCCACCAACAATATCTACGAGGCCATTTCCATAACGGCCAAACGGGCGGTGCAGATCAATTCCGAAATCAAGAAAGAGCTTTTGGAAAAATTGGAGGAGTTTGCCACCTACAGCGACAGTTTGGAAGAGGTTTTTGAGAACAAGGAGCAAATAGAGGTGTCCAAGTTCTACGAAAAACTGCCCAAGCCCCATGCCCTGGCCGTGGAGGAATGGTTAAACGATAAAATATACCATAGGAACACCGAGAAAGACGGATAATGGGAGCGTTGGGCGGTAAGAACATCCTTTTGGGCATCACTGGGGGGATCGCCGCTTACAAGACCACATTTCTGGTACGTTTGTTCATAAAAGCTGGCGCCAACGTTAAGGTGATCCTTACCGAGAGCGCCAGTTCCTTTGTTAGCCCCCTGACCCTGGCTACGCTTTCCAAACATCCGGTCATTGTCAATTTCGTGAAAGAGGAGGGCCATACCGTGGATTGGAACAACCACGTGGCCCTGGGCCTTTGGGCAGACTACATGCTGGTGGCACCGGCCACGGCCCATACACTATCAAAAATGGCCCACGGGAACTGCGATAGCATTCTGTTGGCCGCCTACCTCTCTGCCAAATGTCCCGTTTTCTTTGCCCCGGCGATGGATCTGGACATGTACCGGCACCCCAGTACGGTGGAAACCTTTGACAAACTCAAGTCTTTTGGGAATATCATGATCCCTGCCACGGCCGGCGAGCTGGCGAGCGGTCTTTATGGCGAGGGGCGTATGGCAGAGCCCGAAGACATTCTCTCCTTTATGGAGGCACACCTTGGAAAGGACCTGCCCCTGGCCGGAAAACGGGTGCTGATCACGGCCGGGCCCACTTACGAGGCCATAGACCCCGTACGCTTTTTGGGCAACCACGCCACCGGGAAAATGGGTTTTGCCCTGGCGGAGGAAGCCGCGGCACTGGGGGCCACCGTGGTGCTGATAACCGGGCCCACCCATTTGCGCACCGAGAAAGATGGGATAGAAACCATCAGGGTCACCGGGGCCAACGAAATGTACGGGAAGGCCCACGCCCATTTCGCTGATGCGGACGTGGTGATCTGTGCCGCCGCGGTGGCAGATTACCGTCCCAAAACCGTGGCCAAACAGAAAGTAAAGAAGCAAGGGGACCGCATGGTGCTGGAACTGGTGCCCACCAAGGACATTTTGTTCTCCCTGGGACAGCAAAAAAAACAGCAGTACCTCGTGGGGTTTGCCTTGGAGACGGAAAATGAACTGGAAAACGCAAAGGCCAAACTGGTGCGCAAAAACTTGGATGCCATTGTGCTCAATTCCCTGAACGACCCTGGGGCGGGCTTCGGGGCCAGCACCAATAAAATTACCTTCATTGATACCAATTTTAAAATAGAAACGTTTCAATTAAAGACCAAGGCCGAGGTGGCCAAGGACATCTTTAACGAGATCATAAAAAGAAGGTATGCGTAATTGGGCCATTGTAACGGTATGGTTGCTCATGGGCTTGTGGGCCAAGGCCCAAGAGCTCAACTGCACGGTTACCGTGAATTCCGATCAGGTCTCCCAGACCAACCAGCAGATTTTTAAGACCTTGGAACGTTCCTTGACCGACTTTGTCAATAAACGGAAATGGACCAACCGGGTGTACAAGGAAAACGAGCGGGTAAACTGCCAGATGTTCATTACCGTAACGGATTATGAGGCGGATCGCTTTACCGCCAACATACAGATCCAGTCTTCCCGGCCCGTGTACAACACCTCTTATGAGACGCCCATTTTCAATTACAAGGACAACCAGTTCAACTTTCAGTACATAGAGTTCCAGCCCTTGGTGCTCAACGAAAATGTCTTTGAATCCAATTTGGTGGCCGTGGTAAGCTACTACGCCTATATTATTTTGGGTCTTGATGCGGATACCTTCTCCCTGGAGGGGGGCACCGAGCTGTTCAGAAAGGCCCAACAACTGACCACGCAGGCCCAAGGCAGCAGTTTTGCGGGTTGGAACCAGGACGCCTCGGACAACAGGACGCGCTTTGACCTGATCAGTGACCTGCTCTCCAATACCTACAAGGAGTACCGGGTGGCCATGTACAATTACCACCGCAAGGGCATGGATGTCATGGCAGACAACAACAGCGCCGGAAAGCAGGTGGTGGCGGGGACCATGAACCTCTTGGAGACCATGGTGCGCAGAAGGCCCAATGCCTTTTTGATCGCCACTTTTTTCGATGCAAAGTCAGATGAGATACGCAACCTGTTTTCCGATGGCCCCAAGGTGGACATTGTGAAGCTCAAGGAGACCCTGAACAAGATCGCGCCCCTCTACTCCAGTACCTGGAACGAGATCACCTACTGAATCTTTTCTCAATTCAGAATATGGGTTACCTTTGTCCTGTTAAATCCTGAACGGTGCTGGCCAAACTCTCCATTTCCAATTACGCCTTGATCGACAATCTCCAAGTGGATTTTGACGGTGGTTTTTCCGTGATTACGGGAGAGACCGGGGCGGGGAAGTCCATTCTTTTGGGCGGGCTGTCACTGGTGTTGGGCAAACGGGCCGACCTGTCTTCCCTCAGGGAAAAGGGGAAAAAGTGCATTGTGGAGGCCGATTTTAAGATTGCCGACTATGGCCTGGGACCTTTTTTTGAGGAACATGACCTGGACTATGAAGAGCTTACCGTGGTCCGTAGGGAAATACTGCCCAGCGGGAAGTCCAGGGCCTTTATAAACGACACCCCGGTGAACCTCGGCGTGCTCTCCCAATTGGGCGATCACCTGCTGGACATCCACTCACAGCACCAGACCCTGCAGTTGACCGAGAACGCTTTTCAGTTTAAACTGGTGGACGCCCTGGCCGGGACCAAAGACGAGCTTTTGCGCTACAAAGGCCTGCTCTCCCAATACCAGAGTGCACAAAAGGCCTTGGAGGCCCTACAAATTGCCCAACAAAACGCCCTAAAGGAAAAGGATTACAATGCCTTTTTGCTCTCCGAACTGGAGGCGGCACCCTTGGAGCATGGCATTCTGGAAACTTTGGAGGAAACCCACGCGCAGCTGAACAATATGGAGCTCATCACCGAAGAATTGGCCAAGGGAACCCAGCTGATGGAGGATGAGCAAATGGGATTGCTGCAGCTCGTGGCGGCCTTGCGGCAGACCCTGGGAAAATTGAGCGGCTTCAATGCCCAATATGCGGATGTTTTTGCCCGGGTACAGGCCGTGGCCATAGAACTGGACGATATTGGCCAGGAACTGCACCGCTTTCAAGACAGGCTGGAGGCCGACCCAGGGAAGTTGGAGGTGGTCAATGCCCAGTTGCAGGCCCTCTATGATCTTCAAAGAAAACACGGGGTGCAGGAAATCACAGAGCTCATTGCCGTAAGGGACGCCCTTTCCCAGCAGGCATTTGAAACGGCTTCGCTGGAAGAGAAAATGGCCCAAAAGACCCAGGAAATATCCCAATTGAGGGAACGGCTCCAGGCATTGGCGGCAACACTGACCAAAAAGCGCAACAAGGCGCTACCGGGCCTAAAGGCACAATTGGAGGCAGACCTGTCCCAGTTGGGGATGCCCAGCGCATCATTTGAGATCGGGCTACGGCCCGAAACCGAGTTCAAGGCCAATGGCAAGGACGCGCTGCGCTTCCTCTTTTCGGCCAACAAGGGAACGGCCCACGGCGAATTGAAGAAAGTGGCATCGGGCGGTGAGCTGTCCCGCATCATGTTGGTGATCAAAGCGCTTTTGGCCAAGTACGAAAAACTGCCCACCATCATGTTTGATGAGATCGATACCGGGGTCTCCGGCGAAATCTCCCAAAAAATGGCTCAGATCATGCATCAAATGAGCCAAGAAATGCAGGTCTTTTCCATTACCCACTTGCCCCAGGTGGCCTCTAAGGGTGCCCACCACTTTAAGGTGTTCAAGTTTGATGAAAACCAAATGACCCGTACGGACATGAAACGCCTTGGCACGGACGAAAGGATCACGGAACTGGCACAAATGCTGGGGGGAAAGCAACTCACGGATTCTGCCCTGGCCCACGCCAAACAGCTCTTGGATGCCTAAAGGGACAGGCAGCGATTCGGGCAGGGCAATCCACATATTTTGAATATCTTTGCCCACATAATTTTAACATTACACCATCTGACTATGGCATACGATCTACTCAAAGGGAAACGAGGCATTATTTTTGGCGCACTGGACGAGAATTCCATCGCCTGGAAGACCGCGGAAAGCGTTCATAACGAAGGAGGGCGCTTTGTCCTTACCAATGCCCCCATTGCCATGCGAATGGGGCAGATCAAGGATTTGGCCAAAAAAACGGGCTCCGAAATCGTTCCGGCCGATGCCACCAGTATGGAAGACCTGGATGCCCTCGTGGCCAAGGCCACTGAAATCTTGGGCGGTAAGCTGGACTTTGTGCTGCATTCCATAGGGATGTCCGTCAATGTGAGAAAAGGTAGGGCCTATACCGATCAGAAGTACGACTTCACGGCCAAGGGCTGGGACGTGAGCGCCCTGTCCTTCCACAAGGTGATGCAGGCCCTCTACAAGGCGGATGCCATGAACGAATGGGGCAGTATTGTGGCCCTTACCTATATGGCGGCACAACGATCTTTCCCAGATTACAATGATATGGCGGATAACAAAGCATATCTGGAATCGGTGGCGCGTAGTTTTGGGTACTTCTTTGGAAAGGAAAAGAAGGTGCGGGTAAACACCATTTCCCAATCGCCCACACCTACCACGGCAGGTCAAGGGGTCAAGGGATTTGATGGTTTCATCAGCTATGCCGAAAAAATGTCGCCCTTGGGTAATGCCACCGCCCAGGACTGTGCCGATTATACCCTTACCCTGTTTTCGGACCTCACCAGAAAGGTGACCATGCAAAACCTTTTCCATGATGGGGGCTTCTCCAATACGGGCGTGAGCCAAGAGGTCATTGAAAAGTTCTAGCCCCTCCCCACCGGCCGTGGGCAGGCCCGCCCCGAAACCAAGATAGGATGGATGTGTTCTTTTCCTTCATAGTTCCCGTGTACAACAGGCCCCAGGAGGTGGGGGAGCTGTTGCACAGCCTTGCCCAACAGACCTATGCCGAACCCTTTGAGGTGGTGGTCGTGGAAGATGGATCTACCCAGACCTCCGCCGCCGTGGTACGGGAGTATGCGCAACGGCTCACCATCTCTTACCATCAAAAACTTAATTCAGGACCGGGCAGTTCGCGGAACTACGGGATGGAAAGGGCCCGGGGGAATTACTTCATCATCTTGGATTCGGACTGTATCCTGCCGCCCCATTATCTAAGTGCGGTCCAGCGGGCCCTGGAAGAAGACTTTGTGCACTGTTTTGGCGGCCCGGATGCCGCCCATGCCTCCTTTACACCCGTGCAAAAGGCCATAAATTATGCCATGACCTCCCTGTTCACCACCGGGGGCATACGGGGCGGCAAGAAATCCGTGAACCGCTTTCAGCCCAGAAGTTTCAATATGGGCATTTCCAAGGAAGCCTTTGGCAAGGTGGGCGGGTACGGGAACATTCACCCGGGGGAAGACCCGGACCTTACCATTCGGATCTGGAAGGAAGGGTATGGAACCAGATTGTTCCCAGAGGCCTATGTGTACCACAAGCGACGTATTGACTGGAACAAATTTTATGTGCAGGTGAACAAATTTGGTATGGTGCGCCCCATTTTAAATCAATGGCACCCCCATACCGCCAGTGTGGTGTATTGGTTTCCCACCGTTTTTCTGTTGGGGCTGGTGTTGGCCCTTGTGCTCCCCCTGTTGGGGCTTTGGTGGCCCATTTTGGGGTATGGTGCCTATTTTATGCTTCTTTTGGCAGATGCCCTGATCAAGACCCGAAGCCTCCGGGTCTCGCTCATGGCGCTTTGGGCCACCCTGGTGCAATTTTTTGGTTATGGACTGGGTTTTCTCAAATCCTATCTGTATCTTAAACTTGGGCAGAAGAATGCGGAGCAACGTTTTCCAAACCTGTTTTTTGATTCTAAAGGGCAAATGAGGTGATCGAGCGCATCAAGGTAGGTCTTGGCAAAAGAAAGGTACAGGTCTTTTTGGTCTTCCTGTCCTTTTCCGCCCTTTCTTGGTTTGTGAACAGTCTGGGCAAAACCTACGTGGGCAACAGCTCCTTTGGCATCCAGTACGTAAATGTGCCCAATGCCTTCCGCCTCGCCGAAATGCCCAAGGAAGACATCCAAGTAAGACTGGAGACCGTTGGATTCCAATTTTTGGGACTGTCCCTGCGCAAGCGCATGCTGCAGTTGGACCTCTCACAAACCTCAAAAAAGGATTCCATGTATTTTTTGGCGCCCTTGGTCTATAAGCGGCAAATAGAGAACCAGTTGCCCGCGTCCATAAGGCTGTTGGACGTGGAGCGCGATACCCTGTTTTTTGATCTCACCAAGATCGTGTCCAAATGGGTGCCCGTGGTGCCCAGGGTCTCTTACCAATTGGCGCCAAACCATACCTTAAAAGACGGGTTGGTGGTCTATCCGGACCGGGTGGAGGTGAGCGGCCCAAGTTCGGAAATAGATACCATTGCCCAGCTGCAGACGAGCCCCTTGGACCTGGGAACCATCAAGAGTGATTTTTCCACCAGCCTCCCCCTTGCCAAAGCTGAAGGCCTCACCTTTACCACCTTGTCCCCAAACTCGGTTACGGTCAGCGGTAGGGTCTTTCGGTTTTCGGAAAGGGTGCTTTCCGTTCCCATTACGCCCGTAAATGTGCCGGACAGCCTGGAAATGATCCTTGTTCCCAAGAAGGTGGAGCTGGTCTGCCAGGGGAAATTGGAGGATTTGGAAGCCGTTGCGGCAAGTTCCTTTAGGGTGCTGGCAGACTACCAATTGGCCAAGGAGCGGACCGATGCCACAACCCGATTGGTGTTGGAGAACTGGCCCACGGTCCTGAGCCATGTGCGCTTGCAAACGGATGAAGCGGCCTTCATCATAAAAAAAAGACCATGATCGTAGGCTTAACAGGAGGTATAGGCAGTGGCAAGTCCACAGTGGCCAATGTGTTCAGGGAGTTGGGCGTTCCCGTTTACGATTCGGATGCCGAGGCCAAATTGTTGATGCAAGGGAACGCAGCGGTCAGGGCCGCCATCATGGACCTGTTGGGAAAGGATTCCTACACCGATCAAGGATTGAACCGGGCCCACATTGCCAAAAGGGTCTTTGCGGACAAGGAGCTGTTGCAAGCGCTCAACGCCATAGTGCATCCCGCCGTAAAAAAGCATTTTCTCCAGTGGCAAAAAGAACAGCGCTATCCCTACGTGGTTCAGGAGACCGCCCTCATTTTTGAGAACGGCGCGGCCGATCGCTACGATAAGATCATCCTGGTCACCGCCCCGGAGGAGGTGCGCATACAGCGGGTCATGCAGCGCGATGGCGCCAGTAGGGAGGCCGTTCTGGCCCGGATGGAGCATCAATGGAAAGATGGGGTCAAGATACCGCTGTCAGACTTTGTCATACATAATCTGGAGGTGGGGAAAACCCGGGAAAGGGTCAAGGAAATAAACGCTGCTTTGCTTCCATTTCATTAGGCATTCTGGGATTTTAACATTTTTGTTAAGTTTTGGTTAAACGTGTCCAACCCCTTGGGCTAAATCTGTAATTTTAACAAAATATGAATAAGAGGTTGTTTGTGCTCTTGGTGGTCTTAATGAGCATATCGCTCATTGGCCTCATCGTTGTTCAGAGTTATTGGATCAAGCGATCGGTGGATGATAGTGAGGAGCAGTTTTCCCACACCGTTTCCGAAGTTTTGAGCAGCGTGACCCGGAAAATTGCAGAACGGGAGACCAAAAATTACTTTGATCGGTACCTAAGGGCCAAGGACAGCGTTGGGGAGCTCAAGGGAAAGCAGCTCACCAATTTCTTCTTCATAGACAGGGATATCAACTCCAATGAGATCTTGCTCTATGAGCACGGTATCTTGGAGGAAGATTACGGCATATCCTCCACGTTCTTTGATAGCGGGGATGGTGGTGATTCCACCATCATCAAAAATTACACCAGCAAGCGCACCACCTCCATATTCAAGGAAGATTTTGACCTGGACGGAAAGCGGTTCCGGTTGAACCCCATACAGCGGGTGGAAAAAATTGGCGGCCTGTCGGCCATGGAAAAGGCCGCGATGGAAGATATGTTCGGCACTTACGCCAAACGTGTCCCCATACACAAGCGCGTCTCCAAACAAGAGATAGAATTGCTGCTACAGCGAGAATTGGAGAACAGGGGCCTGGGCATCAATTTTGAATATGGGGTCTATAGCAACGGGCTGCCCACCAAAGTGAAGTCCAGAAGGTTCAAGTACGTGAAAGAGAACGTTTACAGAGCGCCCATGTTCACGGATTTGGAGGGCAGTTCCAGTTTTTCGCTCTTGGTGTCCTTTCCCAAAAAGAAAGGCTTTCTGGTACAGTCCATTTTGGGTTTGGCGCTGCTGTCCCTTTTGTTCACGATCATTATCGTGGTGGCCTACTCGGGAGCCATTTACCAGTTGATCCGGCAAAAACAGATCTCTGAGATCAAGACCGATTTCATCAACAACATGACCCACGAGTTCAAAACGCCCATTGCCACCATAAACCTGGCCGTGGAGGCCATTAAGAATCCAAAGATCATTGCCGATCAGGAAAAAGTGGGCCGCTATCTTAAAATGATACGCGATGAGAACAAAAGGATGCACGCACAGGTGGAGAATGTGCTCCGGATCTCCAAACTGGAAAAAAACCAGTTGGACATCAGTAAGGATAGGGTAGATGCGCACGACCTAATAGCGGACGCCATTTCCCACGTGGAGCTGATCGTGGCCGACCGGGGTGGATACATAAAAACCCACTTGGAGGCAGAGCGGAGCGAGATATTGGCCAATGAAATGCATTTTACCAACGTTTTGGTGAACATCTTGGACAACGCCATAAAGTATTCGCCCGAAGCCCCCAAAATTGATGTCCATACAGAGCGGGCCAAGAATTTTATCATCATAAAGATAAAGGATGAAGGGGCCGGTATGGGCAAGGCGGCATTGAAAAAGGTGTTTGAAAAGTTTTTCCGTGAACATACCGGAAACATACACAACGTAAAAGGGCATGGGCTGGGATTGGCCTATGTTAAAAAAATAGTCGAAGATCATCAAGGCGAGGTCTATGCGGAAAGTGAAAAAGGCAAGGGCAGCACTTTCTACGTTAAAATGCCCTTAATATGAATATTATGGAAACAGTGAACAAGAAGATACTTTTGGTGGAGGACGACCCCAATTTTGGAATCGTTCTTAAGGATTATCTCTCCATGAACGATTTTGACGTTACCTTGGCCAAAAACGGAATGGAAGGATTTGAAAAATTTAAAAAGGACAACTATGACATCTGTATCTTGGATGTGATGATGCCCTACAAGGATGGCTTTACACTGGCCAAGGAAATCCGTGAAAAAAATGAGAACGTGCCCATTGTGTTCCTCACGGCCAAGACCATGAAGGAAGATGTGCTAAAGGGGTACAAGGCAGGGGCCGATGATTACCTGAACAAGCCCTTTGACTCCGAGGTGCTCTTAATGAAATTGAAGGCCATTTTGCAAAGAAAGGCCACCAACGGCCTGGCCGACAGCAAGAAGTTTGAGTTCACCATTGGCGGGTTCCATCTGAACTCCAAACTGCGTTTTCTCAAGTACAAGGACGAAGAGGCCATAAAGCTCTCCCCCAAGGAGAACGAGCTGTTGCGCCTTTTGGCCTTGCACGAAAACGATCTCATGCCCCGGGAACTGGCGCTTACCAAGATTTGGAGGGACGACAATTACTTTACCTCCCGAAGTATGGACGTTTACATTGCCAAATTAAGGAAGTACCTGAAACGCGATGATACTGTGGAGATATTGAACATTCATGGCGAGGGCTTCCGTTTGGTGGTTAAAACGGAGGAATGACACCGGACCACAAAACGAAACAAGATTGAAAAACGCCCCACAGGGCGTTTTTTTATGCCTTCAAGACCGTTGTGATCTGGCGCACCAGCTGTTGGGGGGTGTGGCCAATGGACACTTCAATGGCATCTTTTGGGGGCTCCAGTGCATCAAACTGCGACTGTAGCAAGGCCCTGGGCATGAAGTGGCCCGTCCTGTCCTTCAATCGGTTCATGATCTGGTCCATTGAACCGGACAGGTGCACAAAGACGGCCATATTCGCAAGGCCTTCCACCAAAATGGTCCTGTACCTTTCCTTCAGGGCAGAACAAACAATAACGGCGCCGCTGGTTTGGTGTTCCTTGGCCAATCCGTTCAATCGGCACAGCCAGGGGGCCCTGTCTGCATCATTCAAAGGACGGCCACCCGCCATTTTGTCAATATTGGCCTTGGGGTGGTAATCGTCCCCATCAAAAAAAGGAATCCCCAGATCCTTGGCCAGCAATTTGCCCACGGTGCTTTTTCCACTGCCGGACACCCCCATTACATAAACAATTCTAGGCCGGTTCATCTTCTTTGTTTACCATTTGATCGATCCAGGGCAATAGCGCGTGCTTTTTGTAATCGTGGTCCAGCCAGTGGGTGTCTTGGTTTTTTCGGAACCAGGTGCCCTGGCGTTTGGCAAAGCGCCTGGTGTTTTTCTTTATTTCCATTACGGCGGTGTCCAGGTCATATTGCCCATTGAAATGGGCAAAGAGCTCTCTGTACCCCACGGTTTGCAGGGCATTCAGGTCACGGTACGGGTAAAGCGCCCTGGCCTCTTCCAAAAGTCCTGTTTTCATCATGGCCTCCACCCTGGCTTCAATACGGGCGTACAAAATTTCCCTTGGGGCCCTGAGCCCCACGGTGACGATCCTGAAGTTTCGCTTTTCCCGTTGCTTGTTCAAAAAACTGGAGTAGGGCTTTCCCGTGCCCAGGCAGATTTCCAGGGCACGGATGAGCCGGTGCGGGTTGTTGCGGTCCACGCGCTGCCAATGTTCGGGGTCCAATACGGAAAGTTCTTGCTGCAGCGCCTTGAGGCCCTTGTTGCGCCAAAGGGTGTTCAATTCCGTTCTCAAGGAGGGGTCCACTTCGGGAAAATGGTCCAGCCCCTTTGTCACGGCATCCACATAGAGTCCGCTTCCGCCCACCAAAATGGCCTTGTTGCGGCTTTTAAAAGTGGTTTTCAGCACCGCCAGCGCGTCCCGTTCAAATTGCCCCACGGAATAGGGGTCATGCACGCTTTTGTGCTGTACAAAATGGTGCTGGGCACGTTGCAGTTCCTCCTGGGACGGTACGGCGGTTCCCACCGTCATCTCCCTATAGAACTGTCTGGAGTCCGCAGAGAGGATCTCCGTGCCGTAGTGCTCGGCCAACACTAGGGAAAGCTGGGTTTTGCCAATGGCCGTGGGCCCCACAATGCAGATGAGCGTATCAGTCATTCAACAATCCTCCACAGTGATAACAATGGGTGGCATCGTCCCGGTGGCCCTCACTGGTGCAGTGGTGGCAGACCTGGGTATTCAAGTGCACCCTTTTTTCAATGGTCTTGGCCTTGGCCTTCTTCTTGGAACCTTTTTTTCTGTAGTTTCCCGCAAATTCTGCCGATACAATGCCCGTGGGCACGGCAATGATGCCATAACCAATGATCATGATCAGGGTGGCAATGGACTGCCCCAGGGCGGTCTGGGGCGCAATGTCCCCGTAGCCCACGGTGGTGAGGGTAACAATGGTCCAATAAATACTTCTGGGAATACTCGTAAACCCGGCCTCATCGCTCTCTATGAGATACATCACGGTGCCCATCATCACGGAAAGGATCAGGACCACATAGATGAATACCACGATCTTGGTCCTGCTGGCCTTGAGGGCCTGTTTTAATTGGGAGGCCTCGCCAATGAACTTTACCAGTTTTAGAATTCTGAAGATGCGTAGCATCCTAAAGATGCGGAAAGCCAGCAACACCTGGGAACCCGCAAAAATATAGGACAGGTAGAGCGGAATGGTGCTGATGAAGTCAATGATGCCATAAAAACTGAAAATGTATTTGGAGGGCTGGCGTATGCAGACAATGCGGGCAATGTACTCTATGGTAAAAAAAATGGTGACCACCCACTCCATGAACAGCAGTTGGTCATGGTACTTTACGTCTATCTCCTTTACGCTTTCCAGCATAATGAGCACCACGCTGAACAGAATGAGGATAATGAGAAATATATCAAACTGTTTGCCCAAGGGGGTGTCTGCCTCATAAATGATTTCATGAAGTCTATCTCGCCAGTTCTTTTTTGGGCTTTCCGCTGTCAATTTTCCTGTGGTAAGGGGATTTCCTTGATGTGCTTACTTTTTCTCAAAAATTCCTCAATGATGAAATGGGCATTCTCGGTGGCCTCCATTGGGGTAATGAACTTCTCTAAAATGGATAAATGGGTGATCTGGTGGTTAAGCGTAAAATATCCGGTGCCCAATAGGGCGCCATTTTTAATGACCACCACCGACTTTTCGCCCACCTCGCGGCCCTTGTCCACCAAGATGACATTCTTGCCATATAGGCTGCCTTCCCCAAGGGCGCGCAAAACCCTTTTGTTGTACTTTTCCGCGGGCTCCACACCGGAGCAGGCCCCGTGGCAACCCCCGTCCGCATATTTGGCACAGTTTTTTTTGGCTTCGCTAAAGCCGTTCAATTTGTCGCAAAGGTCGTGTTCCACACCAATCTTATGTAGGTGGTTTTTGGCTCCCAACATGCTCTTGAACCTTCCCCGTCCGGGCTTTTTTGGATTCCAGGGCACTGCCCCAATTTGGTAATGCCCCGTCTGGTTCTTGGTTATCTCCAAGGTATGCGAAAACATGGCTTTACGGGATATCTGGTTGTACCTGGGCCGATTTTTTTTGAGTTCCGCATGTTCCTTCAAAATGGCCATAAGCTCGCTTCCGGTACGTTCAAAAGTGACTTTCTTTGTCGTTTTCACCAATTTCCGTGCTTCTGCACCGCTTTTTGTAAAGAGTTGGTTCACCCTTTTTTTAATGTCCTTGGTTTTACTAAGGTACACAATTTCCCCATCCTTGTCGTGCATGTAAAAGACGCCCGTGGCATTGGGAAGGCTTCGTACAATGTCCAGTTGTTTCTCTGAAAGCTCCCCGTGCTGTTCCTTTCGAATGGTTTCTGTAATGATCATTTTTTCCGTGTCCTTGGCCAAAAGCAACTTAAACAGCTGCAAGGTGGCCAGGGCATCGCCATTGGCGCGGTGCCTATCGCTGACCGGAATGCCCAGGGAGCGCACCAATTTCCCCAAACTGTGCGATTCGGCATCGGGCAGCAATCTTTTGGAAAGATCAACGGTGCACAGGCTCTTGCGCTCAAAATTATAGCCCAATCGTCTAAATTCGGTGCGCAGTATGCGGTAATCGAACTGTGCGTTGTGGGCCACCAAAACGGAATCTTCGGTGATTTCCACGATGCGCTTGGCCACCTCATGAAACTTGGGGGCGGTGCGCAGCATCTTGTTGTTTATGCCCGTAAGGTTTACCACAAAGGGCTGTATGGGTTTCTCGGGGTTTATGAGGCTAATGAAACGATCTACCACTTCATGGCCATTGAACCGGTGAATGGCAATTTCGGTAATGCCCTCCTCATTGTATTTGCCCCCGGTGGTCTCAATGTCTAAAATGGTGTACATGCCTGTTTGTTCGGTTCTGCGGTCTTATATGGACGCGGGGTCCTTTAGTTTCGTGCCCCAAAGATACTACTTCCAATGCGTACCATGGTACTCCCTTCGGCTATGGCCACGGCATAGTCGCCGCTCATCCCCATGGAAAGTGTTTCCAGACCGCCAAATTTTGGGGCCAGGGCATCAAAAAGTTGTTTTAGTCCTCTGAACTCGCGCCGTACCTGGTCCATATTGTCGGTAAAGGTGGCCATGCCCATGAGCCCTTTTACGTTCACGTGCTGCAATGCCTTGAACTCTGGATCATCTGCGAGTGCGGCCAATTCTGCTTCGTCAAAACCGAACTTGGTGTCTTCCTCGGCAATGTGCACTTGCAGGAGGCAGGAGATGACCCTCTGGTGCTTCTGGGCCTGTTTGTTTATTTCCTTGAGCAGTTTTAAACTGTCCACCCCGTGCACCAGGGCCACAAAGGGCGCCATGTACTTTACTTTGTTGCGCTGCAGGTGGCCGATCATGTGCCATTCAATGTCCTTGGGCAGTGCTTCCCATTTGCGGGTCATCTCCTGCACCTTGTTTTCCCCGAATATGCGCTGGCCGGCCCCATAGGCCTCCAAAAGGTCTTCCTTGGGCTTGGTCTTTGAAACGGCCACAAGCTCCACGTGGGGGGGCAGCTCGGCTTTAATGCGCTTTAAATTGTTCTTTATGGTCATACTGACGGGAAAGGAATTAAAAAGGTGGAGGTCATAGGAACTGGGGGGCTACCCGTTCCGCTTTTTTGGAACTGCTGTAATCGTAAAAGCCCTCGCCGGACTTCACCCCCAATTTTCCGGCCATAACCATATTCACCAGCAGGGGAGAGGGCGCGTATTTATCTTTTTTGAAACCCTTGAACATCACCTCCAAAATAGAGAGGCAAACATCCAACCCAATAAAATCGGCCAGTTGCAAGGGCCCCATCGGGTGGGCCATGCCCAGTTTCATCACCGTGTCTATCTCCGCTACCCCCGCCACGCCGTGGTGCAGGCTTTCCACGGCTTCATTGATCATGGGCATCAGGATCCTGTTGGCCACAAAACCGGGATAATCGTTCACCATCACCGGGGTCTTGCCCAAGGCTTTGGAAAGTTCCATCACTTTTTTCAAGGTGGCATCCGAGGTGCTGTACCCCTTAATGACCTCTACCAAGCGCATCACCGGCACGGGATTCATAAAGTGCATGCCTATGACCTGTTGCGGTCTGTTTGTGGCCGCCGCGATCTGGGTAATGGAAATGGAGGAGGTGTTGGTGGCCAATAGGCAGTCTGCCGGGGAAAGGGCATCGAGCTGTTTAAAGATATCCAACTTCAAGGAGGTGTTCTCCGTGGCCGCCTCTACCACCAGTTGTGCCTGGGTAAGCCCGGGGGCCATTTCCGTAAAGGTGGTGATGTTGCCCAAGGTAAACGCTTTTTCCCCGGGGCCTATGCGCTCCTTGGCCAGCATGCGGTCCAGATTTTTGGCAATGGTGGCCAAACCCTTTTCAAGGGCGTCTTTGGAGGGGTCCACCAGGGACACTTGGTGGCCGTGCTGTGCAAATACGTGGGCAATGCCATTGCCCATGGTGCCAGCGCCCAAAACGGTAATCTTATCCATAGTTTTCGGTATTGAATGCGTCAATGATGTTCAGGGCCACCCGGAGGGCATTGGTGCCCTGTTCAAGGGACACCACGGGGGTCCGGTCCTTGGCAATGGCCTCGGCAAAGGACTCCAGCTCTTCCAAAATGGCATTGTTGGGCGCCACTTCCGGGTGCTCAAAATAAATCTGTTTCTTTTCCCCTTCGGCATTTTGGAGCAGCATGTCAAAATCCCCCGGGGTCTCCGGCGCATCCTTCATCTTTACCACTTCCACTTTCTTTTCCAAAAAATCGACGGAAATATAGGCGTCTTTTTGGAAAAAGCGCGATTTGCGCATGTTCTTGAGGGAAATTCGGCTGGCCGTTAAGTTGGCCACGCAGCCGTTTTCAAATTCCACCCGGGCATTGGCAATGTCGGGCGACTGGCTAATGACGGCCACACCGCTGGCATTGATGCGCTTTACCTTGCTTTTAACCACGCTCAGAATGGCATCTATGTCATGGATCATCAGGTCCAGCACCACGGGCACGTCCGTACCGCGGGGGTTGAACTCGGCCAAACGGTGGGCCTCAATGAACATGGGGCTGTCAATGCTCCCCTTTACCGCTTTAAAGGCGGGGTTAAAGCGCTCCACGTGGCCTACTTGCCCCTTTACCCCATGCTTTTTTTCCAACCGCAGCAAGGCCTCGGCCTCGGCCAGGGTATTGGTTATGGGTTTTTCCAAAAAGACGTGCTTCCCCTTGGTCATGGCCCTTTGGGCGCAGTCGTAATGGGAGAGGGTGGGCGTTACAATGTCCACCACCTCCACCGCATCGATCAGGGCATCCAGGGAATCAAAAAAGGTGTGGCCCAAGGAGCGTGCCACCTCCTTTCCGTTCTCGGCATCGGCATCATAAAAACCCACCAGCTCATAGGCAGGGGAGGCCTCGAGCAGCTTAAGATGTATCTTGCCCAAATGTCCGGCGCCCAAAACTCCTATTTTCAACATGTATTTTTCTTTCCCCAAAAATAAGCATACTTGTGTAGTTAACGGAACGCAAGGGCCAAAATAGCGCTGCCAATGTGTGCTTTTTGGTGTGCGATTCTTTAAAAGAAGTTTAACTTTGTGCACAAACCAAGTACTTTTGAAAGATACCTTAAAGCACAAAGGAATGCGCAATCAACTGGCAAATCTGCTGGTTGAAAAAGGCATTACGGACCGCGCGGTGCTCAAGGCCATAAGAACGGTGCCCAGGCACTTGTTCATGGACAGCGGATTTGAGGGGCACGCCTATCAGGACAAAGCCTTCCCCATTGCGGCGGACCAGACCATTTCCCAACCCTACACCGTGGCCTTCCAGACCCAATTGTTGCAGTTGCGCCCGGGAATGACCGTCTTGGAGATCGGTACCGGTAGCGGTTACCAGACCGCGGTGCTCTTGCACTGTGGGGCCAAGGTCTATACCATTGAACGGCAACTGGAACTCTTTAAAAAAACCAACCTGTTCTTTAAAAAGATGCACTACAGGCCCAAAAAAGTGGTTTTTGGCGATGGCTACAAAGGCCTTCCGGAGGAGGCCCCCTTTGATCACATTTTGGTCACGGCCGGGGCTCCGGAACTTCCCAAAGCCCTCTTGGCCCAAGTAAAGGTGGGCGGCAGTCTGGTCATTCCCATAGGGGAAAACGATCAGATCATGACCCGTTTTCTGCGTACGTCGGAAAAGGCGTTTGAGAAAAGTGAATACGGGAATTTTAAATTTGTGCCCCTATTGGAAAACAAGAATTAAGATGGTTTTGCCCTACGGGCGATGATCGTTGGGAAAGGTCGTGGGGGCCGCACCATCAAAGTGCCTTGTTCCCTGCCCAAAAGGCAACCGCTGGCGGAGCCATCCCAAAAATCCTGTTCGCGGGTGGCAAGAAGGGATGCCGAAACATCCAACAAGGACAGGATGGGGCAGGCCGGAAAGGCAGCGGCCGCCGGCTCAGCCGTTGTTGAAGCTCTTCTTTACCCGGTCCAAGTTGCGTTTGTTGTCCCGGTCCCTGATGGTCTCCCGTTTGTCGTACAGTTTCTTTCCCTTGGCCAGGGCAATGTTCATTTTGGCAAGGCCACGGTCATTGATAAATACCCTTAGGGGCACAATGGTGAGCCCGGAGGCCTTTACCTGCTTTTGCAGTTTCTGCAGTTCCCGTTTGTTTAGGAGTAATTTGCGCTCCGCCTTGGGCCTGTGGTTAAAATGGGAGGCATGGGAGTACTCGTCTATCTGCATGTTCACCACGAAAAGCTCCCCCCGGTCATTGAACTCGCAAAAGCTCTCGGCTATGGAAGCGCGGCCTTCCCGCAAGGATTTGATCTCCGTGCCTGCCAGCACAATGCCCGCCGTAAAGGTGTCCAGCAGCTCGTACTCAAAACGCGCCCTTTTGTTTTTGATGTTCACCGTGTTCTGCATGGGTGCAAAAATAAGACAATAGTTAGGGCAGGCCCATTTTAAAACCCCAAAATGTGCGCGCTTTTGCCCAACATCGCTAATTTTGCAAAAAAAAAACGGGATGCGATTACCACTGCTTTTTCTCTGCGTTGGCCTGTGCCTTTCCTGCAAGGAAAGGCAGCCCTCCTCTTCCAGCCCTGCCCAAGACCTGGTAGATAAGAGCATTGTGGCGGCCGGAGGGGAACGGCACCGCAACAGCGACATTGGGTTTTATTTTAGGGACATCCATTACAGCGCCACCTGGGAGAACGGAAAACGTATCTTAAAACGGAAGATGGAAAAGGATACGGCCACCATTGTAGATGTGATGTACCCGGATTCCCTGGCGCGGTTCGTGAACGGGCAGTTTGTGCCGGTGCCGGACACCACGGCCTTGAAATATGCCAACAGCATCAATTCGGTACATTATTTTGCCTACCTGCCCTACGGCCTCAATGATGCCGCCGTGAACAAAGCCTATCTGGGCAGGGAAGAATTAAAGGGGGTAAATTATCATAAGGTACAGGTGACCTTTGATGAAGAAGGTGGGGGCACCGATCATGACGATGTGTACCTATATTGGTTTCATCCAAACACCCATCTGCCAGACTATCTGGCCTACGAGTTTCACGTGGACGGTGGGGGCCAACGCTTTAGGGAGGCCTACAACCCCCGTTGGGTAGAGGGCATTCGTTTTGTGGACTACAGGAACTACAGGCCCAAGGGGAACACCGGGCCCATACAAGACATCGGGGTAAAGTACGAAAAAGGGGAATTGGAGCTGTTGTCCAAAATTGAGCTAAAACAGGTCCAGGTCAGCGCGGGCAGTTACAACTAAAGTTGAGTCGGGTTGCCGAAGCCTCACCATCGATCAGGGTAACGATGAAAAGGGCCCCGTTTTCATTGTCATCCAACTGGCCGTACTTTTCTTCACCCAACAGCTTGTTTACCATGTCCGGGGTGGTGTTGCTGTGCCCCACGATAAGCACCTTCTGGTTAATGTGGTCCCGTTTCAATTTGTCAATGTCCCAGGTTTCCTGATCATAGTACTGTACGTCCACATTCTGTTTCACCGATACGGGGGCGGCGGTCATGGACGTTCTGTTGTAGTCGGTGGAGTAGATGGCATCCAAGGAAACATCGTCCAGGATTTCGGCCCAGTGCATGGCCCTGCCCAACCCTTTTTGGTTCAGCTCGGGGTCCGCATCTTCAGGATTGCTTCTTTCCTTTTCCGCATGGCGGATGAGATAAAAGGTGGTGCTGCCCTTTAGAATGGGTTCGCTGGGGGGCGTGTCTTCTTTACAGGCCAGTGTAAACACCAACAAACAAATGGCAATGAGGCTATGGGCTTTCATATAAAACGGTCTTGGGGTTATCCAGAAATAAAAATAACGGTATTTTGCCCGATAAATTACCTATTTTTTGTTTTTTTGCATATGAAAAACTTTTGTGGGGCGCTTCTTATTTTCTTTGTTGTAATCGGTGCATGGGGCCAAGAACCCACCCTTCCCATCGATTTTAGGCAACAGAACATCACTGAATACAATTCCAGCCTGCTCAACCCGGCTTTTTCCCTGGACCGCAACAATCCGTCTTCCATTGCCCTTTGGTCCCGCTGGCAGTGGCAAACCTTTGACGCCGACCCCACCTCGCTCTTTATCAATTACACGGCGCGCCTTAACGCGTCCTCTGCCGGTGGCGTTGGCTTTTTCCAACACAACACGGGCATCTTTTTAAATACCGGTGCCGCCTTGAACTACGCCTATGACATTGCCTTGGGGGAGGGCATCACCTTGGGTGTGGGGTTAAACCTCTTTGGGTACATGCAGGAATTGGCAGATACCCGTTTTTTTCAGCCCAACCCACTGCAGCCGGAACTCACCACGGATTTTATCCTTCAGATGGCCCCTGGACTCAACTTGAGGATGGATCGCTTCAGTCTCGGCATCACTTCAGAAAACCTCTTCGATTATAATTTCACCACCAACGAGCGTAGCACGCCTCCCAACGATCGTATGTTCTTGGGAATGGCGGCTTACGATATTGCCATGCCCAGTGTGGCCGCGGATGACAGTGCTTTCTTGAGGCCTGCCGTTTATGTAAAAACCTTGCCCGGGACAGATACCCAAGTGGGGGTCTTGGGGCTGTTGTCCACCTCCAAATTTTGGGCGCAGGCAGGCTACAATACTTTTTATGGGGCCTCTGTGGGGGCCGGCGGAAGGTTCTTTAAGCGACTCTCCTTTGGCGCTGTGGTGGAGTTTGGCACCAGTGAGGCCCTGGAGGGAACGGACCCTTCGTTTGAGCTTGTCACTTCCTATAGGTTAGGGCCCTTGGAGAGAAAGACGCCCCCTGAACCAGAGGAGGAATTGATCGCGGGGAAAGATAAGAACGAGACCAAGGAACAAGAGGGGCTCACCGAGGCCGAGCTGCTTGCGGTAAAAGAGGCCCTGCGAGAGCAGAAGCGTTCGGACAGGGTGGATAAGAAACGTGCCAAAGTGGCCATCAAGGAGGCCAAGGGCGCCGAGGAGCTTCGGTTCAAGGAAACCAGGCGCGCTATGGAGAGGAAAAAAGACAGTATTGCCCGGGCCACGGAACAACAGGCGCTGGCAGAGGCCACCGAAAGGAAACGCCAGAAAGAGGAACTGATCGTGGGGAAGGATAAGAACGAGATCACGGAAAAAGAGGGGCTCACCAAGGCCGAGCAGCTTGCGGTAAGGGAGGCTTTGAAGGAGCAAAAGCGTACGGACAGGGTGGATGAGAAACGTGCCAAGGTGGCCGTCAAGGAGGCCAAGGGTGCCGAGGAGCTTCGGTTCAAGGAAACCAGGCGCGATATGAAGAGGAAAAAAGACAGCATTGCCCGGGCCAAGGAACAACAGGCGCTGGCAGAGGCTACCGAAAGGAAGCGCCAGGAAGAGGAAGCCTTGCGAAACCAAAGGATGCAGGAGCGTGAGGCGGCCGTGGCCTTGGCGCAAAAACGCCAGCAAGATTCCCTCACCGCCGTGCGGTTGGCCGCAGCGGAACAGGCCCAAAAAGAAGCCGAGGCAGCAAAACTGGCGCAGCAGCAGGAAGCGGTGACCCCACAGCCAGGCGAGCGCTACGAGGAAGTGGACCAACAGGGCGACCTGAGACCCGGGTACTATCTCATAGCCAATGTGTTTGGAACCAAGCGCTATTTTGACATTTTTATGGCCGACCTGAAAAAGAAAGGCTTACAGCCAAGATCCTTCTACCGGGAGCAGAACAAATACAATTATGTCTATTTGGAGCGCTATGACACCGTCAGTGAGGCCCGGGCCGCAAGACAGTCAAAATTTGGTGGGAAGTACAATGAGAAACTTTGGATCTTTAGGGTGGTGGGCAAATAGATATGATGGTACGCCCCAGGCAAAGTAATTGTTCACCTTGATGTATTAAAAATTAGTCTTTTTTAAGTGAGTTTAAAAAGGGGCTTCACCGCAATCTTTAAAAGGTGCCACCATTCTGTTTGTGGGCATAAACTCTTGATTCACCATTTGATTTGGGACCAGAAGGCCCAAGGCGTGGGATTTTACATTCCATCAATTATGGAGACTCACCTTATGGATGTTTGTAATAAGACCTATTTTTTGGTCCTACGTCCTAGAGTCCTATCCTAAGTCTGGCCAATGCCATTTTTGTTTCCCCAACATTTGTGCTAGAGCCCTTTAACAGCCCAAAGAACGGCCCTGAGTGCCAAATGGCCCATTGGTACGTAAATGACCGCGTGTTTTTAAGATGACAATGCCTTACCGCCAGTAGGTTGTAGTGTTCCAACGGTCATTTCAGTTCTTGCTTTACCAAGACCTGTAGGTAGGCCATGGAATTGCCCAGGTATTTATGGTCTTTGGTAATGCTGGCCATGGCCACGGCGCCCTGGATGATGGTAAAGAGCTGTTTGGCAAATTGCAGCGGGGTAACCCCAATGCGAAATTCTTGGGCATTGACGCCATTTTCCAGCACCAAGGCTATTTTGCCTTCCACTTCCCTCAAGGTTTCCTTGGCCGCAGCCGCCAAAAGGGGGTTGTGCGCCTGCGCGTCCATGCCAACGTTGAGTATGGGGCAGCCGCCCATGCCCTGGGTAAAGATATGGTAGTTCTTGTAAAAGGAGATAAGGCCAAAAATTTTGTCCATGGACGTCCCCTCCACGGACAAGCGTTCTTCCAGGGCCTGCAATAAATGGTTCCTATTGTGCTCAAAGGCGGCCAGGGCCAGGGCCTCCTTGTTCTCAAAATTTCCGTAGAGCGCCCCTTTGGTCAGGCCCGTGGCATCGGTAAGATCGCTCATACTGGTGCCCACGTAGCCCTTTTTGTTGAACACGGGGGCCACGGTCTTGATGATGTAGGCGGTGGTCTTTTCGGCTTTGGTGGTCATATGGCCTTCTCTTTTTCACGAAGATAAAAAAACTTATACTGTATGGTATATCTTGAATAAAAAAAAGCGCAACTTTAAGGGTTGCGCTTTTCGCTTTTTGGGTTTCCGGAACTAGGAGACCAGGTCGTTCTGGTTTCTAAAGACCAGTTGGTTGTCAAAGGCATCCAGGAGGACAATGCTGTCTGCCTTGATGTCTCCGCTCAACAGGGCTTTGGACATGTTGTTCAGCACCTCCTTTTGTAGGGTGCGCTTTACCGGTCTGGCACCGTACTGGGGGTCATAGCCGCGGCGGGCAAGAAAGTCTATGGCCTCTTCCGTGGCATCCAGGGTGATCTGTTGCTGGGAAAGCATTTTCTTCAAGGCCTCCAGCTGCAGTTTCACAATTTCCCGAATGTCTTGCTCGGTCAAGGGGGTGAACATCACAATATCGTCTATCCGATTCAGAAATTCCGGACGTATCATCTTCTTGAGCAGCCCCAACACCTCCACTTTGGCGGTCTCGGTGGCACTGTGCACATCGTTGTTGTTCTCAAACTTTTGCTGTATGATGTCACTGCCCATGTTGCTGGTCATGATGATGATGGTGTTTTTAAAGTCGGCCACCCTTCCTTTGTTGTCCGTGAGCCTTCCTTCGTCCAGCACCTGCAGCAAAATGTTGAAGGTGTCCGGGTGGGCTTTCTCTATCTCATCCAGCAGCACCACGGAATAGGGCCTTCTGCGCACTGCCTCCGTAAGCTGTCCGCCCTCGTCATAGCCCACGTATCCCGGGGGCGCCCCCACCAAACGGCTCACGGCATGGCGTTCTTGGTACTCGCTCATGTCAATTCGGGTCATGGCATTTTCGTCATCAAAAAGATAGGCGGCCAGGGTTTTGGCCAGTTCCGTTTTGCCCACTCCGGTGGTGCCCAGAAAGAGGAAGGAGCCAATGGGCTTTTTCGCATCCTGCAGTCCGGCCCGGCTGCGCCGAATGGCGTCCGAGACGGCCTGGATGGCCTCTTCCTGTCCCACAACGCGCCGGTGCAGCACATTTTCCAATTTTAAGAGTTTTTCCCGCTCGCTCTGCAACATCTTGGTCACCGGTATGCCGGTCCACTTTGCCACGACTTCCGCAATGTCGTCATTGGTAACCTCCTCTTTGATCAGCGTGCCCCGTTCTTGCTGTGCCGCCAGGTCCTCTTGCAGTTTGGACAGGTTTTCCTGTGCCTCTTTGATCTTTCCGTAGCGCAGTTCTGCCACAAAGCCATAATCGCCGTTTCGTTCGGCCCTTTCCGCCTCCACTTTAAAGTGTTCAATATCGGCTTTGGTCTTCTGGATGTTGTCCACGACCGATTTCTCGCTCTCCCATTGTGCGTAGATCTCGTTGCGTTCTTCCTTAATGTTGGCCAGGTCCATGTTAAGCACCTTGAGCTTGTCCGGGTCGTTCTCGCGTTTAATGGCCTCGATCTCAATTTCGAGCTGCATGATCTTGCGGTCCAGTACATCCAGGTTCTCCGGTTTGCTGTTGATCTCCATGCGCAATTTGGCCGCGGCCTCATCCATCAGGTCAATGGCCTTGTCCGGCAAAAACCGATTGGTAATGTAGCGCTGCGACAGTTCCACGGCGGCAATCACGGCCTCGTCCATGATCCTTACCTGGTGGTGTGCCTCGTACTTCTCCTTGATGCCCCGTAAAATGGAGATGGCACTCTCCGTATCGGGCTCGTCCACCACCACTTTTTGGAACCTTCGCTCCAGGGCCTTGTCCTTTTCAAAATACTTCTGGTACTCATCCAGGGTGGTGGCGCCAATGGCCCGTAACTCGCCCCTGGCCAAAGCGGGTTTTAGAATGTTGGCGGCATCCATGGCGCCCTGGCCGCCACCCGCACCCACCAAGGTGTGTATCTCGTCAATGAAGAGGATAATGTCGCCGTCCGCACTGGTCACTTCCTTGATCACCGCTTTTAAACGCTCTTCGAATTCCCCCTTGTACTTCGCTCCCGCAATGAGGGCGCCCATATCCAGGGAATAGATTATTTTTTCCTTCAGGTTCTCCGGGATGTCTCCCTGTATGATCCGGTGCGCCAGACCCTCGGCAATGGCGGTCTTGCCCACTCCGGGTTCGCCCACCAGCATGGGGTTGTTCTTGGTTCTTCTGGAAAGGATCTGCAGCACGCGCCGTATTTCCTCGTCCCGGCCTATGACCGGGTCCAGCTTGCCGCTGTCTGCCATCTCGTTCAGGTTCTTGGCATATTTGTTCAGCGAATTGTAGGTCTCCTCTGCACTTTGGCTGGTGACCTTGCTCCCCTTTCTTAGTTCCGAAATGGCCGCTTTCAAGTCTTTTTCAGACACGCCCTGGTCCTTTAGAATTTGGGCAATTTTACTTTTGGAGGCGTAAATGGCCAGCAGCAAATGCTCCACGGATACGTACTCGTCGCCCATTTTTTTTGCCAGGGCCGTGGCTTCGTTCACTGTTTTGCCGGCTTCCCTGCCAAACATAAGGTCCGCGCCCTGCACCTTGGGAAAGGTGTTCATTTCCTTGTCCAAGATTTGGAGCACCATATCGGTGTTCACCCCCAGTTTTTTCAGCACAAAGGGAATAACGTTGTCATCCACCTCGGAAAGGGCCTTGTACAGATGCTCGTTTTCTATTTGTTGGTGCCCAAGGGACTGGGCAATGACCTGGGCCTGTTGTATGGCCTCTTGCGATTTTATGGTAAAATTATTGATGTTCATGTCTCGTTTTTTTAGTTTTCCACCTATTTTTACTCTTTCACAGCAACAACCCTACCAACGCATTGGGTACGACAGTTTGTCTTGTTTTTTGTTGATTGATAGGACAATATGTCTTGTTTTTACGTAGGTTGTATAAAGAAGATGGTTATGGGACTATTTGGAAAAATCTTTGGCAATTCCGGAAGCGCACCCCAGGGCGATGGTCCCCAGGTGCCTTGGCAACCCTTGGTCTCGCGCACGCAGTTGGAGGAAATTCCCGGGAAATCCAAGACGCGTCCGCAGCTTATCTTTAAGCATAGCACCACCTGCGGCATCAGCCGTATGGTGCTCAACGGTTTCAACGCCCAATTTGACCTGGACAGGGAGGCCGCCGACCTTTATTATTTGGACCTGCATGCCCACAGGGACCTATCCAACGCCGTGGCCGAGGTTTTTCAGGTCATGCACCAGTCTCCGCAACTACTGATCATAAAGGATGGGGCAGTGGTGGCCCATGATTCCCACGGGGCCATTTCGGACATAGATCTGAAGGATTTTGTTTGATGGTTTGGAATTGATGTCCCCTTTGCCCCGTTGAGGGTGCCGGCACCATTTATTTTTCTATGCCTATCATCACGGCTTTTAAAGCAGTTGGTCAGTGTGATGCACTGCCGCCATTGTGCTTTGCATTCCTGACCCCGACCTTGTTTCTTTTATTTCCCCTTTGGCCTTACCTGCCCTGAGGGGTCTTTTCCATCCCGGTTTTCCTGCCTGCCGTGCCGGCTGAACACCGCAAAACGAGATGGCGCGTTCCCTGTCTTGTCAAAACAACAACCTGCTCCATGCCCAAGCCGATTTTTTTTGGCGATGTGGATTGAGGTCAGAATACAAACACGTGGCTCACAGCGGGATGTTCCCGTGCTTCTTTTTGGGCGGTTCCACTTGTTTGTTTTCCAGCATGGCAAAGGCCTTCATCAGTTTGCGGCGGGTGTGCTCGGGGAGGATCACCTCGTCTATGAAGCCGCGCTGTGCCGCACGGTAGGGATTGGCAAAGGTGTGGGCATATTCCGCCTCTTTTTCCTTGAGTTTCGCCTCGGGATCTTCTGCGGCCGCAATTTCCTTTCTAAAGATGATTTCGCTGGCCCCTTTGGCACCCATCACCGCAATCTCGGCCGTTGGCCAGGCAAAATTGAAATCAGCCCCAATGTGCTTGGAGTTCATCACGTCATAGGCTCCGCCATAGGCCTTTCTGGTAATGACGGTGACGCGGGGCACGGTGGCCTCACTGAGGGCGTACAGCAACTTGGCCCCGTGCGAAATAATGCCCGTCCACTCTTGGTCGGTGCCGGGGAGGAAGCCGGGGACGTCCACCAAGACCAGGAGAGGTATGTTAAAGGCATCGCAAAAGCGGGTAAAGCGGGCGGCCTTCTTGGAGCTCTTTACCCCGAGTACCCCGGCCAGGAACATGGGCTGGTTGGCAATGATGCCCACGCTCCTTCCGCCCAATCGGGCAAAGCCCACAATGATGTTTTCCGCATACGCCTTATGGATCTCATAAAAGGAGTCTGCATCTATGATGCCCTTGATCACCTGGTGCATGTCATAGGGTTTGTTGGGATTGTCGGGCACGATATCGCGCAGCACTTCCCGCACCTCATCTTGGGGCTCATAGGGGAGCCTTGGGGGCTTTTCCCTGTTGCTTTGTGGAAGGTAGGACAATAGCCTGCGCAGGTCTTGCAGGCAGGCCGCATCATTGGCCGATGTCCTGTGCGCCACCCCGGATTTGGTGGCGTGCGCCATGGCACCGCCCAAGGCTTCTGAGGTCACCTCTTCGTTGGTCACCGTTTTTACCACGTTGGGCCCGGTAACGAACATATAGCTGCTCTGTTCCACCATCAAAATAAAATCCGTCATTGCGGGGCTATATACGGCCCCTCCCGCACAGGGCCCCATAATGGCAGAGAGTTGGGGCACCACCCCGGATGCCTGCACGTTCCTGTAAAAGATATCGGCATAGCCCCCCAGGGAACGAACGCCCTCCTGGATGCGGGCCCCACCGGAGTCGTTGAGGCCTATGATCGGGGCCCCGACCTTCATGGCCAGTTCCATGACCTTACAGATCTTTTCTGCGTGGGTTTCCGAAAGGGCCCCGCCAAAAACGGTAAAATCCTGGGCATAGACATAGACCAAGCGGCTCTCTATGGTGCCGTAGCCGGTGACCACCCCGTCTCCGTAGTAGATTTCCCTGTCCATATTAAAATCTGTGGTGCGGTGGGTAACCATAAGGCCCATTTCCTCAAAAGAGCCTTCATCCAACAAAAAGGCAATGCGCTCCCGGGCCGTTAGCTTGTTCTTGGCGTGTTGTTTCTCAATGCGTTTTTCCCCACCGCCCAAATGGGCGGCCTGGATACGTTCTTGCAGTGCTTTTATCTTGGGGTCCATGGGCTCAGGTTTTAGGTAGTCTTAGTTTTTTTTGGTCTTCGGCATAGTGCCAGAGTGCCACCTTTGCGGCAAGCTGTGCCTCTTTTTCCCGTTGGGCCAACAGGGTTTTGGGCGTGTAGTGGTCGTTGACAAAATGGGTGTCGAAGTTACCGGAGGTAAAGGCTTCATGCTGCATGACAAAGGCGCCGAAGGGGAGGGTGGTCTCCACGCCCACCACCTCATAGTTGGCAATGGCCTCGGACATGAGGGCAATGGCTGCTTCCCGGGTGGGGGCGTGGGTAATGAGCTTGGAAAGCATGGGGTCATAATAGATGGGAATGTCCATGCCCTCTTCAAAACCGTTGTCCACCCGGATTCCCGGTCCGCTGGGCAGCCGATAGCGCTCCAAGGTGCCCACACTGGGCAGAAAATCGTTCAAAGGGTCTTCTGCATACACCCGAAGTTCCACCGCATGCCCCATGATCTTCAGGTCTTGCTGTTTTAGCGGCAGGGCCTCTCCACGGGCTACCCTTAACTGTAGCTCCACCAGGTCCACCCCGGCAATGATCTCGGAAACGGGATGTTCCACTTGCAGTCGGGTGTTCATTTCCAGGAAATAGAAATTGTGTTGGGCATCCATCAAAAACTCCACCGTCCCCGCGCCCACATAGTCACAGGCCTGGGCCACCTTTATGGCCGCTTGCCCCATGGCCTCCCGCAATGTTGGGGTGAGCACGGCAGAGGGCGCCTCCTCCACCACTTTTTGGTGCCTGCGCTGTATGCTGCACTCCCGCTCAAAGAAATGGAGGGTGTTGCCGTGGGTATCGGCCATGACCTGTATTTCTATGTGCCTGGGCGAGCTCACATATTTTTCAATGAAGACGGAACCGTCCCCAAAGGCAGAAACGGCCTCGCTGATGGCACGCTCCATTTGCGCTTCCAGGTCTTCTTCACGTTCCACCACCCGCATGCCCTTGCCACCACCGCCGGCACTCGCCTTGATCAATATGGGAAAGCCAATTTGCTGGGCTACGGAGAGGGCCTTGGCCACATCGGTTATGGCCTCATCAATGCCCGGTACCATCGGTATATCGTATTTGGCCACGGCCTCCTTCGCCGCCAGCTTGCTGCCCATGACCCTAATGGCGTGTGGTTTTGGCCCCACGAAAACCAGGCCGTTCTTCCCCACCGCCTGGGCAAAGTCCGCATTCTCGCTCAAAAAGCCATAACCGGGGTGTATGGCATCCGCCTTTAGTTCAAGGGCCGTTTCAATGATCTTGTCTCCCCTGAGGTAGGATTCTGCCGAGGGTGCGGGACCAATGCAGACGGCTTCGTCCGCATAGCGGACGTGGGGCGCATGCCGATCGGCCTCCGAAAAAACGGCCACGGTGCGGATGCCCATTTTTTTTGCGGTGCGCATGACACGAATGGCGATTTCGCCACGGTTGGCCACAAGTATTTTTTTCATCGGTTGCTATTTATTTGTTTTTAAGGTCAGACTTGCCCGTTCCGGTTCAGGCGGGTGCAATTCGCCAATCAACATTTCGGTGGGTATCCGGCATGGTCATGGCACATTTCACAACAAAGCTCATTCAAAAGTAATGAGCGCTTGTTTTTTCTCCACGGCATCGCCTTTTTTGATGGCAATGCTCTTGATGACGCCATCCCTGGGCGATACAATGGTGTTCTCCATTTTCATGGCCTCCAACACCAAAAGGGTGTCGTTTTCCCGAACCTCCTGACCCTCTTTTACGGCAAGCTCCAGGATCAGGCCGGGCATTGGGGCCTCTATCTCCTTAACCACCTGGTTTTCGCCCATGACAAATCCCATATTGGCAATGAGTGCGTCCAAGGGACGGGAAATGGCCACTTGGTAAAGGGTTTGGTTCACCCTAATGGTATAGGTGCGGGAATGGAAATTGGCCGCCACCACTTCGACCTGTTCCGATTGGGCATCGCTCAGTACATGATGGAAAGGGCCTTGGGTGTGTATGATGTCCAGCGCTTTTACATCTTTTTCCGTTACCCTAAACGTAAACTGCCCGTTCACGGTGACTTCGTGGGATTTTTCCATGGTGAATGCTTGTGGATTTGCTTCTAAGGTACTGATTCCTGTTGAAATTTGGAGCCCCCGCTTTTTATTTGGCGCTTGCGGTCCGTTGTACGGCCTCGGGAGGTCCGGGCTTGCCCAGGGGAAGCGGCCCGGTCCCGGTGCCCTTGGCGCCAGCGCTGCCAAAGGCCCTGGATTTCCTGGCAGCGTGCGCCGTGTGCCATACTCAGAATCCGTGTTGCAATATCATAAAAACCCCTTATTTTAGCATTCTAAACACACTACCATTATGAAAGATGTTACCTATTACGCAGAATTGTTGCGAGACAATGTCATTGCCTACACGCCCCGGGTGCTCGGGGCCATCCTGGTCCTTTGGCTGGGTTTTAAGTTATTGAAAAAGGTGGACAAGCTGCTGAGCAATAGTCTAAGCAAGCTGAGCATTTCGGACACCATGCGGCCCTTTATCATTTCACTGGTCACCACCGTGCTAAAGATAGTGCTCGTACTGGTGGCCGTATCCATTCTGGGCGTGGAACTGTCCGGTTTGGTCACCATTGTGGCCGCCATGGGCTTTGCCATTGGACTTTCCCTACAGGGAAGTTTGGGCAACTTTGCCTCGGGGATTCTCATTCTTTTCCTTAAGCCGTACAAGGTGCATGATTGGATCCAAGTGGACGATAAGTTTGGCAAGGTGGAGGAGATCGGCATCTTCAACACCGTACTGGTCACGCCCGGCAACAAGACCCTGATCGTGCCCAACAGCATGATCACGGATGGGGTGGTCACCAATTTTTCCGAAAAAGGGGTGGTGCGCTTGGAGCTCAACGCCAACATTCCCTATGAGGAAGATTTTCCCAAGGTACAGCAAATGATCGCCAGTGCCTTGGCCAACACCCCTTATGTGCTGCAGGATCCGGCGCCTGAAATTGGGATAGAAAGTTTTGACAGTCATTACATCATCCTGGCCATTAGGCCCTATGTGCTGCCGGACAACTACTGGGAAGCCGTCTTTGAGTCGCACAGGGCGGTAAAAAAGGTCTTCCACGACAATAAGGTGCAAGTGGCCTATTCCGAAGGTATTGAACTGGGCAGGATAGGGGGCTAAGCTGCTAAATCCTTACCTTTGCACCTTCAATAAAAATATTTCCATCATGCAGCATCCCAACTGGAAGACCGCCATTGAATTTGACGATATCACCTATAAAAAAAGCTATGGCGTGGCCCGCATTGCCTTTAACAGGCCCAATGTGCGCAACGCGTTTAGACCGCACACCACCAGCGAGCTCATCAAGGCCTTCCACGATGCCCAGGAAGACACCTCCATTGGGGTGGTGCTGCTCTCCGCAGAGGGGCCTTCCACCAAGGATGGCGTCTGGTCTTTTTGTTCCGGAGGCGATCAAAAGGCCAGGGGACACCAGGGCTATGTGGGCCAGGATGGGCAGCACCGCCTAAATATCCTGGAGGTGCAGCGCATGATACGCTTTATGCCCAAGGTGGTGATCGCCGTGGTCCCCGGATGGGCCGTGGGCGGTGGGCACAGCCTGCACGTGGTCTGTGATATGACCCTGGCCAGCGAGGAACACGCCATCTTTAAACAGACCGATGCCGATGTCACCAGCTTTGATGGGGGATATGGATCGGCCTACCTGGCCAAAATGGTGGGGCAGAAAAAGGCACGGGAAATCTTCTTTTTGGGCAGGAACCATTCTGCCCGGGAGGCCTTTGACATGGGGATGGTGAACGCCGTGGTGCCCCATAAGGAATTGGAGGCCACGGCCTACCAATGGGCCCAGGAGGTGCTGGAAAAATCGCCCACATCCATTAAAATGCTCAAGTTTGCCATGAACCTTACCGATGATGGGATGGTGGGCCAACAGGTCTTTGCCGGGGAAGCCACCCGTTTGGCCTATATGACGGAAGAGGCCAAGGAAGGGAGGAACGCTTTTTTGGAAAAGCGAAAGCCCAATTTTGGCGAGGACAAATGGTTGCCCTGAAAACACGGGCCATAGCGGCGGCTTACCGCCATTTCTGCGCTAAAGACCAGCCCATAAAGCGCCCCAGTGGAACCTTAGGGACTTCCCGTGCCTACAAAAAGGACAAGTGGGCCAGTACCGGAAGATGATCGGAAATATGCTTGTTGTTTTCCATGCGATCATCAATGTGCATGTAGCTTTCCACGCCAAGGCGTTCCGTAAAAATATAGTCTATCCTCTTGTCCAAGACCCGGTCATGATCAAAACCGCTAAAGGTTCCCCTGGGGCCATAGAAGGGTTGTTTGGAGACCTTCTGGGCATCCGTGAGCGCACCTTTTAAAAATTGAATGGGGGCGGTGTCCGGCGTCAGGTTAAGATCGCCCATCAGGATCACGGGGTGGCCCTCGGTGTTCAGTTCGGTAATTTTATCGGCGATCAGTTGGGCCGATGCTTCCCTGGCCTTGACCCCAACATGGTCAAAATGGGTATTGAACACCCATAACTTTTTACCGCTCTCCCGGTGCTGGAAGAGGCCATAGGTGCAAATACGTTCCATGGCGGCATCCCAACCCACCGAAATGGTCTCCGGGGTGGGGGACAGCCAAAAGGTACTGCCTTGAAGGAGGGCAAAGGCACTGCTGTTGAACAAGATGGGGGAGTACTCTCCCTTTTCCTTGCCATCGTCCCTGCCCACGCCCAGATGATCATAGCCCGGCAGGTGGGCCTTAAGGTACTCCAGTTGGCGGTGCAGCACCTCTTGCATCCCCAAAAAATGGGGCGCATGGTGCTGTACCAGTTTGATCATAGCTTCTTTGCGTTGCTCCCAATTGTTCACGGTGTCGTTTACATTATCGTATTTTATGTTGTAGGACACCGCCGTGAAATCTTGGGCATTGCCCAACAGGACACCGAGCAAAAAGAAAGCGGGAAGGAGGGTTTTTAGCGTCATTTTTTGATTTTTATGTTGAATTATCCCTATTTTGAAACCGGCCTGTTTTGGGCCTGAACCACTATCCATTAGGCAGCTTAAACTCCTCGTGACATTCGAAACAGTGGTATTTTTTGGAAAATACCGGAATGGGCAAGCCGGTGACCATAAGAATGATCAGGGCTATTTTACCGTTCAGTCCCACGCCATCCACATTTCCGGAGGCACACCTTGGGCATTTCAGTTTGGCATCTGGGTATTCCGCTGAAATGTCCGGATGATCGCTCAGTACTTCCCTTGCCCTTTCATAATCTTTTGGATGCACCTGCAGCTTAATGCCGCCCAGTGCGTTGGAGTAGAAATTATGCACTTGAATGGTTAGCCCATCCTTTACGGTGCAAGCAATGCCAAAGGCTTCCAGTTTGCTTCTGTCCACCAGCACTTGGTGCGGAAAGGTATAGGTCGCTAAAGTAATATGTAATGCCATTGCTTTTTGTAATCCTTGATCCGTGCCCGGGAAACCAAGTCACCTTATGCCGTGCAATTGCCAGCGCCCTTGGCGTGGGCTTTTGGTTAAAAGTAAGCATTTTCCTTTATGTGGGCCATCCTCTTCTGGGTGCCGTATTGGCCCAAGGCGCGATTTTGGTGTCCCACTTCCCATAAAATATCTTCCTGACTGAAGCTTGGGTCAAACCAGGGATGAACGTGCCTGTGCACCTCATTTGGTGACGCCGTGGGCCCGGGCCGCTTTTCAATGGGGCTGGCACTGGGTTTTCCCGAGTCCCGGTGGCTCAGTCCGTTCCCCTGTACTTTTCAAACCAGGCCAATATCCCTGCGATTTTGGCCACGAGGTTGCTCGGTCTGTTGGCAATGCCGTGCGATGCCCCCGGTATGCGCACCAAGGCGGTCTCCACGCCTTCCAGCTTTAGGGCGGTGTAGAACTGTTCGGATTCGGCTATGGGGGTCCTGTGGTCTTCCTCGCCGGTGAGCAGCATGGTGGGCGTGCTTATGTTGGCCACGTAATTCAGTGGGGAGCGCTTAAAATAGGCTTCCGGATCTTCCCAGGGCTTTTTGCCAAACCAATATTTGGCAAAAAAGGCGGGATTGTCCGCATAGAGCACAAAACTGGCCCAGTTAATTACCGGTTTGGCCACCACGGCCGCTTTGAAACGGTCCGTTTTGCCCACGATCCAGGCCGTGAGCACCCCACCGCCACTGCCCCCGGTGACAAAGAGTTGTTCGGGGTCCACATAGCCTTTTTCGATCACAGCATCCACCCCGCTCATGAGGTCTTCATAGTCATTGCTGGGGTAGTTGTGGTGGATCAGGTTCCCAAACTCCTTGCCGTAGCTGGTACTGCCCCTGGGGTTGGCGTAGAGCACTACATAGCCCGCGGCGGCGAAGGCCTGTATCTCCGCGGAATACACAAAGCCATAACTGGTGAAGGGGCCTCCGTGTATCTCCAAGATGAGGGGATACTTTTTGTTTGGGTCAAAATTGGGCGGGGTCACCACCCAACCTTGTATGTCCCTTTGGTCATGGGAAGATTTCCACCAGAGCGCTTCCACCTTTCCCAAATTCCTGGCGGCAAAGAGGTCATCGTTCACAAAGGTGAGGCGTTTGTTCCCTTTTTTGGTGTGCACGCCCAGATCGGCAGGGTGCTCCGTGGTGCCCAGGGTATAGGCCAGGTTGCCGTTGTTGGCCAGGCTAAAATCCCCTGCGTTGTAAGGTCTGCCCAAGGAGAGACCGCCCACTTGGCCCACCATATCGGTCACCTTTCCACCAAGGCTCATCAGGGCAATTTTGGTTTCGCCCTTGTCATCGTATTGAAAGTAAAGCCCCTTTCCGTCCCTGGCCCACTGGATGTTGCTTATGTTGCGGTCAAAGTCCCCGGTGATCAATTGGGGTTCCCCGCCCTTAAGGTCGCGCACGTACAGTTCGTTGGGCTGGTAGCCCAAAAAGCGATCGTCCAGTCCCAAATAGGCCAGTTTACTGCCGTCTGGTGATAGGGCGGGGGCACGGTCCGGCCCGTAGCGATCGGTAATGGCACGGACCGCTCCGTTGTTCAGGTTCAGGGCATAAATCTCGCTGTCATTGGGCTCAAAGGCTTCCTCTGGGTGGTCATTGGCCGAGAAATACAGCGTTTTCCCGTCTTTGGACCAGACCGGGGCCCCGTGGTCATAAGGGGCGTCCGTCCACTGCTTTGGCGTACCGCCATCCAAGGGGAGCGTAAAGATTTGGGTGTTCCCATTTTTCAGATAGCCCCGGCCATCTCCCCTGTAGTTGAGTCGGTCTATGTACACCGGAGGGGCGTTCCACGTTGCACCTTCGGGCGCTGCCGGCATTTGAATGATGGAGTGCTCCTTTTTTGTAACGAACATGGTAAAGGCCAAATAGCGGTCGTCCGCGGACCAGCTTACACCGGACGGGGTTTTTGGGGTATTGGTCAGCGGGGCCGTTTCCTTGGTGTCCATCCACATCACATAGAGCTTGCTGCGCCCGTCTTCCCGGTTGGAGGTGAACACGATGCGATCGCCGCCGTGGGACCAGCGCGGTTGGGCGTCGTTGTGGTTGCCGGTGGTCAAGGGCCTGTTTAGGGAACCGTCGGTGGCGGCCAACCACAGGTTGGAGTGGTTCTTGTCCGTCATGATGTCCTTGAAGTTGCGCACATACACCACTTGGCTCCCATCTGGCGATATTTGGGGATCGGAGATGTATTCCATGGCAAAAATGTCCGTTGGTTCCAGATTTTTTTTGTGCTGGCCCAGGGCCATGGTGCCGGAAAAAAGCAACAACAAAATCACAAATCTTCGCATTGTCCTGTATTTTATGGGTTAATTTGGCAAAAAGGAAAGATAGTGATTAACTTTAGAATCACGGAAGGACGATTTGTTAATTTGACCGAAAGACAAGAAAGGCATGAAGGTATTGTTTATAGGGGGCACGGGAAACATAAGTGCGGCCTCCAGCCGTTTGGCGGTGAAGCGGGGAATGGAGCTGTACCTGTTGAACCGGGGAAAGAGCCCTGCAAAGGTTCCCGGGGCCAAATCCATTGTGGGAGACATTACCCAAGCCCATACCCTTGCCGAGCTCAAACGGCACCATTGGGACGCCGTGGTAAATTGGATCGCTTTTGAACCGAAGGACATTGAGCGCGATATTGCCCTTTTTGGGGGAAAGACCAAGCAGTACCTCTTCATCAGTTCGGCCTCTTGCTACCAAACGCCCTTGCGCCATCCAGTGATCACGGAATCTACCCCGGTGCACAATACCTTATGGGACTATTCGCACAACAAAATATTGTGCGAGCAGCGTTTGCAGCGGGCCTACGCGGAAACGGCCTTCCCCATGACCATTGTGCGGCCTTCCCTGACCTACGAAACGGTGATCCCGGTGGCCATTGGGGGTTTTGACAAGTACAATGTGGTACATCGTATAAAGAACGATAAGCCCATTATTGTGCACGGCGATGGCACCTCGCTCTGGACGGTGACCCATTCCGAGGATTTTGCCAAGGGGCTGGTGGGGCTCTTGGGACTGGAAACGGCCATTGGCCACCCTTTTCACATCACTTCGGATGAGGTGCTCTCCTGGAACATGCTCTATACCATTTTGGGCGAGGCCCTGGGAAAAAGGCCCCATATGGTGCACATAGCGTCCGATTTTATCTGTGCCCTGGAACCTTCCTTTACCGGCACCCTACTGGCGGACAAGGCGGAAAGTGTCCTCTTTGACAATACCAAGATCAAGACCTTCGTGCCCGGTTTCCAGGCCACCATCCCTTTTTCCACCGGCATACGGCGCACCTTGAAGTGGTTGGAGGACCACCCGGAAAGACAAGTTGTGGATGCGGAAACGGAGGCCAAAATTGAACGTATCCTCAAAACTTACCGTAGCCTGGGCCATTAGCGCCTTTTCATTGGCACCGCCAAAGGGTTTGATGCTCCAAGGCTCGCCTCGAAATTAAAATTCAGCTTCTTATTAATGCATCGTGGGCCTGCACCGAGGTAGTATGCTTCCTGACCTTTTGTGTACTTCCCGGAATGACCATGGGACAAGGAGCTTGTGCTTTGTTTTTTTGGGGCGTTGTTGTACAAACCGGGCCTCAACGCAGGGCCTCCAGCTTCAACCCATAATCGTACTGAAGGTCTTCGTGCAACAGCCCCATTTTCTTTTCTATGAAGTCCAACTGCCTTTGGTACAGGTTCTGTAGGGTGGTGTTGCGGGCAATGCTGGGCCGCAGTGCCCTCAGCTCTTGGCAAAAGTGGAGCAGGAGCTCCACCTCGGTCTCCTTCTTACTGGAATAGCGAATGTGCTTTTTGGCGTTCCGGAGTATTTTGCGCACACTTTTCTTCATGTAGAAGTAGCTGTCCGTGTTCATCGTGGCAAAGGCTTCCGAGATATCGTCCTTCACCGCGGTAACATAGCCCTCTTCATCATCTGCCTGGAACAGCAGGTAGGTGAGCAGTTCCTTGTTCTCTTTTTTAAACTTGGAAAGCCGCAGGCACAGTTGCATCAGGGTATTGGCATCTCGGTGCTGCAGTTCTTTTTTTATCTCAAAAACGGTGGCGGTCTTCATGCCCCCAAATGTAACAAAATGATGCGCGTGCTGGGCAAGGAACCGGCTTTTTAGGGGGAGTGCAGGGCCGGTCCAGGGCCGTGAAGGGCCGCCCGCACAAAAAAAACACTCCGCAAACCATTTGCGGAGTGTTTCGCCAAAAGCAATGGGGAGGGGGCCAGGCCATGCTCCTTTTGGGGAGCACGGCGCAAGGCCCTCTACAGGGTTACTCTTTGGGTTGAATGAGCAATGGGGTCTTGCCGTCCGTGATGATGACTTTGTTGTTGGGCGATTTAGAAAGCTCGCGAAAGGCTTCGATGCTCTTTATCTGGATGATTTCATCGGTAAGGCCATCGGCAAGAATCAATTGCGCATCACGTTCGGCCTCGGCCTCAATGATTTTTCTCTCGGCTTCCAGTTTGGCCTGCTCAAGGACAAAAACCAGGCGCATGGCATCCTGCTCTGCCTGTAATTTCTGCTCTATGGAATTGGCCAGGCCGCTCGGGAGGCGTATGCGCTTCATCAGTACGGCAATGAGCTCGATCCCATCGGCCTGCTTGGAAAGCAGATCGTCCATTTTCACTTTTATCTCATCCTCAATGACCGCCCGCATACCAGAGTGCATGTCCTTGGCAAAAAACTTGGCACAGACGTCCGAGGAGGCGGAACGGAACACACTGGTGATGACCGATTCATATTCCTGGCCCAAATTCTCCAGTACGGAGGGGAGCTTGTTTCGGTCCAAGCGGTACAAAATTGAAATCTCCGAATCCACGCTCAGGCCCTCCTTGCTGGGCAAGCTGAGGACCAGTTTTATGTTGTTGGTCTGGGTGGATTCCTTGATCACTTTGCTCACCAAGGGGTTGTACACCACCGTACCTTGGGTGATGACCTTGTCCGAGAATTTTCCCAGGGTCTGCTTTACGCCGGCTTCTCCCGGACGGATCACTGCGCAGCTGCCCAAAAGGGCGGCAGAAAAAACAAATGCCAATATCTTTTTCATGGTATGGAATTTTTTAGTGTGAATGGTTTGCCGGGCATGCCTTGGGTATGTCTTTGGTACGCCCAGGTTTTGTTGTGTTCTTGTAGTGGCGAGGAAATCAAGCCACTTTTCCCTCCTGCTTGCCCCACAAGGGTTCAATGCCTGCTAAAAACGGCAAAATGATACTGTTTTTGTGTTGTCTTTTCCATAGATCGGAAAATGAAACGGGCCAAAAGGGGAGGGAAGGATTTTAGCGGATGAAGGGGTCGTTGAATTCGTGGCACCTCAATTCATCGAGCAGCCTTTGCTGGGTGTTGATCTGAAATCGGAAAAACACGGGAAATGCACCGATGCAAAGCGGGGCCACACCGCGTCCCAAGGGGGAAAGCGCTTTCTTTACACAAAGGCCAAACTTACGTGTTAGCTGGGATTCTTTTGGCATAGCATACCTTTTTTACCCATAAAGATACGCCCCGAACCCCGATGTTGCCATTTGGCTTTTGCCAATTTTTTGTTATAAATATTGAGGTAAGGCCCACATAACGGTCGTTTCCGCGCTTTTCCTTTAGGGATACAAGGGGTGTGCGATAGGGATGGGGGCGCAACCGGTGCATCCATTGTTTTGGAAAAAGTCTTGAATGGCAGCCATCGATGCACTGCCTAGCTGCGCAAATAACTGGCCCCGTTCACATCTATGATGGTTCCGGAACTGTAGGCCGCCTTGTCCGAAGCCAGGAACAAAATGGCGTGGGCCACTTCTTCGGGTGCCGCCATGCGCCCAAACGGCGTTTCCCGGATAACCTCCTGGCGCTCTTTGCGGTCCAGTACGGCCCTGGCCATCTCCGTATCCGTAAAGCCCGGGGCCACGGTGCCCACATAGATCTTGTGGGGCGCCAATTTCTTGGCCAGCGATTGTCCCAGGGCGTTCAGGGCGGCCTTGCTGGCCCCATAGGCAGGATGGTCCGGTTCGCCCCTAAAGGCACCCCTGGAGGAGACATTCACCATACGGCCGCCGCCGGACGCCATCATGGCCCTTGCGGCCAGATACGAGAGGTTTGCCGCGGCAAAGAGGTTGGTGGCCATAGTGGCCTCCCAGGCCGCTTGCCAGTCTTTAAAATCCACTTGCTCCACATCATGGGCAATGGAAATACCGGCATTGTTCACCAAGATGTCCAACCGGCCGTAATGGGCAAGAAATTCCGCCATAAGTGCCTGGCACTGTTCCTTTAGGCCAATGTCCCTGCAAAACAGCCGGTGTCCTTGGCCCTCCATTTGTCGCAGTACCGCTTCGGCCGCCTTGGTGTCGCTCTTGTAATTGAGGCCCACTTGGGCCCCTTGCTTAGCAAAGGCCAGGGCCGTGGCCTTGCCAATGCCCCGGGAAGCTCCGGTGATGAGCACTTTTTTGTCTCTGAATTCCATTTGGCTCGTTATTGGGTAAGGGTCAATCTTGGTCTTTTTTCTGTACCCGAACGGGGTAGGCGGGACGTTTCATTTCTTTGGGCGGATGGTCCCTGAGCTGCCGCTGTACGATCTCAATGGCCTTTTCCAGTTGCGGATCGCGACCGGACACCACCAGCTCTGGCCATTGTTCCACCTCCACATCGGGGGCCACCCCCTCATTTTCCACCCTAAAGCCATCTTCGGTGTAAAAGGCCACGTTGGGCGCGGTGACCACGCCGCCGTCAATGAACTCCGGATAACCCAGAACGCCCACCAGGCCGCCCCAGGTGGTTTTGCCCACTAGGGTGCCCATCTTGAACTTGCGAAACATCCAGGGCAGGTAGTCGCCACCGGAACCGGCCGTTTCGTCTATGATCATGACCCGTGGCCCCTGTATGGAGGCGCTGGGCGATTTTAAATCCTTGCCGTACCTAAAGTTCCAGTACGCCTGTTCCGGACGCTTTAAAATATCTATGTAATAATCTGCCAAGGAGCCCCCGCCGTTATAGCGCTCGTCCACGATGATGGCCTTTTTGTTGGCCTGCGGATAAAAATAGCGCTTAAAATACTCAAACCCGTCCACCGTGGTGTTGGGCACATAGACATAGGCCACTTGGCCATTGGTGGCCTCGTGCACTTTTTTCATGTTGCCCTCTACCCAATCGCGGTTCCTCAGGGCCCACTCGGTCTCCAAAGGGGTCACTTCATAGGTGCGCGCATTGCTGCCATCGGCATTGGCGCTCACGGTCAGGGCCACCAAGGTGTTCGCCGTGTTTTCAAAGAATTGGTACAGGTTGTCCTTGGCAAACACGGGTTTGCCGTTCACGGCAATGATAAAGTCGTTTTCCACTACGTCCACGCCAGGTTCCGTAAGGGGAGACCTCAGGTCCGGGGTCCAGTTGAGCCCGCCGTAGATTTTGCTTATTTTATATCGGTCCTTGTCCGTCTCATAATCGGCACCCAGCAGTCCCCCGGGAATGTCTTCGGGGCTGTGCAAACGGTCTCCCGTGCTTCCAAAGCGGTGATGGCCCACGGCCAGTTCGCTGAACATCCATTGCATGACGCGGTACAGATCGTCCTTGGTGGGGGCATGGGCAATGAGGGGGGCGTACTTGGTTTTCATCGCTTCCCAATCCACGCCGTGCATTCCCGGGTCATAGAAATAATCCCGGTTTACGCGCCAAGCTTCGTGGAAGATGTTCTGCCACTCTTCCCTGGGGTTTGTTTTTACGGAGATGGCCCCCAGGTCCAGGGGCGCCTCTTCGGATTCTTTTCCAAGATCGGAAATGAACCAATCGCCCCCGCTGTTGTAGAGCATTTTTTCACCGCCGGAAGCCAGTTCGTAGGCCTCCACGGGCATCAGTTCTTCGGCCGTTCTGTCTTCAAAGGTGAACAGGTTCAGGTGGGATTCCGGACCGTGGTGGGAGGTGGACAGGTAGTACAGTTCCCCTTCTTTTACGGAGGCCAGTTCGCTGTAAAGGCCGGGCAGCACCGGCAGGGCCACCATTCTGTTCTGTATGCCGCGCCAATCGATGCCCAGTGTGCCCTTGCGCTGTGCGGAGTAGCCTTTTGGGTGGGCCGCGCCCGTGGGGCCATCGTCTTCCAAGGGCCCCGTTTCCCTGTCATTTTCTTTTTTTAGGGGCGAAACCACGTTTTTCTGAAGGGTGATGGCGTAAATGGAATAACTGAGCTCCTTGTCCAGGTTGGATTGATCGAACCAGTTCACCAAGGGGCCGGCATCCGTGGAAGCGAGCAAGTAAAGGTATTTGCCACTGGGGTCAAAAACCGGTTCGGTAACATGGGCGAGCCCGTCCGTGAGCGGGTAGGAGGCATTCTCGGTCAGGGAGTACAAAAATGCCTTCTCAAAATTGGTGTCCGTGACCTTGGTGTAGGCGATCCAGTTGGAGTCGTGGCTCCAGTCGCTGAACAGGTCGCGCATATCACCGGGAACAAAGCGATCGTCCTGATTGATCTTTGTGGTGTTGCCCGATGCAATGTCCGTTACGTAAAGGTTTCGGCCATTGTCCACGTAGGCCACTTTTTCGCTATCTGGAGACCAATGAAGGTGACCGTAAAAACCCGTGCCAGAAAGTGGTATCGCCTTGAGGTCATCATCTTCCGTGCTCCTTATGTGCAGGGCGTATTCACCGGAAGCATCGGAGAAAAAGGCAATGGCCCTACCGTCCGGGGACCACGCGGGAAATTTCTCGTGCACGCCCGGACTTTGGGTCAAGTTCTCGGGGTCGCCCTTTTCGGCGGGCAGGGTGACCACCTCGCCCCTAAAATCGACCACCACCCGTTTTCCGGACGGCGAAATGCGGGCGGAGCGCACGTGCTCCCCGCCAGACACGTAGCGCTCCCGCAATTCCAGTAGATCCGTATGGATCAGAAGCCTCAGTCTTCCATCGGTGCCCGTGCCAAGGTCATGGACGTGCAAGCTGCCCGCCCGCTCATAGATGACCTGGTTGTTGCGCACCTTGGGGTTGATGACTGGAAAGTCGTCATGATCGGTGTGCTTGGTGATCTCTTTGGATTCCGTGTCGTAGCTGAACAGGTTGAACTCACCATCCCGGTCGCTTCTGAAGACCACGCGCTTTCCCTGCCATTGGGGCTGGGTGTCGTTGCTGCCACCTGCGGGCTTTGGGATCTCGGTAACCTTGTGGGTGTTCACATCATAGATCCAGATGCGGGACGCCCTCCCGCCACGGTAGTGTTTCCATTGGGTGAAGGCATCAAAAATTGGGGTGTAGGCAATGTGGTTGCCGTCTTCGGAATAACTGGCCCAAAAGGCATTGGGTACATTGAGCTGTTGCACAGTGCCACCGGACACGGGAACAGTGAACAACTGAAAATAACGATTGGTATGGGAATTGCGCCGGGAAGCGAACAACACGCTGCCCCCATCTGGGGAAAAATCGCGCACCAGATCGTCATAGGGGTGCCAGGTTAGCCGTTTTGGAATACCGCCCCTGGCCGGTACAATGAAGACATCCACATTGCCATCGTACGCTGCATTGAAGGCGATCATGGATCCGTCCGGGGAAAAGATGGGGTTGGATTCCACGCCGGCATCCACGGTGAGCCGCTTGGGGTTGTTGCCGTTGCGATCGGCCACCCAAAGGTCGTTCGCATAGACAAAGGCCACCTGCGTATCGCTTAAGGCCGGTTGGTGCATCAGTTTTGTTTCCGTGGGGTTACCCAGGCCAATTTGGGCGCTGGCCTTAAACCCTATGAAACACAAACAAGCTACGGTTAGCAAGGGTACCTGGAACTTTTTGATAAAGATTCTCATCTTGGGTTTTTAAAGTTTTATTTTAACGACCAAAAGATACGGCTTTGGTGGGTTTTTCCAAGAATGTTTTAAGGGTGTCGATTTTAAACATTGTAAATGGAAAGGCTCTGGTTAAAAACAACGTAGATTTAGTTGATCTGCACAGGGACCGTTTAAAAGAGGTTTCACTATTGTCCAAGTCCCAAGGGCTGTGGGCCGCCCACTTATTTTTTTGAACAGCTGCTGGCTTTGTTTGCCCAAACTGTTACCATCATGGGTCTCCTCCTAACACGCATAGGGAAAGGAACATCGGCCGAAAATGGGAGTGCCTAGCAAGAATTTCAAAAGATTTGATGGTTTGGTCAGCGCGGCATGTAGAGGTCAATTAAAACTAATGAACCCTCTATCTAAACTCCACTCCGCTACAATCAATAAATGATATTGTCCAAAATACGGTCCAAATTCCGTTCTAGCATAACATAATTGTCATCGGCAAAGTAAATGGTATCCATCTCCTTTCGGAGATCAATAAGTTCCATATGACTGTAGTTGAACCGCTGTACGGTCCTATTGATTTTTTCCAAGCGTTCCTCCTCGCTATCTGCACTAAACTCAGCATAGATTTTGCTAAAGGTAATGGCATCTGCCTTGCTTTTTATTAGGTTGAGTTCCTCTTCGCCTTCCACATCATCTGCATTTGCGCAGAGCAGCAAGATATAGGTGTGCAGTTCTTTTTTCTTCCAAGTAGTTTTTTTAGTTGCCATAGGTGTTTTTTTAAGATCGATTTAAATAACTACCAGCGCCGTATAATAGATGACAATTATTAACAGCGTTAAAAGTCCCAAGGCCAAAAAGCGTAAGGATAGGTTCACATATTTGAATTTCTTGGCGGCAATTTTAGAGATGATAAATATCTGCTGTCCCAATTGATCAAACAATTCTTCCTCTTTCAGACTGATGTTATAAAAGGTTTTGGAAAACTCTTTGATGTTGCCGAATTTTGAAATCACGTCACCGAAAAAGAAAATATTCTTATCGTACTTTCCTTCTATACGCGGCATAAAACAGCGAACACTAAAATAGATGGAGGTAACGATGCATATAAACCAAATGCCCAAAAGGACGTAGAGCAATAAATGGCCTGATCCGATCAGGAGCAAGGATTCAATTTGAGGCAAAATGAAATTTAATAGAATACCAAAAAAGGAAAGGATAAGTCCGGCTTTTACCTCGGAAGCCCGTATAAGACCCAATACATAGTTGATGCTGCCCCAATAATGGTCCACCAGTTCTTCTGCATGCCCTTTGGATTCCAATTGTGCAATAAGCTTTTCCTGTAAGCTTACAATGGTTTCATTTTCTGGTTTTTCCATAATGTGTGGATATTGTGATTCCTATTGTACGTGGGGTTTTATTAGATAATGGAGCTGTTAAGGCTATTGGGCTTGTCTCAAGGCATTTGATGTACCTAGGACATCTTAGCTACAATGATCTTATTCAACTACATTATAAATGGTAACCTCATGTTCTTTATTTTTCATTGCTACACTGCCCAAGCCCTTGCATTTGAAAGCTTCTTTTACTTTTTCATAACATCCTTCACAGATTATGATCTGGTTTTCTTTGGCAACATCCTGTAATCTAGCGGCTGTATTTACGGTATCGCCAATAACGGTATAGTCCAGTCTTCGCAAGGTGGCCGAGCCAATGTTACCCGAAATCATTTCTCCACTTTTTATACCTATGGATACTTTTGGTTTAAAACCTTCTTCACCCCTTACTTCTGGAAAGTGGTTCACTTGATAACGGATGGCCAAAGCGGCATCTATGGCACGATCTAGGTGGTATTCTCCCCTAAAAACGGCCATAACGGCATCACCGATGAATTTATCTATGATACCATCCTGCTCCATAATTTCTTTTACCATGGCATCGAAATAAGTATTTAGCATGCCCACAACCATATCCGGTGCCGTGGTTTCGCTTATTCTGGTAAAGCCACAGACATCTACGAACATGACCGTACCTTCTATGATTTCATTGGCCATGATCTTGGATTCGTATTCCTGCCCGCCCATAAAATTGAGAACGTTCTCATCCACGTACATTTTTAGGATATTGTTCTCTTTAATAGCTTTGAGCGTTCTTCTGATCTCGGAGGCATATTTCAAGGTTTTCTCCATGGTAATGGTCAGGTCCTCAAAATTTATCGGTTTGGTTATAAAATCGAAGGCACCACGGTTCATGGCTACGCGAATATTGTCCATATCACCGTAAGCGGAAACAATGACCGATTTAATCAGGGGTTTGGACTCATGAAGCCTGGAGAGCAGGGTAAGTCCGTCCATCTCCGGCATGTTGATGTCGCTAAGTACGATATCTACTTCAGGGTTGGCATCTAGCTTGTCCAGGGCATCTTGCCCGTTAATGGCGAACAAGAACTCATATTCGTTTTGCCGAATCTGTTTTCTGAATTTTTGTTTGATGAGCATTTCCAAATCCGTCTCATCATCCACTACCATTATTTTTGCCATTAGGTTAAGTCTTTAAGTTTGTTCTTAAGTTCGTTAAAATCCAAGGGTTTCGTCAAAAAATCATCGGCGCCCAATTGCTTGGAGGTATTCCTGTTTTCTTCGTCCCCATAAGCGGTAACCATCATCACAACGGGTGGAGGTGCCACATAGTTCTCTTTAATGTTCTTTAAAAGTTCCAGTCCGCTCATACCGGGCATGTTGATATCCGAGAGGATAAGCACGGCCTCTTGTTCCATATTTGCCATTTTCTGTAAGGCTTCCTCGCCGGAAAAGGCAAAGACAAAATCCAGTTCCTTTTTTCTGATTTCCCTTCTAAAGCGTTGCTGAAATAACACCTTTACATCTTGCTCGTCATCTACTACTAGTATTTTCATCTGTTGGTATTTTTCTATTTTTATATCACTTTTTTCTTTGGACTACCCACTCTACCCCTGTCATTGCGAGGCACGAAGCAATCTGTTAATCTTTCCTAGCAATTTCAACAGATTGCCACGTCGCAACAGCATTTTTTCTAACATCTAACATCTAACATCAAACTCAATACACTTCCGGTAAGGAAATGGTAAACGTAGTGCCCTCGCCTTGCTTGGTATCCAAGCGCAACCCGCCCCCGTGGGCCTTTATGATATCATAGCTCAGGGATAGCCCCAGTCCAGTACCTTCGCCCGATGGTTTAGTGGTAAAGAAAGGTTGGAATATTTTATCCCTCACCCGGTCCGGTACCCCATTTCCGTTATCTTGGATTGCCACTTCGACCGTATTTCCTATTCTTTTGGTACTTACCCTCACCGTGGGTTTGTACTCCGTATTTCCTTTGCCCTTCTCCTCTTTATCACGTTCCATACAGGCATGAAAAGCATTGGTGATCAGGTTTAGGATTACCCTACCTATGTCCTGCGGAACTATATTGATTTTACCAATGGTTTTGTCAAAGTCTGTTTTTAAGGTAGCGTTGAACGATTTGTCCTTTGCACGTAGACCGTGATAGGATAGGCGTAAATACTCATCTGCAATGGCGTTAATGTTGCTCGGTTCTTTTTCGCTACTGCTGGTTCTGCTGTGCTGTAACATTCCTTTTACAATGGCATCCGCACGCCTGCCATGGTGGTTTATTTTTTTCTGATTTTCCTTGATATCCTTAGAGATGGCCAAGACTTCCTTAAAGTCGCCCTTTTTTATTTCTTCCTCCATCTCATCGATTAGCTCGGTGTTTACCTCAGAAAAATTATTGACAAAGTTCAACGGGTTTTGAATCTCGTGGGCAATGCCAGCGGTGAGTTCTCCGAGTGATGCCATTTTTTCGGATTGAATCAATTGGGACTGGGTGGCCTTTAACTCATCTATTTTACTTTTTAACTGGGACGTTCTGTGGGTTACCCGCTCTTCCAGCAAGCGGTTTTCCTTTTGAAGCCAACGCGATCGGTAGGCTACAAAGGACCAAACGGCACCACCAAAAATAAAGGCGAATAGGAGGTAGGCCCACCAGGTTTGCCACCATGGCGGATTTATTGTAAAGTCGAAACTCGCTGGAATAGACCACTCCTTGTTAAACCCTCTTGCAGCTACCTTAAAGGTGTATTCACCCGGTTTTAGGTTGTAGTAATTTTTGGTTTTGGTATTGCTGCCGGCAAAGGTCCAATCTTCATCTTCCCCATCAAGAATAAAGCGATAGCTCAATTGATTTCTATTGAATAGGTCTCCACTGGCATAGCTAAAACTTAAACTGTTCTGGTCAAACGGGAGTACAAGCCCCTCCGCAAGACCGTAGGTTTGGGTTATGGAGTCCCATTGTATATTTTTTGTTTTGGCATAGGACGCAACATTGGCTTTTAAAGAATCCGAACTGCTAATTGAGCTAAAACCAGGATCTTCATCCATGACAAACATATTGGTAATAAAAACAGAACTTGTTAGGCTATCTGGTTTTGGAGCAGCATCTAGTACCATTAATCTGAATTCATTGGAAGGGCTTCCAACACCAGCCCAAAATTGCCCGTTCTTAAGAAATCTGGCGGAACCTTCGAGATAGTCCGTAGACTTAAACCCTAAACCTCCGTTAAAATTCAGGTATCCCTTCTTCGAGGTTTTGGCCGTTTTTCGTTCTATGGGTATCAAACCGTCAACACTGGCCGCATACATTAAAGTGTCTAACTCTATAAGGTCATAGGTTTCCGCAGGTATCAAACCATTTTCTTCCTTTATGTTGGTAAGTGTGTTCTCCTCCAGATTTAGAATTGCAATCCCGTTCAGGGTAGCTAACCATAACTCGCCCTCTTCGGAAAATGCGATTACGTTTGTACCGTTATCGCAGAGACCTTGTTCCTCCCTTAAATAACTAAGGGTATTGGTCTTCAAATTAATTTTAGCCAAACCATTTATTGTTGGTAACCATAGGATTTCCTTTTGGTCATAGTACATGATCGACTGATTTCCGCTCTTCAGGATTTCCGGATCGGTTTTTGTCGTAATTTTCTTTAGGTCGTTATTTTCGATATCATATATGAAAACACCTTTATCCGAACTTAGTATAAAAGTATGGTCGTTCATAAATTCTACATCCCATACTCTTATACCAGTAGCCTTATTGCTGGCATATTTTGTTAAAGTATTATTTTGCCGATCGAGTATGGAAAAGCCCCGAACCGCGTCAATAAAGAAGACATCCTCTTTAATTTCTTCTATCTGGAGAACGGTATTCTCAAAGGTACTGTGCAGCAGTTTGTGGTCTAAAGCCTTTATGGTGTTGTTCTTAGGGTTTACAATATTGATACCACCTATGGTACCCAGCCAAAGATTTCCTTTGGAGTCCTCTTCTGTTTCCCAGACCTGGTCATTGATCAAGCCTCGGGAAGTATCAAAATATTCCGTTTTTAGGGTAAAATCATTTGCGATCACAACGCCTTTGTCTATAGTGGCGATCCATAGCGATCCATCTTTTCGTTTTAAGGGTCTGGGTATTTTAAGGGAAGCTTGTAATGTGCTATTCAAGGGGATTGTTTTGTGCCTGATCCGGTTTTCACTCAAAATAAAGGCTTCTTTAGCTCCAAAAATCCATAGCTTGCCTTGGTTGTCTTCTACTATTTCTGTACCCAAACTAGTATAGCCGTTTTCGGCATTTAATACTTTTACGGTAGCCTCTTTTAAGGAGAGTCTCAACAGGGAAGATGAAGTTATATTGTTCTTTTGAGAAGGATCGGGTAAACTCAACCAGATAGCACCCGATTCAACTTCCGTAATATCGGTAACAACGGAATTCATTTCAATACCTGCTATCCGTGAAAGTGTTTTGAGTTCCCTTCTTTCTTTGTCCAGTACCTTGATACCATCTACAAAACCCAACCATAGGTTGTCATTGTTATCCTCCAAGAGCCGCCAAGGTTTATTACTACCTTCATTTGCTATTCTTTGGAGACTTTTCATTTCCGGGTCCATAGCGTAGAACCCTTCGTTAAGGGAAGCCATATAGAGTATGCCCGTATGGTCGCAAAGAATGTCGAAGGGTATAAAACTGTCGGTTTTGGTAATCGTATATGCTATATCGTTTTTAAAATCCAATACGGTTAAAACACGGGTTGCCGGACTTACCAACCAAAGCTTGCCTTGTTTGTCAAAGGTCATTTTATAGACGCCAGGATAGTCGTAAACAAAGGCGTTCTCACCATCATAATAGGTTAGGGGTGTGGTACTGTTGGCAGCCCCGATATAAACACCACCATCTTCCGTTTCTAAAAAAGAGGTAACGTCATTCGTTGGCAAGCCCTCATTTGTGGAGAGTTGCAAGAGGTTTACATCGGTACCGTCCATGATTCCCGGTGGCTTCATTTTGGTAATGGTTGGCTTCTTAATCGTGCTTTTAGTAATCGTAAAGGGAACCGAATCAAATTTTAAAGCCTCGGAAGGATAACTGTCCCACTCCAGATCGTACTCCTTCATGGGAGCCTTAAGCGGTTTAAAGGTGTTCAGCTCAAAGCGTTTGCTAGGCAGGGCATCCACATCTAGCGCATGGGTTACCGGTGTTGTCAAGCTATCCGAGGTAATGGTTTCCCACTCAAAGGGCTCTGGTTCCGTAAATACCAGGGGTATGGTCTCGGGCACCTTATAGTCGCCCACCGTGGTCTCTGTCTCGGATGTACTTGTTGTATGGCAAGCAAAAAGTAGTAGGCCGCTTATACAGGACCCGAGAATACGATAGGTCGTTGATCTTGATGTCTTCATTTTTACTCAGTTGGTGTTGGTGTCATTTGGTAATAGAATAATAAAGGTGGTGCCTTCATTTTCTTTGGTATCCACGGACAATTTCCCTTTGTGCCCCTTAGTGATAATGTCATAGCTCATACTCAGTCCCAAGCCGGTACCTTGCCCTGTGGGTTTGGTGGTAAAAAAGGGTTGGAATATTTTATCCAAAATTTGCTTGGGAATGCCCTTTCCGTTGTCTGCTATGGAAATTTGAATACCGGTTTTTGTTTTTTTGGTACTGACGGTAACTTTTGGCTTAAACGCCTTATCCATAGCGGCTTGCTTTCGTTCTTTACTGGCATAAAAAGCATTGGTGATCAGGTTTAAAATTACCCTGCCCAGATCTTGGGGAATCACTTTTACCCGGCCGATGGATGCATCAAAATCCGTTACCAGTTCCGCATTAAAGGATTTGTCCTTGGCACGCAGGCCGTGATAGGCCAAACGCAGGTATTCATCTGCCAAGGCATTGATATCGGTAGGTTCCTTTACGCCAGAACTACTTCTGGAATGCTGTAACATTCCCTTTACGATATTGTCGGCACGTTTACCGTGGTGGTTTATTTTTTCTAGGTTTTGTTTAATGTCCTTGGCTATGGCTTTGGCCTCTTCAATATCGCCCTTTTCCAATTCTTCGTTCATTTCATCAACAAGTTCGTTGCTCACCTCACTAAAGTTGTTGACAAAGTTCAACGGGTTTTGGATTTCGTGGGCAATGCCAGCGGTCAATTCCCCTAGGGATGCCATTTTCTCGGATTGTATGAGCTGGGATTGAGTGGCTTTAAGATTTTCATAGGCCTTTTCAATTTCTTTGGCCTGTGCCAATTCCTTCTCTTGGTTCCTGGCTTTTTCCTTGGCAAGTACACTTTTTGTCTGCATCTTAACCAAGCCATAAACTATGAAGCCTAAACCTAACAAATATAAAAGATAGGCCCACCACGTGGCATACCATGGTGGTAGTACCTCAAAAGCGTAAGCGATTTCTTCAGAGAGGATGCCGAAGGTGTTTTTGGCCTTGACCCGGAAGGTATAGGTACCAAAGGGAAGACTGGTGAATTCGCGGGAGGTTTTGCTGCCCCACTCGCCCCAATCTTCATCAAGCCCTTCTAAAAAGGTCTGGTACTGTATCCTATTTTCCTTGACGAAAAATGGCGATACGTAATTGAAGCTTATGTTATTATTGCTGTACAAAAGCTCTGGAGTAGCATCTCCATGGTATTGCGGCAAGGTCAGTAGGCTGTCAGCCGATTTCACGACGCGGAAATATAGGGTGTTAACATGATCGGTCTTGTATTCCATGTTCGGGTCCAATCGCAGCAACCCCTCATCGGTACCAAACCAAAAAACACCACTGGGTTCCGTATAGCCTGCACCCGTAAAGTTGGCAGTAATTAAATTAAAGGGATATTCCGATATGATATAGCTGCCGTCCGGTTGTAGTTTGGCCAATCGTTTTTCCCCTTTAAAAAGGAGCGTAACATCTCCAAATTGATTACCAATAAGCCCATTGAGGTCTAAATTGATATCGGCAATTTCGTCCGAAAAGCTGAAGATGGTATCCTTTTCAAAGGATTCTAATGCGTTATCAAAGTAAAAAAAGCCTTCAATGCCAGAAGTATATACTTGTCCTCTAATTATTCTCGCAGTTCCAGATAGCCCTTCAATACCATCTGCATCGGTGTATCCTTTAACTATGGCATTGGAAATATCTAGATTGCCGGAAGCCGTTTTTGGGATTTGAACCCTATACAAAACACCCGACTGCGTGCCTGCCCAGATTTCACCTGAACTGTTTTCAACCACCGAATAGACACTACGGGTTACCCCCGAAATAGGTCCGATAGATTGGTATGCATACGAACCAAACTGGTTGGGGGAACGTTTTAACACATGTAGGCCAGAGGCTCCACCTAAAAAAACATAGCCTGGATACTTTTTAGAGATGAGAAGGGCAACTGTTTGAAACGATTCCGTACCTTGAATGACACTGGCTTTATTTCCTTGAATTTTATAAAGTCCGGGCCCAGAGGATATGAGCTGATCAACATCCGCTTCCAAATCAAAAACTTGGGTGTTGGGAAGGTCCTGGACCTTTTTGATGATGCCATCCGCATGGTCTATGTAAAGTATGGAGGTAGAAGTGCCAATATACAGATCATCTCCATAGGCATTTAGAGAAAGTACGTTCCCAACTTCATATTCCTCGGAATCAAATCTAGTGACCGGGGAAAAAAGCTCAATTTTAGAAAGTCCGGCATTGGTGCCTACCCAAAGATTCTGCGTACGGTCTAGATAAAAAGCATAAACGCTTTGGTCCGGAATGGAGTTTTTGGTAGTAAATTGGGATAATGCCTTACCCTTTTGATCAATGATAAAAAAGCCACTTCCCAATACACTGATCGCATACGTATTGTCGGGTAAAGCCAGAGCTTTGTATAGACTTCTAGTTTGCATTAGGGAGTCAATTTCGGTTCTGAACGGTTTAAAGTCAGTTCCGTTAAAATGAAAAAGACCGCCCGCAATGGCCCCTACAAGAAACTCCCCGGGATTTTTATAGGGCAGGAGTACTTGTACCCGATCGTTTCCAAGAAACTTACTGCCGGGAATCAATTCCAAATGTTCATTTTTCTCCCAAAATAAACCAAGTTCGCTTTGGTGGGCATAAAAGGTATCGTTCAGGGAGAAGGAATACATAAATTTGGTGTCCGGTTTCCAGATACGAATTGATTTCTGTTTATCTTGCGCATCCGGGGAATAAATGAAAATCGCGTCTCGGGATTGGAAGTAGATTTTTCCCTTCACTTCCCTAATGGACCAGATATCATTAAATGGAATTTCTTCTGGTAAAAATTCAATTAAAGATGTAAGCAAAGAAGTACCTGAGGAATCCTTGGTAACGATTCCAAAATCGTTGATCGATCCGTAATAATACGTACCATTGGTAGCGAGGTAGGTTGCTCTAACATTGGTATTGTAATCCTGTTCCGGATTGGTAAGAATTTCCCAGTTAACCCCGTCAAACTTCTGTAAGCCGCTCGTGGTTCCTACGTAAATAAATCCCTCCCTGTCCTGGCCAACATTCCAAACTTGCTGGCCCGCGGGGTTGTCATCACCTATGACATAGTTCGTAAAGCTGGGAACGCCTTTACTTGCGTTGATTTGGGCGTTGGCGGCCGTACTAAAATGTAGTATTGAAAGCACGAAAATAAACATCCCCATTACGTTTAAGTTTACTTGGGAATTCGTATGCATGGCCATTTTTTGGTCTTTGGTGGTCAATGGATGTAATGATTTCATGTCTGAGGTGGCTTTATCGCGACAGCGTTAACGTTGTTCTGTATGGGTAGGTAAATGATAAATGCAGTACCTACCGCTTGGTTGGTCTCTACTTTTAGCTCCCCACAATGGCCCTTGGTCACAATATCATAACTCATACTCAGTCCTAAGCCGGTACCTTGCCCGGTGGGTTTGGTGGTAAAAAAGGGTTGGAAAATTTTGTCCACGATGGCCGCAGGAATCCCCTTCCCGTTATCTTTTACGCAGATTTCTATTTTGTCTTTTTGTTTTTTAGTGCTAACGGATACGGTAGGTTCAAAGGCCTTATCCTTAGATGCTTGCTTCCGTTCGTTACTAGCATAAAAGGCATTGGAAATCAAGTTTAGAATGACCCTGCCCATATCCTGGGGTATTACGTTTATCTTGCCAATGGTCTCATCATAATCAGTGACCAGAACTGCATTAAAGGATTTGTCCTTGGCACGCAGACCGTGATAGGCCAATCGTAAGTATTCATCCGCCAAGGCATTGATATCCGTGGGTTCTTTGGCGCCACTGCTAGTGCGGCTGTGTTGCAACATTCCTTTTACAATACCATCTGCACGCTTGCCGTGGTGGTTTATTTTTTCCAGGTTTTGGGAAATATCGGTTGCTATGGCCTTTACCTCTTCCAACTCGCCATTGGCCATTTCTTCCAGCATTTCCTCTAACAGCTCTTTACTGACTTCAGAGAAATTATTGACAAAGTTCAATGGGTTTTGGATTTCGTGGGCTATACCTGCCGTCAATTCTCCAAGAGAAGCCATTTTTTCCGATTGGATGAGCTGTTTTTGTGTTTGTTGCAGTTCGGACAGTGCTTCCTCTGCCCGCTGTTTTTGGGTTTTTAGCTTAATTAGATTTTGCTCGGCCAAAAGGGTCTGTTCCTCTGCTTTTTTAAGGTCTAAGAAACGGATGTAGGCTTGTTCAAAAACTTTAGCAAAACGGATCAGTATCTTGGCATCGCTTTCAGAAGGAACGGTGCCATTGAGCGAAGGAATAATAATGGCTGAATTTTTAGACCAAGCGGCAGATAGGTTATGACTGTCCGCTTGTAGTACAAACTGCTTATAATCTTCTGGCATCTGCCTATAATCACTATGGGCAAAGGCAAGTGCAAAAAATTCATTTTTGGCCGCTACGGGAAACGATTTTGAAAAATAAGCATCGCCCCTCATCTTGGAATCCCAGGCGTCGTTAAAAATGGGGGTATCAAAATAAGGTACACAATACCTTCCCGACGTTGAAAAATCATCAACCGAAATCCAATGCACAACATCTTTGTTATCTGGAAAATAGGTGCACAGAATTACACCACCTGCATTGAAAATTACCCCCAGTTCCTTTAAAGTTTTGGCCACCACGGCAACCACTTCTTGCAGTTCTTCGGGGTTGTGCATGGCCAAGGACCGTGAACGCACTTTTTCCAAGGCAGCTTCTATTTGCGCTTCCCTGGCTTGTGCTTCGGCTTTTTGTAAATCGAGAAAACGTGTATACGTTTGTTCGAAGACTTTGGCAAAGCGTTTAAAAATATCGTGCGCCTCTGGAACCGGGTTCAACGTAATAAATAACAAGTACCCTTGTTTAAAATAGGCAACATGGTCTATTTGATACTTCGGAAAGGAACCGCCTGCCTTTTTAATGGCCCGTAACGCCTCGCCGGCCTCTGGGAGTGTACATAAATAGTCATAATGTTCAATGCATTTTTTTCCTTTAAACTCTTCAATATGTAAAGTATTCTCCTCTTGTCCTAGGTTATAATATGTTAAGAAAATATTTTCCCTAGGTGTTTTATAAGGTGGTATAATACCTGCTTGCGAGCTAAACCATTCCGAAGAATCATTTTCACCATAGATGTTAAATGCACATCCCCAGGTTTCAATGCCCAAAGCCCTAACTTGGGCGTCCAGTAGTGCTGATGTTTCTTGCAATTCTGCACTATGTTGCATGGCCATAGTACGGCTTCGAATTCTTTCAATGGCCAATTCTATTTCAACTTCCCGTGACTGTTTTTCTACTTTTTGTAAATCTAAAAAACGTCTGTGCGCCAAGTCAAAGACGCTGGCAAAACGTTCTAAAATATGCAAGTCTTCAGTAGGCGGGTGGTACACCACGCCAGGCAAACTATAACCAATTTCACCATGACTTGTGCGAGCCATTATAAAAGTAAGGCCACCAATTTCCTCAATATCTTTTTGGGTTGGCGCATGTGGGTCGGCTTGCTGATAGTGCCCATACGTATTCATTTGCTCTAAATAGTCCCAAGCTTCTTTGGCATTTAGAGCCAATACAAATGTAGGGGCCCTACTTTTTTCCCAATTGGCCAAGGGGATAATCGTATCATGAACAAACTTTGGAACGGTAATTACCATGCCCACACGACTCCCATCATGAGAGGTCATGGACATGTTGTAGGATTCTTTTTCCCAGCTCATGTGCCAAAAATAATCTGCTTGATGTCCTAGGGATAAGAACTCTTTTCGCATTAGGACTACCACATCGAACAGGTTGGAAGATTTCTTCATAGCCGTTGCTTCTGTACGAATACGCTCTAATGCTCCTTCAACTTCCAGTTCACGATTCTTGGCTTCCAGTTCAAACGTTGTCCGTTTTATGGCCTTGCGTAGTTTTTGGTTTTCTAGGTGTACCTTGTCTAAACCAATGGTTTCTTCGGTATTCGAATTACCTGTTGTGGAAAAATGTTGATGGATAAAACACCAACCGGCTTTTTTTTCTTGTAATACGGATTTAAATCGAAACCTACGGAAATAGGTCCACGCGCTGCCCTGTAAGAACCAAGCATCAAAAACATGGGTGATAAGAACAAGATTGCCGAAAGCTTCTACGGTTTTTTTTTCATTTTTCAGCTGGTACTTTCCCGCAAACTGGCCTGCCGTGGCTTCCAAAAGGTTGGTGACTGCTTTTCTATCAAGAAATTCGTTGTTGTCGTAATCGCCTTTGAAGTGCTGGGCATCATTAAAACAGTGATGATCGGTGGCCACATCACCGCTGAAGTAGCTTGCGAGCCAAGAAGTGTAGGTGTCTAGGACTTTAGCCCTTTTGTTGTCTGTTAGTTCCATCCGTTATACCGTACAGCTTAGTACAAGCTGCTTGGCCCACCGCATTGCAAATAATGTATGGGTCGCTTATTGTTTAAATTAGTATAATGGGGAACAACGCTCAATAAGATGCGGCTTTGTTGCCATAAAACAAAGAGGCAATGCTCCATTTACACCGGGTTTTCGCGATTAATTTTAAAAGGGTCAGGTTTCTTGGTCCCAAAACGGTACAAAATAGTGCATTGCCACTAGGCAGGCGCCAATATGGTTCCCTTGCCATCTGGCCCATACTGTTAAATGGCCCACAAGGGGATAAAATTTGTGCAATGGTCACCGTTCATTCCATTTGTGTGTATACCAAAAAGGGTTGTAGGGCATTGTTTTTGTTCACTCAGTTTTTTCCCAGATCACTTTTTCTTGGGGCTTTGCGCTATAAGGTGTCATGTATCAATATCTCCTTGTAGGGTTCAGCTTTCTTTATGGTATACATTTTATAGGAAACACTGTCTTTTATGGTGCAACGGCGCCCTCAATGAACCGATGACCAAAAAAGCTGTATTGAAATGCAAGCTCAAAGCCCAGTGCAATTTTCCGTAAATGGGGCTTGCCCCTCCTTTTTTTTTAAAATCATTTTGGCCTTTGGTGCCTTGCTGCAAATGATAATTGCAAAACCTGAAAAGGAACCTTCAGGCTTTGCAATAAGCTGCACATAGCGGTTGGCTGTAATTGGTTCACTGGCGGTCCGTGGCCTTCACCAAGGCGCTGGTGCCGCTCAGGTCTTTTCTGAGTTCGCGCAGTTCCATTCTGTCGGAATTGGTTGTGGCCTCCATATCGTCCAACAGCATGGCATAGCTCCCATCCCCGTGCACCTCTTCAAACTCTCTTTTGAACGTGGGTTCCTTGCCCATCCAGGCCATGGAGTCAAAGAAACTTACAAAGGCAAAGTCCATATCGTCCGTATCGCTGACATCATTGGTGTAGATGCCATAAATCTCATCAGGTCTTTTTTCTTTGTAAACCTTTACCACTTTTTTCACCACCTTTTCCAAAAAGTCTGCCCGCTTGAACCGTTTTATGTTGAACAGGTACACGGCCAATTTGGAAATTTCAAAGTCCCTCGGGAAATGGGACAGTTCCGGATGGAATTTCATATAGTTAAGGTCCACTTCTGTTTCCAGATATGCGTTCACGTTCTGTTGGTTGTCATCGGTGTGCGCTTTGGAATTGGGCCTTCCGTCCAGGTCGCCCCAAGACAGGCTTCCCATGATCAGGGCGTACTTCCCCGTATTCTTCCCACTGATAATGCTGTACACCCGGGCCCCATAGGGACCCTCCGTATGGAATTTTTTATTGTGGGCCGCAATGGCCTTTTCAAATTCAATGATTTTGTTGGGCTGCACGGTAAGAAGAACGCTTTCAAAGATAAGGTCTTCTTGCGCCAGGATGGACAAGGTCCCTGCGGACAGCATGAAGCAGATAATCAGTGTTTTTTTCATTTTGTGATGTTTTTTTGGTTCATTTGGTTTTTTATAAAAAGGGTAGGCCGGCCATGACAAAATGGATTGGTTCCTTAAAAAAGAAGCTAATTCAAAAACCTTCTCGGTGTCATGAGTTCCCCCGAACGTGCACGGACCTACCCATCTTTTCTTTCTTGTGTTTTTTGCTATTGGCGATCGTTGCTGGTTGTGGTCGCTTGGTTATTTCGTGGGTTCCTGTATGGAATAACCCTGTGAGGTCATGATGTTCATCGTGTCATAATAGAAGTTTAAGCGCGCTATTTTGCCCTGATCTACCAGTGCGGCCAGGTGAAAGGGCACAGCCACTTCCTTCCCCGTCTCCTTGTTTCTAAGGGTGTTTACTCCCCAGGCCAACATCCATTCCCCCGCGTTCCAATTGTTGGTCACTTTTACGGGCAAATACAGCATGTTCCCCATGGTGTGGTCATAACTGCTGGTGCTATTGGTAAAATATTCGCGGTGTTGTCCCAAATTCAGGGAATCGGTGACGCTGCCGCCACCAAGGCCAAAAACAATGACATCATTCGTCAATTGCGCTCCCATCGCATTCACGTCCCCGTCGTGCAGGGCTTTTACGTATTGTTGCATGGTCTGCATCGCGGTTTTAGAATTGTTGAATTCCAAGGTCACCTCTGGTTCCTGTGCCCCGACCAGTGTGGGAAGCAGAAGAAGGACGGTTACGGAAAAAATGGTTTGTCTTATTGTTTTCATTTTGTTCTGTTTTTGGTTTTTTTAGATTAAGGGTATGCCCCATAAGGTTTGGAAAGCTTTCTGTTCTATAAAGGACGTGATTAGGTGGGGCATTTTTGGTCTGTTTTGGACGAAGGGGGTGTTTTTATGTCCCAAGCGGGGATATGGTTGATCGAGCGTTGTCCAAGGGCATGCAGGTGGACTGCGCGCTACCATTTGGCCGGTATGGTTTTGGTTGGGGGTACCTGTTTATGGAGCGGGGGAATGGTTTAAAGATATTCCAAAAAATTCAAGGGCCCTTTTGGGCCATTGTAGGCTGGCCAAAAATTTCTGAAATCACGGTTGGGTTCCACTGGGTTTGGTACGGGCCACAGCCGTTTAGAGGACCTGGGGAGCTGGTTCAGACCAGGATCCGATTGGGAATTCTGTCTTCCCGTACTTGGCCCTCTTTGAGGAACACATGATAGGCATGGCTTTCCTGGTCCAAGGCCAGGGAAGTGTGCACCATTCCGTTTATGAAATGGATGGCGCAATTATCGTCACAGGCATAACCATCAGTGAGTTTGCCCGTGCGGATGTTCTGGTGATAAAGGGGTCTTCTGGAAGGCTCCGAGTTGTAATGGGGGCAATGGCTCTTGTTCACAAAGGCCAATCCCTTGACAATGCTCAGCGCTCCGGGACGTGAGTCTGTGGTGCCCCCATTGAACCAGCAGAGCGATCCCGCACTCCCGCCGCCCATCACTACGCCATTTTCATAGGCCTTTTTCAGGGCGCTATCAATCCCATGGGCCTCCCAAATGGCCAGCATGTTCAGGGTGTTTCCGCCACCCACCACAATGGCATCCATCTGGCTTATGCGGTCCTCAAAACTTGTGGGGTGTTCATAGGAGTTGACCCAGACCCCAATAACGTGCGGCATCACGTCCAGGTGCTTGCAGGTCTCGTAAAATCTTATGATGTACCCTTTGTCGTCCCCACTGGCCGTGGGCAAAAAGCCAAGGTTGGGGCGCGGTTTTCCGGTGGCTTCGGCCATATACTTTAGAAAGGGTACCGTGTGCCTGCCGCTTCCGTAAATGAAAAGTTGTTGTTTCATCATCTAAAAATACGCCAATACAATGATCCTTGAAAATAGAAGCCTTTTGGTATTGTTCTGAAGGCGGGGTATCGGTTCCCCATACCGCTAACTTTCCCATCGTTAAGGGGCAAAAAAAGTGCAAGGCCATGCCGCCTTGGGGGTTTCTTGGGCCATAGCTTGGCTTGCCCTGAGCCAACCTCAAAAACCATCTTAGAGCCCCAAGCAGGCAAGCGGGGAGTACCAGGTTCTCCCGAGTCCGCCGAATTTTGCCCTCAGGCCACGGTATTTGTAGCTTTTGCCAAAAAGACGCCATAATGTTGTATCTTACCCATATAACTCATTTTCCCCCGGTGAGGAACAACCAAAAAAATGAGTATAACTGCGCCCAAGACTTTATGTCTTTGTCTTTTTGTTACCTTGTACCCGTCCATTTGTTTCACGCAAATTGTGGATTGGAACAGCCAGAACCCCTACAAAAAAGTCTTTGTTGACACGGATGACTTTGATGCTTCCTATTTGGATGAACTGGAAAAAAACCTGGAATGGATAAACGTGGATACCACCCGCTTCTCCATGCTCAATGACCTTGCCTATTACTGGCATACCCGAAATCTTACCAAGGCCATGCAGTTTACCGAGAAGGGCTTGCGGCTGGCCCTGAAAAAAAAGAACAGCCTTTGGGAGGGCAGGTTCCAGATCACCCAAGGGGCCGTTTTGCTCCGAATGGAAGCATTGGACAGTGCCCAGACCGTGCTGGCATTGGCCCAGGGAAAAGTACAGCCATCCGATCTTCCCTTATTATACACCCAAATGGGATACGTTTACGAACGTAGGGGACAGTTGGGCAAAGCGGCCGATTATGCGCTCAAGGCCCTGGAACTGGGCAAAGAGATGGATGATCTCAAGGCGATGGCCGTTGCCTACAGCGATTTGGCCAACCTCTTTTGGAAACAGTCCAAGTTTAAGGCCGGTCTGGAGTACGGCCTACGTTCCCTTGAACTTTTTGAACGGAGGGGCATTACCGATTTGGACCATGATTTTACCCTCTACGTGGTGGGGAACAACTACTTGGCCCTACGGCGTTATGAAGAGGCGCGGAGCTATTACGAACAAGCCGTGACCATTGGCGAACGTTACGGGTTTTACAACAACCTGAGCGACATTTACATCTCGCTGGTGGAGCTCCATGCCTTTTTGGGCGAATACGGGGAAGCTTCCCGCGCCGGTAAGAAGGCCGTTGCCTACGCCGAGCTTCTAGACAACGCCTTCATGCTCATGCGCTCCTTTTTGGCCGTGGGTAAAATGCACAACGCCCAAGAAAACTCCACCGAGGCCATAAAAAGTCTTGAAAAATGCATTGCAGTGGCCACGGAAAACTTTGGTGATGCCTACTTCTTGAGCGAAGCGTACAGGGAACTGGCAGAGGCCCATGCCCGTGCCCAGGCCTATGGGAAAGCCTATGTGGCCTTTTCCGAGTACGATACGTTAAAGCGCCAAGTCTTTACCGCAGAGGCCGATCAGCGCATCTCCAAATTGCGTACGGAATATGATCTGGTAAAAAAGGAAGGCACCATTCTTTTACAGGAAACCCAGATAAAAAAGCAACGGGCCCTGCAAAATTTGGGCACCGCCGTTACCGTACTGCTGTTGTTGCTCCTGGCCCTGGCCTACAAGGCCATTACCAACAACAAAAAGAAAAACAGGCTCTTGGAGAAGCAAAATGACGAAAAGGAATTTCTGCTCAAGGAAATACACCACCGGGTAAAGAACAACCTGGAAATTGTTTCCAGCCTGCTCTCCCTGCAAACGGCACAAATGGACGATCCCAATGTCTTGAACGCGATGGCACAGAGCCAGCACCGTGTTCAGAGCATGGGAATGATCCATCAAAAACTCTATATGGGCAAGAATCTGGCGGCCGTGGAAATGAAGGATTATTTTGAGGGTCTCTTGGAATACATTCTGCACTCCTTTGGAAAGCAGGAGCGTATTGGCGTGGACCTCCGCATGAAAGAGTTGGAACTGGATGTGGATAAGGCCATTCCCATTGGGCTCATTGTAAATGAACTGGTCACAAACTCCATGAAGTATGCCTTTCCCAATGATCGGCGGGGGGTTATTTTTTTGGCCCTGGAAAGGAAGGCAGACCTTCTGGTGCTCACGGTCAAGGACAATGGGGTGGGCATGGCGGGGACAGGTACGCTGCCCAGTACCGGTTTTGGCACCCGGCTGGTACGCTTGTTGGTGCGCCAATTGGATGGTAAACTGGAGTTGCGTTCCGATAGGGGCATGGCCTTTCATATTAAATTTCAATTATCAAAAGCGGCGTAATGGAGAAAGTGAGCATTCTCATTGTGGAAGACGATATGATCATAGGCGCAAACCTTTCCCTGCAGCTTACCCAGTTGGGCTATGAAGTAAAAGGCGTTGTGCCCAGGGGAGAGGAGGCCATAGTCCACGCCAAGGAAGATCCTCCCAACATGGTGCTTATGGATATTCAGCTTAAGGGAAACCTCAGTGGCGTGGAAACCGCACGGGCCATACAACAGCACGCCGATATCCCCATTGTGTACCTAACGGCAAACAGCGATGATGCCACTTTTGAGAAGGCGCGGGCCACCCGCCCCAAAGCGTTTTTGTCCAAGCCTTTTCACAAACTGGATCTGCAGCGTACCCTGGCCCTGGTGGTGGAAGGGCTAAACCAGGACGGTTCCCTGCAAAAATCCCCAGATGTTACCTTCTTGCCAGACCGCATATTCATTAGGTGCCACGGGAGAATGGTAAAGTTGATGCTGGACGATATCTTGTACCTGGAGGCAGACCGGAACTATTGCAAAGTGGTCTGTACGCAAAAGGAGTACCTTATGAGCAGTAGCCTAAAAACGATCGGCGAAAAACTGTCCAGCTCAAAATTTCTAAGGGTGCACCGGAGTTTTATGGTGAACATTTCCCGGTTGGATGCCGTGGCCGAAGACCATCTTGAGATAAACAGAAAGTGCATTCCCTTGAGCAAACCCAACAAGGAGCTGTTGATGCGGCATTTGCGAACCCTTTGATCTGCTGCCATTTGTTCCCTGAGCACGTCCGTTTTCGCTCCATTGCCCAAAGCGGCACCTGGTGGCGGGAAACCTTTCAGGCTCAACGGTCCGTTCGCGGGGACCTTCCGGCACTGTTTCTGCCCCTGGACTTGTTTCGGTTGTTCTGCCCACGGTAGTTGGCCTGGCCGCTCCTGTTTTTGTTACGGTTCCTGTTCCTGTTGGGATTGGCCCTGTTGCCCTGTTGCGGTCTTTGCGGTTCGGGGTCTTCACCATCATCGTCCCCATCCACGAACTGGTGCTCCGGCAAACGGGGCACGGCCTGCTTAATGAGTTTTTCAATGTCCCTGAGGTAGGGCCTCTCATCCTTGTCACAGAAAGAAATGGCAATGCCGCTGGCACTGGCCCTTCCTGTGCGCCCTATGCGGTGCACATAGGTCTCGGAGACATTGGGAAGGTCGTAGTTCACCACAAGGGAGAGCTCTTCCACGTCAATGCCGCGGGCCGCAATGTCCGTGGCGATCAGTACCCGAAGTTTGCCGTCCTTGAAATCGCCCAGGGCTTTTTGGCGTGCCGCCTGTGATTTATTGCCGTGTATGGCCGCGGAACCAATGCCGGCCTGGGCCAATTTTTTCACGATCTTGTTGGCCCCGTGCTTGGTGCGCGAGAACACCAGAACGGAATCATTGGGCCGCTCCTGCAAGAGGTGCGCCAAGAGTTTGGGCTTGTTCTTTTTGCTCACAAAATAAACGCCCTGTTCCACCTTTTCTGCCGTGGCCTGTTCCGGTTTTATGGTCACGCGCTCAAAATCGCCCAGCATTTTTCTGGAGAGGTCCACAATGTCCTTGGGCATGGTGGCCGAGAAGAAGAGCGATTGCCGTTTTGGCGGTAGCTTGGCAATGATTTTCTTTATGTCGTGTATAAAGCCCATGTCCAGCATCTGGTCGGCCTCGTCCAGCACCACGTATTCCAGGTCCCTAAAGGTAATGTAGCCCTGTCCCATCAGATCCAACAGCCGCCCGGGGGTGGCAATGAGGATATCCACGCCCCGTTCCAGGGCCTGGGTCTGCTTTCCTTGTTTCACCCCACCAAAAATAACCGTGTTCTTGAGGCCGGTATGCCTACCATAGGCCGTAAAGCTCACCCCGATCTGTATGGCCAGTTCCCGGGTGGGGGTCACCACCAAGGCCTTGATTTTGCGTTGTTTTTGGCGCAAGGAGATGCTCTCGTACAAATGGTGCAAAATTGGAATGCCAAAGGCCGCTGTTTTGCCCGTGCCCGTTTGGGCCACGCCCAAGAGGTCCTTGCCCCCCAACAAAATGGGAATGGCCTGTTCTTGAATGGGGGTGGGACGCGTATAGCCTTCTGTTTCCAAGGCCTTTAAAATGGGTTCGGCCAGGCCGAGTTCTTTGAATGTCATAGTATAAAATAAGCGGCGAAGGTACGGTTTATATAGTTATGGGCAATGTGTGGCGGCCCTTGCCTTTTCGATCGCTCTGGACCATGGCCAACACCCAAAAGGTTCTTTACCATATAAATAAGGTCTTACACAACATATTTCTGCACACCTTGGGATGGAGTGCTATTTTTGGGGCCGGACGAGGAAGGGCCATCGGCGCAATACAGTCATGCTGTGGTTATGGAGGATTTTTTAAATTGAACATTGCGGCAAGAGGTAGCCCTTCTTTTGTTTTTATGATTTTACCACAAATGTTGTGGAAACGGAAATTGTATTGGCCAGACTTAGGACTGGAAGAAGTAAGACGCAGGATTATATTTGTGGTGCTACGAATTACGGGAACTTACTTACTGGGTGTTTGTAATCGGACATATTTTTAGTCTTACGTCCTAGGGTTCTGAGCGAAATGGGGAATCAAGAGTTTTTGCCCATAAAAAATGGCAGAACCGTTTTTGTGGAAACGGGTCCAACATGTATTCCAGGATGATGAATTCTAAGCCAATAGCCTTAAAAATCAAGTGGAAAGGCACTTTTGCGGCTCTTTTGCTCTTTTTGTCGGTGCCCTTGCCCACCCTGGCACAGACCACCATCTGGAGCGAGGATTTTTCTTTATATCCCAACGGGACGCTCACGGGCACGGGCACGGGCACTTCTTCCGCAGGATGGACATCCCAAACCGGCGCTGCGGTGTTGGCGGGGCAGTTATGGGCCCGCGATACCAGAAACGCGGTGTCATCCTCATTGGCCAACCCTGTTGTATGGGCCACCGGAGCCATTGACATCAGTACTTATACCAATGTTTCCCTTTCCTTGGACACTGGTGCCATATCCTCTGGTTCTTTGGATGATTCAGGTGGGGCCCAGGACAATTTCACCCTGCAGTACCGGATAAATACAGGAGCTTGGACCCAGGTCTTTAGCCGGTCCGGTTCCTTTTCCCAGCCCATAGCCCCATCGTATTCCGTAAATGGACTTTCCGGTAATTCATTGGAATTAAGGGCCTTATTCCACAATACCGCGAACAATGAAATTTATACCTTGGACAATGTGCTGGTCACTGGCGTTCCCGCGCCAGCAAATCAGCCTCCGGTGCTCACGGCCACGGGGAGTCAGACCTATTGCCCCGGTACCTCCTTGCCCATAGCGCAGAGCATTGTCATTGCCGATCCGGATGACACCGGCACCAACGCCGTTTATATCCAGATTTCCTCCGGGTATGTAAACGGGGAAGACCTCTTGTCCCTCACGGGGAGCCATCCCAATATCTCGGCCTCTTGGGATGCCGCCCAGGGCAAGCTCACCCTTACGGGCCCGGCATCCTACACCGAGTTCGAAGCGGCTGTCATGGCAACGCAGTTTTCCAGCAGTGCCCCCAATCCCTCGGGTACAAGACAGTTTTCGATCACCGTGGGGGAGCCCAATTATCTTCCATCAACACAGCATTATTATGAATTTGTTCCGGATGCGGGCATCACGTGGTCAGACGCCCTAACGGCGGCCGCCAACAGAACCTATTTTGGCCTGCAGGGCTATTTGGTGACCTTGACCTCCCAGGAAGAGGCCGATTTTGCTGGCGCCCAGGCCAGTGGCTTTGGTTGGATCGGGGCCACGGACGAGGTGGTGGAAGGTCAATGGAGATGGGCTTCCGGACCGGAGCAGGGCACCTTGTTCTGGACCGGTCTGGCCAACGGTACCGAGATCACCTATGCCAATTGGAACGGTGGGGAACCCAATAATGTGGGCAGTAACGGTGAGGATTATGCCCATATTGCCGCTGCCTCCGTGATTCGCGGTGGGGCCCCCATAGGGGCTTGGAACGACCTGCCCAATAGGGGCGGGGGCGGGGCCTATGCTTCCCAGGGCTATGTGGTGGAGTATGGCGGGATGCCGGGCGATCCGGTCTTGAACATCACGGCCACCACCTCCATCACGATGGACAATCTTCCCCCCACCTGGGTAACGCTTCCCGGTGCCCTGGATGAAAACTATCAGTGTGCCTCGGAGGTGCCCGCACTGGCACCCTGTACCGGACTCAACACCACCTTTTTCAATGAAAACCAGTTTTCCTGGGGCTTTGGCCTGCAGAACACCACCGGCAGCAGCATTCCAAACTGGGAGGTGCGCATCTCCAACGCCAATTATCAACTGGTTCCCTCACAACTCAGTAACCCATCGGCCTTTACCTATTCTGAAATTGACAATGGAGATGGTACCTATGACCTCATTCTCTCCGGAACCGGGCCCATAGCCCCGTGGAGCGGCATACCGGGAGGGAACATCGCCTGGCCCGGGGTCAATTTTGGCTTTAACCCCACATCGGGCGGTATTGCCGTTCTTTGCGGCAGTGTGCCCTTTGTGCCACCGGTGGCCACGGACAATTGTACCGGGGTCACTGTGTCCCAGATCGGTGATGTGGTTACCGTTAACAACTCGCCAAACGATCTTGTGCGCATCATTACCTACCAGGCCCAAGATGCCAGCGGAAACACTTCTGCACCTTTTGTAAAGACCATCACGGTTAACGATACCACCGCGCCCACGGCCTCCGATTTACCCGCTGTGAACGTGTTCTGCACAGCAGATGTCCCGGCCCCGGATGTCTTGGCAGTGAACGATGAGGCCGATAACTGTGCCGGCCCCTTGACCGTGACCCATTTGGGGGACAGTAGTGACGGACAGAGCAATCCCGAGACCATAACCCGGACCTATAGGGTAGCCGATGGGGCCAGCAATGTCATTGACGTGACCCAGACCATAACGGTTTCCGGTACCATAATTACAGTACAGCCGCCTACCCCTGTTTCCGGTTATAGCGGTAATGTGCTGTCCTTTGGCGTTACCGCCGTCAATGCAGACACCTACCAATGGCAGGTGAGCAGCGATGGCGGCACCTCCTTTGTAAACCTGGCGGACGGAACCGATTATACGGGTACACAGGGCCCGGCCCTCACCATTACGGCCGCTGGGGCCACTACAGCTAAAAATGGATATATCTACAGGGTGTTGGTCTCCAACTCGGCCGCCAGCTGCCCGCCCATTGTCTCCGAGGAAACGCTGCTAGGCATCACCCCACCAACAGTGATCAGCAATAGGCGCATTACCCATAGGGTTAGACCGGACTGACCTTCTTATGCAGGGACCGCTCCCCAAAATTTCTTCAATATCCCCTAAAGCGCGCCCATTTGGTTCCCTTGACCTTCACATTTCGGTCTGCCAAACATACAGTTCAGCGGTTCTTATTTTTTAATATGACCCATAAGAACGAATATTGAGGCCATAATTGCCTATCTTTTGGGGTGATTTGTTCTGTCTGGCAAATAAAGGGGTCTCCCATGATACAGTACGCGGCTTTAAACCATCTCGTTTTTATGTTTATGGCAGAAATAGGGTCGGCCCCGTCCCTTAAGGGCGCTAAGATGCCCTTTGATGCAAACGTTTTCCAGGAGCTGTAAATCATACATTACATTTATGCAATCTTTAAAAACCATTCTCAAAGTAAGCCTTTACATTGTGTTGGGCGTTTCCTTGGTCAATGTACTGCTGTCCTTGCACGAGGGAGTGCATTTGGCAGACCAATTGGAGCACGCGGCCATCACCTTTCTATATGCCCTGGTCATCACGGCCACCAATATTTACTACAATGATTACCTTGGCCAGAAATTCAGTTGGGAGACCCAGACCCAAAAACGACTGTGGTACGGTGCAGTGGGATCCATTCTCCTCACTGTCCTTGCTTTTGGCCTTACCCGCCTGCTGATCGGCATCGTTTTTTATGGCCAATCGGTCGATGCTTTTTTTCAGGGCGAAAATTTGGACAACTATCTTTTTACCCTTTTCATTGCCATTTTGGTATCGGCCATCTTGCATGCCTTTTATTTTTACAAGGCCCTGCAGGACACCAAGGTCAAGGAGCAGCGCATCATTGCCGGTACCACGGCGGCCCAGTTTGATGCGTTGAAGAATCAATTGGATCCGCATTTTCTCTTCAACAGTCTCAATGTGCTCACCAGTTTGATCGAGGAAGATCCCGGGCAGGCCCAAAAGTTTACCACCTCACTTTCAAAAGTTTATAGGTACGTTCTTGAACAAAAAAATAAGGACTTGGTATCGGTCGATGAAGAGCTGGCCTTTGCCCGCACCTACGTGAAATTGTTAAAAATGCGGTTCGAGGACAGCATTGTGCTCAACATTCCGGAGACGAGTGAGAACCCAGAAGCCAAAATTGTACCGCTCTCCTTGCAACTGCTCTTGGAAAATGCGGTAAAGCACAATGTCATTACGGCCACCAAGCCCCTGCACATCCATGTGCGCGAAGAGGGGGGTGCCTTGGTGGTCTCAAATAACCTGCAGCAGAAAAAAGTGGTAAAAAAGGGCAGTGGTGTGGGCTTGCAGAACATCCAACAGCGCTACGCCCTGCTCAGTGGCAGACAAATGGAGATTGCCCAGGACCATACTGCTTTTACGGTTCGCCTTCCCATGCTCACCCAACAGCTGCATCGGATGGAGACATCCAAGGCGTATATTGAAGACAAGCGTTATGAAAAGGCCAAGGAACGGGTGGCCAAGATCAAGGGTTTTTATGGCAATGTCCTTTCCTATGTGGTTGTCATCACCGGTTTGGCCTTTTTAAATTACCACACCACGGGATTTGGCTTCCCGTGGGTGTTTTTTCCGGCGGTGGGCTGGGGATTTGGCTTGCTGGCCCACGGAATGGAGGCCTTTGGTTACCATCCCCTATGGGGCAAAAAATGGGAAGAGAAAAAGCTGCGGGAGTTAATGGAGAAGGACGATTTTTAACCCACTGTGAGTCAATCGCATGCTGTTTTAAGGGATGTGTGCAGATGTCCCCCCCCCTGTGGGGGCATTGCAGGTTGGCGGCCTCATTTTACGGCCCACCGTTTTGTTCATGTTTGGGTTAAAAACGCCGTTTACGGTACGCTCCCAAAAATTGACAGTTGGGTAACCCTTTTTATAAAATCGATGGCATCCTTTGCATCTTTGTGGGGAACAATAACCGAGCGGGCCGTTGTGCGAAGCTCAATAAAAAACAATCATTATGGAAAACAGGAACGACGTTGCCTACAAAAACGCCCAAGAGCGTGTAGGGGAGTTAAAGGGGTTTTATTCGCACCTTATGGTGTATGTGCTGGTCATTGGTGTCTTGGCGGTTTTTAATTTTTATACCGTGAATTTCCCTTGGGTCATTTTCCCCGCCGTGGGCTGGGGCATTGGCCTGGCCGGACACGGTTTGGGCGTCTTTGGCCAAAACCTCCTGTTTGGCAAAAAATGGGAGGAGCGCAAGATCAGGGAAATCATTTCGCGCAATGAAAGCTAGAATGGGTTACCTTACGGAACAAAAGAAGTTGCACGTAAAAATAACATCAAAATGAAAGGGGAGGACAAGGAGTTCAAATATATTAAAGCAAAAGAACGGGTAGAGGACCTTAAATCATTTTATAACAGCGTGTTGTCCTATTTGGTTTTTATAGTGTTTCTTGCGGTGCTCAACTATTGGGCAAACCAATGGAGCTATCCCTGGTTTCTTTGGGTGGTGTTTGGTTGGGGCCTTAGCTTGGTCTATCAGGCGTCCAAATTGTACCATTTCAATCCGTTCTTTGGCAAGGACTGGGAGGAGCGCAAAATAAGGGAGCTTATGGAGCGGGAAGAAAGAAAGAACCGATGGAGCTAGATACGGATGCCGCCCGCCTTAAAAAGGCAAAAGCACAGTTGGGAAAGATCAAGTCCTTTTATGCCCACGCCTTGGTATATGCGGTGGTGAGCCTCACCATTACCATTTCTGCCATCACCACTAAGATGCAACAGGGCAATACCTTTATGGAGGCGCTGGATTGGGGGAGTTTCATGGTTTGGTTCTTGTGGGGCACAGGGCTGTTCTTTCACGGCCTTAACGCCCACGGCAAGCGCTTGTTTTTTTCCGCCAAATGGGAAGAGCGGCAGATCAGGAAATATATGGAACAAGAGGAGCGGGAAGCCCAAAAATATAAATAAGAGATGAAAAACGATGCAATGGAGGCCAAGTTAAAAAGAGCCAAGGCACAAGTGCTTCGGTTAAAGAAGTTTTACCGGCACCTACGGGCGTATTTGGTGGTGAACATCATCCTATTGACCATAAAATGGCAATTCTTCGATTTTGTTGCCTTTAAGGCGGGTGGGGAACACGATTTGGGGAGCTGGTTCGGCTGGAACCTCTTGGCCACCCCGGTCCTGTGGGGCGTGGGCCTGGGGGTGCACGCGGTCTATGTCTTTATCTACAAAGCCAAGCCAGAGGGGTGTTTTAAACCCGCTTTTGTTAAGGAGTGGGAAGAGCGAAAGCTCAAGGAACTTATGGATCGGGAGTAGTGGAGCAAATGGTACGTTTATTGATCATTCTTCACGCTGTTTTGGGCGGAACGGCCCTTTTGGCCGGTACTTTGGCCATAGTGGCCACAAAAGGGGGCGTACTGCACAAGGGCAGTGGCAAAGTGTTCTATTGGTCCATGCTTCTTTCGGCATTGTCCTCGCTGGTCATAGCCCTGATGCCGGGCCACGAAAATGCTTTTTTGTTCTGCATAGGGCTGTTCACCATATATCTGATCCTTTCAGGTTACCGGGCGCTCCGCTTTAAAAAGCCCGGGTTACAACTTACTGCGGACAAGGCCATTAGTGCGGGCATGTTGGTCACCGGACTGGTCATGGTGCTGTACCCCTTGTTGCTTACGGGTGCGCCCAATATTGTACTAACGGTTTTTGGGGCGGCCGGCATGGTGTTTGGTGCCAAGGACCTTCGCGATTTTTCGCACCCAAAAAAGTTGCGCAAGGTATGGCTCCGGGTGCATTTGGGGAAAATGACCGGTGCCTTTATTGCTTCGGTATCCGCCTTTTTGGTCGTAAATCAAACCTTGCCCCCGCTATGGAGCTGGTTCCTGCCCACGGTGCTGGGAAGTTTCTACATTGCCTATTGGTTGCGTAAAGTACGACTGAAATCACTAAAAAAGAACAGGATATGAAAGCCATCATTGTTGAAGATGAAAAGCCCGCCGCCAGAAGGTTGGGCAGGTTATTGGAAGGGCTGGGCGTGGAAGTGACCACCCTCTTGCATTCCGTGGAAACGTCCATTGCCTGGTTCAAGGGGCACCCGCACCCCGACCTTATTTTCCTGGACATACAGCTGTCCGATGGGCTGTCTTTCGAGATTTTTGATGCCGTGGCAGTGGAAAGCGCCATTATCTTCACCACGGCCTATGACGAGTACGCCCTGCAGGCCTTTAAGCTGAACAGTGTGGACTACCTGCTGAAGCCCATTGATGACGAGGAGCTGCAGGCGGCCGTGGACAAGTTCAGGTCCCGGGAGCTCAGGGCAAAACCCTTGGCAGTGGATTTTGAGGATATTAAAAAATTGCTGGTGAACCCCTTGGAGCGCGATTTCAAGAAACGCTTTACCGCCAAGGTGGGGCAGCACCTAAAGATCATCAACGCAGATGATGTGGTCTGTTTCTTCAGTGAGAACAAGGGCACCTATGCGGCCACCGCAGACGGGCGCAACTACCTTTTGGACACCACCCTGGAGCAGCTGGAGACCGAGTTGCAGCCGCAGATGTTCTTCCGGGTGAGCCGTAAGTTCTACGTGAACATCAACCATATTGCAGATATCATCGCCTACACCAATTCCCGCCTACAGGTGAAGCTGAAAGGCTTCCGGGAGCACCAGGTGATCGTGAGTCGTGAGCGCGTAAAAGACTTCAAGCTTTGGTTAGAGTGATCTATATCAAAACACTGAAATAAAATAGGTTATAAATAAGTGTAGATTTTTCCTATGATGGGTGTTCAGGGCCTTTTTCCGGTTTTTCCACTCTGTTTTCATCAAAGGAAGAGGGCAGTAGCTTGGGCACCAGTTTTATGAACAGGGGCAGTAGGATGGCGCCTCCGGGCAAGAGAAAAATGGCCAGGGAGGGAATGCTCTTGAAGATGTCCAACAACTGGTCCTGCACCTTTCGCTTCTCCGTGGGGGTCAGGTCCCTCACGGTGCTCTTGGAAAGCAGGGCCACCAGTTCCGCGCTCTCGGACAGTTCTTTTTGCAGGCGTTTGCTGTTCCTTAAAATGAGCTTGTTCACCAATTTGCCCATGCCGTCATAGAATTGTACGGCCAGGTTGTTGTGCTGTAAAAAGGGAACGTTTTCCGCATTGTCAATAAAAAATGCGGTCACTTCCTTTAGGGCGTTTCCTATGTGGACCCTTTCAAAGCCCATGTCCCTGCCCAGGGCAAAGATGAATTCAGATTCCTGGTATTCCAGGGACTTGTCTTCCCAAACGGTAAGGCAGGCAATGTCCAAGATGTACTGGTTTTCGGAGACCGATTTGTTTTGGAGCAGTTTTTCCCGGAAGGCCCCATTAAAAGTATGGGCATCACGGTCTATATAGGTCAGGGAGGCCTGGAGCAATTCTGCCAAACGGTCGTCCCTGGCGCTTTTTTCGCGTGAGCTCAGGGCGCTGTGGGCCACGTTTATGGTGAGGAACTCCAATTGTTGGGCGTGCTTTTTTATGTCCGGGGTGCCGTTCAAATAGGATTTGAACAGCAGAACATCCACAAACAACAGGGAGTTGGTGATGAAACTGTTAAAGGTCTTGCCCAAGAGGGTATCTTCCAGATAAATGCGTGAGGCGATCAATTTCTCCAGTTTGCTGCTGGTCTTTTTCCCCAGGAACAGCTTGCCCATAAAGGAGACCCGATCCAGTTCCAAGGCCTGGTAAAAAAGGAACACTTTTTCAAGGAACTTGTAAAACCCATGCTCCCCAAACCGGAGTTTATAGGTAAAGTACAAGGCTGACAAGAGGTTTATCTTTGCCTTTTCGTCTTCGGAAAAGGGATGTTCCTGTACAATGAAGGTGGGAACGGCATTGTTTATCCCGTACACAAAGCCTTTGGCTTTTAGGTCCGTGTAAAGGGCCTCAAAACTGCTGTAAGGTGGTTGTTGGCCTTGGACCAAGGAGCCAAATTTCTCTATCCAGCCGGAAGATGATGGGTTCATGTACGCTGCTGCATTTTGGCCGTAAAGGTAGTTATTTTGGGGGTGGTGCCTTTTGTTTTTGTTCTTGGTGTCATTTTTGCCAACTGCCTTTACCACTTGAACGGTATAAAGCACTTTGTAAGATTGGGGTAGGGTCCTGTGGATGCCGTGTGGTGTTCATTCCTATCGGGGGGATAGGGACCGCTTGTAGGGCCAGACCCCTTTGCCGGGCGAAATTAATATGGCCAATCACTCTTTTGGACTTCATACCTCCTATCCGTGCAATGGTCTCTTTCGTTATGGAACTCCCGCACGGGTTTCATAAACTTTTCCAGAATTTTGACGGAACCTACATTGGCCAAATTTACATCTGCTGTAACCTTGCTCACCTTCATTTGGCTAAAATAGTAATCCAGCATGCCTTTAGTCGTTTCCGTTCCGTAACCTTTTCCCCAATGCGCCTTTCCAAAGCGGTACCCCAATTCTTTCTCCCCTTTTTCATTGAGCAGGAACAGGGCAAGTCCAATCATTTCGGCATGGCCTTTTACAAATAGGCCAAAATCACATTTCCGATAACTTAAATCAATCTTCGTTAGGGTCAGATTTGGTGTAAACCTGTTCCTTATCTCATTCTCTGTCAATGGCTTTTGGGGAACGAGATGTAACACTTTTGGGTCGGTAAAAAGTTCAGCGTAACACTTCCTGTCCGCCATTTCCAATCTTTTAACAAGCAATCTTTCGGTTTCAAATAATGTCATTTTCCCAAGATGATTGGTGTTGATTGGCGACCACACCGCCAATATAAAAATGGACGCTGATCGGGTTCCATTCTGGTGTTTTGTCCGTTCTTTTCCGAAAATCGTTCAACCTATCGCAATCAAATCTGTCCGCATGCATCATTCCTTTTTTTTCAGGTTGGTGCTCAGTGCATCCGAACGCTCCCATTTCATGGTGCTTTAAGGACTTGCCCATTCCCATGGCGCCATGTTCGGAATGTCTCAAAAGGAAGCAAAATTATCCAGGGCCAGGGTCCAGTCGTAGTCCTCGTACCGTAAGGAAACTTCTTGGTTTTCCGGGATGATGCCCTCTTTTTCAAGAATTTCCAGTGTGCCCTTTTTGCCCCCAAAATCGCCCCGGAACCAACTAAACAGCGCTGTGACCGCCACCTCTTTCTTATGGGCATCATAGGTGCTGCTTTGCCTTAAAAATTGGCTTGTGGCCTTGGAAAACTGTTCGTTAAGCCGGTTGTGGTGGTACACGGCCACGGGCGGGCAGTCCTTGGCGCCGCAGTTCAGTGCAAAATGGATGCGGTAGTCGGGTTCCCGTACCCGGAGCCGGCGCTCAAATTCCCCGGGGAAAGGCTTGCCCACGAGCCCCAGGCCATATTCCCATTGCGACTTTCTGATGATGCCGTGCTCTATTTTGGAGAAAGACACCATCTTCCCCGCAATGGGCAGCTGGTCTTCCTTAAAAAAACGGTCCCGATCGCCATAGGCCTCGGGGTCTTGCCGCAGTATGTGCTGTATGTAGGCATTGTACACATTTACCCAAAAGGCCAATTGCTTTTCATTGGTGTCCAGGGCCCGCTCCAACTGGGTTACGCCTGCCTGGGCCAAGGTCTCCCGGATGGCTTTGGTGTCCTGACCCTCCGAGGCCCGGGCCACGAAGCGCTCGGCCAGGGCATTGAAATCATCCACGGCGGGGATGGGGCGCTGTACGCTGGCACTGGGCTTGCAGCTGGTGAGCAGTAGAAGGAATAAAATGGGGCGCCAAGCCCCCCTAAGGATGGCTATGGCGCGTAAAAGGGCTTTTGGCATCGGTGTTGGGGTTGCGGGGCAAGGGCTGTGGGGCGCTCTTCCTCCGTTTTGTCCCCATCAAAGTTAGGGCTTGCCCGCCAATAAAAAAAGGCCGCCCTTGCGGACGGCCTTGTTGCTTTTGTGCGGCAGGGACTATTCTATGATGCCCGTGCAGCTCACCCTGGCCCCTGCGGCACCACTGGGCTGGGAGGTAAAATCGTCCACGCCCTGGTGCACGATCACGGCCTTGCCCAAAATGTCCTTGTTTTCGTCCTCACAGCCAATGCACCATTGGTCCGTGGAGAATTCCACTGTTCCGGTGCCGTCTGCGCTGGCCATAAAATTGCCAATATCGCCCTTGTGGTATCCTGTGGCATCGCCCCATTTTCCGTGTGGTTCGTTGGTGGGGTTCCAGTGGCCTCCGGTAGAGGTGCCGTCGGCCGAGGAGCAGTCTGCCGTCTCGTGCAGGTGAATGGCGTGCTCACCCTCCGTAAGACCGCTAAAGGTGCCCACCATACTAACGGTGCCATTTTCTTCCGTAAAGGTAACGTTGCCCTGTACGTCGCTGTCGCTTTTGGGCTCCATTTTAAAGCTGATGGTCTTCACCTCTGCCACCTCGGTAACGGCCTCCACGGCCTCTTCCATTTCCGTTGCGGCCTCCGTGGCCCCCTTTTTGGCTTCCTTGCAACCTATGACCGTAACCATTAGGGCAAGGGCCAAGGCGCCTTTTACTACTGCATTTTTCATATTGTGCTTGTTTTGTGTTAGAAGCGCTAAAATTACTAAAATATACGGGTTGGGCGAATGCATGCGCACATCATTTTGATGGTATCCCTTTAAACATCCCTTAAAAGGGGTGCCGGCCGGGCCAAGGTGGCCCAAAAGTTGCCCACCTCGACCGGGGTTGCTTCTTCAGTGCATTTGCAGGGTTTTGTCTATGACCAGTGCAATGGCCTTGGCCATCAGGGGCGGCACGGCATTGCCGATCTGCACCATCTGTTTGGCCTTGGAGCCCTTGAAGATAAAATGGTCCGGGAAGGACTGCAAACGCGCCATTTCCCGCACCGTGATCACCCTGGGCACCACCGGATGGATGTTAACGCCGCCGTGGTTTTCCTTTATGGTACAGCTGGCCTCGTTCCAGGGACATTTTTTCCAGGAGTCCGAATAGTTGTCGTACAGGCTCTTGCCCTCGGGTACCGCGGCCAGGCGCTGTTTCATCTCTTCCCGGTGCCGGGTGCGCACGTGGTTGAATTCCTTGTTGTCTTCCAAATCCATAAGGTCTTCAATGGCCTCCCTAGTGGTCACGTACGAGCCCTCTTCCAAGAGGGGGGCGGGATGATGGTTGAGCCGGTTGACCCTGTTGGCTATGAAAATGACACGCTCCCGCTTTTGGGGAACATAATAGTCGGCCGAATTCAATACGGTAACGTTCACCTCATAGCCCAGCTCCTCCATATCTTCCTTGATCTTGTCCTCCACCCTTCCCTTGAGCATGGAGCGCAGGCCCTTGACGTTCTCGCCCACAATGAATTTTGGGTTCAGTTCTGCAATGATCTCCAACATATCTTGGTAAAGGGAGTTCCTGGGGTCTTCCACGATTCGGCTCCCGGACATGCTGAAACCTTGGCAGGGAAAACCACCGGAGAGCACGGTAAGCTCCCTGCCCCGTAACTGTTGCCGTACCGTGGCAATGAACTGTGCCTTGGTCTGCTTGCTGGTAATGTCGCCCTCCACGTGCGGATGTTTAAAATTGTGGCGGTAGGTCATCCCCGCTTCCTTGAACCAGTCCAATGCGCCCACGGGTTCAAAACCGGCCATTTCAAAGCCCATGGCCATGCCCCCGGCACCGCAGAACAGATCGGCCGATGTGTGGCCGTTTGCCTTGGCGTGGTCCCAGAGGTCGGACACGTCCATCCAGTTCACGGCATCGGTCTTGGTGCTCTTGCGCTTGGGGGCGCCCTTGCTGCCGCCGGATTTTGGGGTTTGGTGCGCACCACGGTTAAGAAATTCGCGCAGGGCCTGATCGCCGATACGGTGCACGCCCCCGATTTTGTTTGATTTCAGTTGACCGGCATGAATGTAGCGCCTCACGGATTTTTGCGAAACGTTCAACAGGGTGGCCACATCTTCTATGCGCATCATTTGGGTCTTGGTGTCCATCGTTGTCCAGTTTTGTCCAAAACTAAGCAAATAAAAAAAATTTGGGAAACCTTTTCCGCCCTGGGGGCAGGGCCTTGTTGTTTTTTTTCTTTTGGATGCCCCGCTGTGCGGCGCCCTAGGGCCTATGACTTGTATCCATGGGGATGCGCAGCGCTTGGTCGGTGGGGCCGCCCAAGGTCCATTTTCCGTCCAATGCCCATCTGACCCCTCCCGGTCCTTTTGGATCAGTTGATTTTGTACAGGCATTTCCCGGCCTTGGTCTCCACAATGAAAATGCACTTGGCCAAGGCCCCAAGATGCGTTATGGGGGCCGTCCTGGATTTCGCCAGCCGATGGCCAAAGGTTTTGTAGGCCTGCTCCTTCAATGTCCAATGGCAGCGCAGAAAAATGGAGCGCTCTGGTTTGGAAAAGGAATGGTGCACCAGAAAGAGCCTGTTTTGCAGATGGTGCCTAACGCCCTTGCTCTGGTGGCGGTAATAAAATTCAATGAGCTTTTTTTCCTGATCGGTATGGAAACGGTCCCGGAACTGCTTGGGCACTACGGTGCCCTTGACATCAAACCTCAAAGATCCGTTGAACTCCAGGTCCCATGCATGGTCCTTGGGATTGGGGTTTTTTCTGATGTTCGCCTGCCTGTAAAAGAGGTATTCGTCCACCTGGGAACATTTCCACAGGAACCATCTTCTCCTAAAGTAGTGCTGGTCTTCCTCGGAAAAGGGGGCTATCTCGGTTTCCAATTGCTGTAGGTTGCCACAGCGGAACAGGTTTATTTTACGGTCGGTGCCATCGTTTTGCACCGCTCCCCACCGCAAAGGTATGCTGGTGCAAAGCTGTTGCAGTTCCTTTCCCAGTATGTTAAATTCCGCCGCTGTCATCATTTTTGTTCCAAGGTCGCCCGGGGCCATCGTATGGCCCGTACGGGCCGCAACCCGCCATTTTCCCCGTAGGGCCTTGCGGGGCGCCACCCTTTAGGCCATGGAACGGGCCGGGCCTATTCCCATTCCGTATGGAAAATGCCTTCCCGATCCAACCGTTCATAGGTATGGGATCCAAAAAAGTCGCGCTGCGCCTGGATCAGGTTCAGGGGCAGGCGGGCAGAGGTGTAGGCATCAAAATAGGTCAGGGAATTGGAGAGGCCGGGCAGGGGAATGCCGTTCAGGGCACCGTAGGCCACCAGCTCCCGGGCCGAGGTCACCGTGCCCTGTACCTTTTCCATAAAGGTTGGGGACAATAACAGGTTTTCCAAGGTTGGTTTTTCTGAAAAGGCCTCGGCAATATCGGCCAGGAGCCCCGCACGGATTATGCAGCCGGCGCGCCATATCTTGGCAATGGTGGCCAGATCCAGTTCGTAACCGTATTCCTTGCTGGCATCGGCCAATTGGTGCAGGCCCTGGGCATAGGTGATGATGAAGGAAAAATAAAGGGCCTCCTCCGCCATCTTTTCCAATTGGGTCGCTTCCATGGGTGATACCTTGGGGCGGTCGTACGCTGCATCTGCTTGAATGCGCTCGTCTTTTAGGGCGCTTATTTGCCGCATGCTCACTGCAATGTCTATGGAGGGCACGGGGATGCCCAGGTCCATGGCGTTTTGACTGGTCCATTTTCCGGTGCCCTTCTGCTTGGCCTTGTCCAGGATGGCATCGACCAGATGGCCATCGGAAAGGGCGTCTTTCCGGGCAAATATGGCTGCGGTGATCTCTACCAAAAAGGATTGCAGGCGGCCTTGGTTCCAGCGGGCATAGGTCTGTTGCAAGGCCCCATTGGAAAAGTTGCCGCCCTTTTGCAAAAGGTCGTAGATCTCGGAGGTGAGCTGCATCAACCCATATTCAATGCCATTGTGCACCATTTTTACGTAATTCCCGGCAGATTTTGGTCCCAGATAGGCCACACAGGGCGCTCCCTCAAATTTGGCGGCGACCGCCTCAAAGATGGGCCTTACGTGCTGGTAGGCCTCCCGATCGCCGCCCGGCATGATGCTGGGGCCAAGGCGGGCCCCCTTGGCGCCACCGGAGACCCCGGCGCCAAAAAAATGGATGCCCTTGTCCTTTAGGTAGCGCTCCCGGCGGTCGGTATCCGTATAAAAGGAGTTGCCCCCGTCAATGATCAGGTCCCCCTGGTCCAAATGGGGCAATAGACTCTCGATCACCACATCCACCACCTTGCCCGCGGGTACCAGTAGCATGATCTTCCGGGGCCGGGACAGGGCCGCCGTGAAGACCGTGACCTCCGTGCTGGCGTTGATGCTTTCTGTGTTGCCGCCCTCGGCGATCAGCGCCGCCACCTTTTCTTTGTCCAGATCGTTGCCGTAGGCGGTAAAGCCATGGTCTGCCACGTTCAGGATAAAATTCCGGCCCATGACCCCAAGGCCCACCAGGCCAAAATCGTATGTTTGCTTCATATGGTTTCATCTGGGCAGCTCTTTTCCCTTGTCTGTGGGCTTCCCTGCCTCGTTTTTGTCAAAAATAATGGAAAATGTCCACATCAGGGGGTCATATCCGGGGAAACGCGTTGCACCTGCCTGATCTTTTCGATACTTTTACGCCCAATCGATTCCCAGCCTATGAAGAAGACCGAAAATCAGATGCTCGTCATTTTTGGCGCCTCTGGAGACCTCACGGCACGCAAATTGGTGCCCGCCCTCTTTAATTTGTTCATGGCCAAACAACTGCCCGGGAACTTTGTGGTGCTGGGCTGCAGCCGAAGCAATATGGACGATGCCGCATTTCGGGATCGGGTGGTGCTGCAAAGCCCCTATTTGGCAAAAAAGACAAAGGAGGTGCCCTCCGAGGCGATCAAGGCCTTTGCCCAACTCTTTTTTTACCAGGACCTTGGCGGCAGTTATGACACGGACTACACTGCCCTGCGCACCCGCGTGGAGGCGTTGAACCATGGGCACCATACCGAGGGCAACATCATGTACTACCTGAGCACCCCGCCCACCTTGTACGAGACCATTGCCAAAAACCTGGATGCCGCCCAATTGAGCACCCAAAACAACGGTTGGAAACGCTTGATCGTTGAAAAACCCTTTGGTTACGACCTAAAAACGGCCAAAGCCCTCAATACGGCCCTGCAGCGCTATTTCCAAGAGCAACAGATCTATAGGATCGATCACTATTTGGGCAAGGAAACGGTGCAGAACCTTTTGGTGACCCGCTTTGCCAATACCATCTTTGAACCGCTATGGAACCGGAACTACATCCATCACATTGAAATTACCAATGCAGAGCACGTGGGGGTGGAGAAGCGGGGCGGATATTACGATCGTTCCGGTGCGCTGCGCGATATGTTCCAGAACCACTTGCTGCAGATCGTGAGCCTGATCGTTATGGAGCCCCCCATTGGCCAAGAGCCGGAAGAGATACGCAATGAGAAGGTAAAGGCCCTGAAATCGCTCAGGGTCATGACCGATCCGGATATCTTGCGGGACCATACCATACGGGCCCAGTACATGAAGGCGAACTTGGACGGCGATTGGGTAAAGGGATACCGGGAAGAGGATGGGGTTGCCCCCGATTCCTTGACGGAGACCTACGCGGCCATTAAGTTCTATGTGGACAACTGGCGGTGGAAAGACGTTCCTTTCTATGTGCGCACGGCCAAGCGCATGCCCACCAAGGTCACGGAGGTGGTGATCCACTTTAAAACCCCGCACCACCATATTTTTAGCGGCACGGACATGCACAGCCAAGACAACAAACTGGTGATCCGCATACAACCGGACGAGGGCATTCTCATTAAATTTGGGGTCAAGGTGCCTGGCCAGGGCTTCCATGTGGAACGGGCCAATTTGGACTTCTATTATTCCAGCTTGGCGGAGACGCACGTGATGGAGGCCTATGAACGTTTGTTGCTGGACGCCATGCAGGGCGATGCTACCCTCTACGCCCGCGCCGATGAGGTGGAGGCTGCCTGGACCTTTGTGGATCCCATATTGGAGTATTGGAAAAATGGCGAAGATGTGCGCATGTACGGCTATGCCGCCGGCGTCTGGGGCCCGGAAAATGCGGACGACCTGATCGAAGGCATTGGGTTATGGCGCAATCCCGGCCCCAACCTAACCGACGATCCCGGATTTTGCGTGCTTTGCTGAGGTGGAAAGAAAAAGAACGACCCCTATTTTTCAAATTGGGGGAAGGGTATCCTATTAGACGTTCTTTTTAGTGCGAATGAAAAGCATCGCAACGGCTGTGGTGACAATGCCCATCACCAAAGCGGCAATAGTACTCTGAACCATATAATTTTTGAGATTAAAATACGCCTGGGCCGCTTCAACGGATGCGTGGTAGCCCGTTTTAACGGAATGGGCAATGACGTTCGGAAAAAATTCCGGTGTAATGATGGTGGAGGTAATCCATTGGGTCAAGGGGCTCAATAGCGCAATGAACAAGGACAACAGTATGCCCGAGATCAAGCCTTGTTTGTAGTTCATTTGTCCTGAATAGTAATTTTTCTTTTTGTCTTTAAGTGCCAAGACCATAACGATAATGGCAGGGATTGCAAAAAGGTTGGTGAGATACATGTGTTTGTCAATGTGCGTCCCGTGCAGGCCAAACAGTTTCTCAAGAAGCATCCACAATAAACCCATTATGGAAAAGATGATGGCCCATTTTACTTCAATTTTTAGGTTTTTCATAATCATTGCCTGTTAAGTTTTACGCTGGCGTTCGTGTTCTTTTTAGTGTACGTTTCTGCTTGTGCCTTGCTCCTCAAGGCTTGGGTTCTTGAGGTTTGGTTGGGGTACGTTCCATTGGTGTTGTGCCCTTTGGGCAGGGAACGTGGTTTGGATCGAGCTAGGGCGATACAGGCTTAGGGTCTTTTAAAAATACACAAAATGCCGGAAACTATTCGGGTGAGGGGTACATTTTGAAAGAGCGATCTCATCCCAAATTAAATGCCCCTTTGGTTATGTCCTTGTTTGAATTTTTTTTGAGCCCCGTGATGGGCATCAGAGCTGCATATAGGTTCCCCCACACCTTATGAGCCCATCGGCCCCGGTTCCAGCTCCCATATCGGGCAGGAAATCAGGGGAGCGTTTTGCCACGGTAAAACGTTCCCAACAGGCCGGGTTTTTCACTTCTTGGGTTGGCCTAAACGGTACTCGCATCCGATTTTGCCCGGGACAGTGCGTATAAAAGCTCGGTGGCTATGAGCGCACTACAGGCTTGGTAGGCTACCGCTTGTTCCGGGGTACCGTCAGACCCTTTTGGATCGGTGTAGGTAATGGCCGCCCTGCTTTGGGCACCGGCCACCACGGGGCAGCTTTCATTGGCCGAAGCGCAGGTCATGATGGCCATGAATTGGGATTTGGGGTTGCCCGGGGCGTCCCATTTTTTGGAAAATCCCTTTACGGCCGGCACCTCCCGGGCAAACTGAATGTGGTACACGGGGTTCTTGCCCTGGGAATCCCGATCAATGCAAAAGCCCGTGGCGCGCAGTACCCGCACAATTTCAGGGTAAAGGGCGGTGGCCTCGGTGCCCCCGGAATAACAATGCACTTTAGAGAGGTGAAGATGGTGGGCCAGGGTCTGCGCCCAAACCTGGGCCAAATGGCTCCGGCGGGAATTATGGGTGCAGATAAAATTGAGGTGCACGTCCTTACCTTCCCTTATCCTGGAAACCAGAAAATCGATCAGCGGTTGTAGGGCCTTCTTGCGGTCTTCCGGAATGGCGGTAACATCTAGCCCGCTTACAAAGGTTCCCAATTTCTTGTACAGGGCCATGGTCTTAGCAGCAGCCGGAATTGGGGGCGCAGCTTCCACTGGAATCCGCATGGAGGAGGGTAATTTTTTTTGGGTCACTGGCTCCGCCCGGTTTCTCCGCATAGACGGTAATGCTGAAAATGCCCGTTTGTCCCTGATTGAATTCCCGGACTTCTTCCGCACCCAGGTAATTGCCCAAAATATCTTCCGGAATGTGTATGGGCTTTTCTTTCTGTAGGGCAATATTGGTAAAGCCCGCCGCCGCTATGGCAGCCAAGTAGGCTTCTTTTTGTACGGCCCCGGCCACGCAGCCGGCATACATTTCCGCGTCTTGCTTCAAGGCTTCGGGCAGGGTTCCCACTAGGACAATGTCAGAGATGCTAAAGTGTCCTCCCGGTTTCAGTACCCTGAAAATTTCGCGGATCACCTTGGGTTTGTTGGGCACCAAGTTCAGCACACAATTGCTCACCACCACATCGGCCACGGCATCGCCCACGGGCATATCATCAATGTCTCCCTCCCGGAACTCCACGTTGTTGTATCCCATTTTCTCGGCATTTCTCCGGGCCTTCTCGATCATTTTTGGGGTAAAATCGATCCCGATCACTTTGCCTTCGGCCCCCGATTCGTGTCGCGCCACAAAGCAATCGTTCCCCGCCCCGGAGCCCAGGTCGATCACCGTGTCTCCGGTCCGTATTTGGGCAAATTCCGTGGGCAGTCCACAGCCCAGGCCCAGATCGGCATCTTCCACATAGCCTTGGGTATCGGAGTAGTCGTCCATCATCACGTTGTACACCTTATTGGTAGGGGTGGTGGCCCCACAGCATGAGGCGGCGTTGGCCGCTTTGCCCTGTTCCGCAATTTGGGCATAGCGGGTCTTCACTATGTCCTTCAATCTTTCTTCCTTGTTCATTTTGTTGTTATTTAGCAGCACTGGGGTGCTGTTTGTTTGTCCCTGTTTAAAAACGGAAGTACCACAGCCTTCATTTTCAGCCAGTTTTCCCGGTGAATGCAGTAGCACACCCGGGTGCCTTCCACCTCGCCCCGGATAAGTCCCAACAATTTCAATTCCCTTAAGTGCTGGGAGATGGTGGGCTGCGCCAATCCAATTTCAAGGACCAGGTCGCCGCAGATGCAGGTGTCGATCTCAAAGAGGTGCTGTAATATGGCCACCCTGGCCGGATGGCCAAATACCTTCCCGTATTGCGCAATGCTGTTCTGTTCTTCCGTAAAGATTTCGGTTTTGGCGAGGCCCATTATTCATTTGTTTATTGCAATATTACGATTAATATTTAAAATGTGGGTGCCATCGCCAAAAAAAATGTGTTGCGCCAATTTTATAAATCCATGTTCATTGCTTTTTTAGGTTGAAAGTTTTTTGGGTTGAAGGTTTTTTGGGTTGAAGGTTTGATTTCGATATCCGTTGCATTCCCGGTATTGGTTGGTGGCCTCTAGGGCATTATGATATATGGGATGCCCGTTGCTGAATTGTTTTTTTGATGTTTGGTGGGAGCCCGGGCCGTGGGCTTTTGCTTTTACGGCCTTCTTTTGTAACGATCAATTCCACAGCTGTGCTTATCTTTGGGTCCAAGTGACGTTTTGGAACTTCGTCATGACGTTTCGAGATGCCTTGGATGCTGGGGTTGCATCCCTTTCAAGATGCGCTGCCACGGGGACTTCGCAGAAGAATGGCGCTGTGCTGGTATTTGGGGCGGCCGGAGCCCAAATGGTATTTCCAATGCATCTTTTGGGGGCAAAGGAAATGGTGTGGCCCTTGTTTTCAAATGGGGATGGGGCGCAGGGTTCCTTTGGCATCATAAACTTCTTAATTTTTAAAAGAACAACGATGGAAACAAGGATCTACGAGAACAAACAGGCTGTGGCAGCCGCTTTTGCGGCCTATTTTGCCCATTTGGTAAAGGACCGTGGTCCGTTTCACCTGGCCCTCTCCGGGGGCAGTACGCCAAAATTGATTTTTGATGTGCTCGCGGCAGATTACGGCACCAGCATAGATTGGTCCCAAGTCCATTTTTATTGGGGAGATGAGCGTTGTGTGCCGCCCACGGACCCCCAGAGCAATTTTAGGATGACAAAGGAGCATTTGTTCTCCAAAATCCAGGTGCCCAAGGAGAACATTAACCGTATTTTGGGCGAGAACCAACCCGCGGGCGAGGCCATGCGCTACGCCAATCTGTTGGAGATCAACTTGGACCGGGTGGAAGAGGTGCCGCAGTTTGATCTCGTTCTCTTGGGCATGGGAGATGATGGCCACACGGCCTCCATCTTTCCGCACCAAATGGAACTTTGGAACGCGTCCGATCATTGTGCCGTGGCCACCCACCCGGATACCGGTCAGCAACGGGTCACCATCAACGGAAAGGTGATCAACCGTGCCAAGGAGGTCATCTTCTTGGTCACCGGTAGCTCAAAGGCGGAAAAGATAAAGGAAATAAGTGCCAAGGAAGCGGGCCACGAAAGCTATCCCGCCTCCCTGGTGGCCCCGGAGTCTGGCAAGCTCACTTGGTTTTTGGACCAGGATGCGGCGTCCTTGCTGCCATCTGCCACCTGATCAGGGTTCCGGGTAAACCCTGCTACTGCCGTCCTGGTTTTGGAAGGCCTCAAGATCCTGGGCAATGAGCTGCCCCAACAGCATTATGTTATTGGCCACAATGGGATCTACCGTGTTGGGTACTTCATAATCTGCGGGCACATTGGTGGCGTACATGGCCATATAGGTAATGAGCCCCGCCATAAAATACAGGGTGGGCCGGCCGTGGGGCGCATCGTCTTCGTACAAGGTGGTGGTGGCAATGGCATTGAACGGTTCCTGGGTCAGGATCTTGGCCATGATGGGGCCAACGGGAATCATTTTTATCTGCATTTCCGGTCTTGCGGCCATCAGCGCATCGTGGTAGTCCAACCACCATGCATGAAATTCGTTTTGGGTATGGGCGTGGTAAGAGGCCAGCTGCTGGGCCGTGGGCGGGAAACTGCCATTGTCCAGAAAAGGGGCCATGTCCGGCCAGTTTTCATAAATGTAGAGGGCCATGTCCGGCTGCTGTTCGCGTGCCCAGTCAAAAATGGACAAGGTGGCCTGTATGGGGGAAATGGCTTCGTTATAGTAGTTTTCGGTGGCGGGCTGGTATTGTATGAAGTTGGCCGCTGTGAGCAGTACGGAGTTAAAATTGGCCTCGGCAAAGGTTTCCCTGTCCGATTCCCAAGCCGGGGCGGCCAGATCAAAGCCCCATTGGGATATGGGCGGTAGATTGTCATGCTGAGGTAAAAAGCCATACTGGCCGGCCACTTCAAATTCCAAGTCGGCAGCTTGGGCCAAGCTCGCCATCCAATGGGGCACGGTGGTCTCATTGCTTGGGGTGGGAATGGCCGGTGGATCGTGAACCACCAGGCTATGGCCAAAAATATAGGTGCGCAGGGCGCTCAGTGCCGTTCCCGAGGGCGTGGTGGGCGGTGCCGTGGGCGGATCTGGATTTTCCCTGGGCGGATCGCTGGGTCCCGGATCCGCATTCTCCGTGGTTTCACCATTGTCTTCTAGGTCCGGTTCCACCGCGTCCGGGCTGCATCCCAAAATACAAATGAACAGCAGGAAGGTGAGTACGGTCTTCATCGTTGGTATAGGGAAATGGTTTACCAATGGAACATCCATAACGGTAAAAACCCTACCTAAAGTATGCTCATTTGAGCTTTAACTGCACATTTTCGTTTTTTGCCAAGGAAATGTAATTGGCCACTTTGAACTTCTTTTCGTCAAATTTGGAATCGCGCTGAAACGCGGCCTGCTTGCGCTCCACACTGCGGGCAAATCTTCGCAATCCCTGTTTATCGGTCACAATAAGGCCGGGAACGGGAATGTTGCGGCCGTTCTTGTCCTTGGCCACCATGGTAAAATAGCTGGAGTTGCAGTGTTTTTTCTTTCCCGTGATGATGTCCTCTGCTTCCACGCGCACGCCCACCACCATACTGGTGCGGCCGGTATAGTTGATGGAGGCCTTAAGGGTGAGCAGGTTGCCCACTTCCACCGGATTTAAAAAATCTACCCGGTTCACGGAGGCGGTTACGCAATAGGATTGGGAATGCTTACAGGCACAGGCAAAGGCGATCTGGTCCATGAGGTTCAGGATGTAGCCGCCGTGCACCTTGCCCCCAAAATTGCTGTGGGAGGGCTGCATGAGCTCTGTGATGGATACCCTGGACTCCTTACTGCTCTTGAATTTTTCCATCAGTCTCTAAAATGGGGTGAATTTTCGCGTTTAACATCGGTCACAAAATACTTGGTGTCTCCCAACCACATAAAGGTGGCATAGCGTTCGGTATAGCTTACCTTCACGTACTGGCCTTGGTACTCCTGCAGTTTCTGGATCACCTCCTTGTCCTTGTCCAGCACCGAAAAGGGAAAGATCTGGGCCCCGGATATGCCCTGGCTGATCTCGCCCTCCCATGTTTTTATGAGCACGCCCTTGTGACTGATCTTTATGAGCTCCCCGGAGCGGACGCCCTCACTGTAGGGCACGTAATAGATAAAGGCGTAATAGAGGGCACCCACCAACAAGATGCCGCCAATAAAGAATAAGAGTATTTTTTTCATACTATCCGGTGCTATGGGGTTAAAGGCCGGTTACGGCGCTTAGGCCCCAAAAATACGCATCAAAAAGGAAAATGTGGCACATTGCCCTGCAAAGGTGGCCACGGCACGCCCATACTGCTCCCAAGGCTTCCCGGTTTTGGCGGCCCCATTGCCCCTTGTGCCAAAAAGGCCGGATCAAGGCTGGGGTGGGGGCCGATCGGGGTCATTCCTCGGCGTCGGCCTCCCGGGTAAGCTGTTCGGGGAGCGACTTTTTGGTCTTGGCGCCCATTTTTTTGAGTCGTTCCGCCCTGGAGATGAGATTTCCCTTGCCCTCGGTGAGCTTGTTCATGGCACCTTGGTACTCGCTCTTGGCCTCATCCAGTTTTTTGCCCACCCTGTCCATATCGGTCACAAATCCGTGAAACTTGTCGTAAAGGGCGCCAGCTTGGCGGGCGATCTCCACGGCGTTGCGGCGCTGTCTCTCATTGGTCCACATACTGTCTATGGTGCGCAGGGTGGCCAATAGCGTGGTTGGGGTAACAATGACAATGTTCTGTTCAAAGGCCTTGTTGTACAGGCTGGGGTCTTGTTGTGTGGCCAGGGCAAAGGCAGGTTCCATGGGCACGAACAACAGCACAAAATCCGGACTTTCCATGGCGTAAAGGTCCTCGTATTTTTTGGCAGATAGCTGTGAGACGTGCCGTTGCAATGAGGCAATATGGTTTTTTAAGTGTTGGGGGCGCTGCGCTTCCTCGGCGTTTATGTAGCGCTCATAGTCGGTGAGGGAGACCTTGGCGTCCACCACCATTTTTTTGCCGTTGGGGAGGTTAATGACCACATCTGGCAGTACCCGGCTGCCATCGCCCCGCACCACGTGCTGCTGCACGCTGTATTCCCTATCCTTGACCAAGCCAGATTTCTCCAGCACGCGCTCCAGTACCAGTTCTCCCCAATTGCCCTGCATCTTGCTGTCTCCCTTGAGGGCCTTGGTAAGGTTCTCTGCCTCCTGGGTGATCTTCAGGTTTTGGTGCTGCAACTGCGCCAGCTGTTCCTTTAGTGCCGCGTGCAGGCCAATGTTCTCTTTCTGGGAATCGGCCACTTTTTTCTCAAAAACCTGTATTTTCTCCTGCAGGGGATGCAGCAACCGTTGCATGTTCTGATGATTCTGTTCGGTGAACTTGGCACTGTTGCGGTCCAATATCTTGTGGGCCAGGTTCTCAAATTCCTTGGTAAAGGTTTGCTGCAGCTTTGTGGTCTCTTCCCGCTGCTCCCGGTTTCTGCGGTCCAGGTTTTCGTTGATGCCCTCAAGACGCACTATTTTCTGGCCCAGCAGTTCTTTTTCCAATTGCAGTTGCCGACGCTCTTCCAAAAGCATGTTTTTTTCCTTTTCCTCCCTTTGTAATTGCTGTTGCCAGTGGTTTTCGAGTTCTTCCGCAAGGGCTTTTTGGGCCCCCAGTTTTGTCTTTTGGAGGTAGTTGCCCAGTAGAAAGCCCAAAAAAAGCCCCAAGGGCAAGAGTAGCAGATAAACGTAAGTGGTTTCCATATGGCATTTTGGCCCCGTAAAGATAGGGGTTTGTCTGCTTTGTGCTTTGCGCATCCCCGTATAAATAAGGAATGGCGGTCCGTAAGGCTCCGCTCTAATTGCCCTTGGGGCCACTGGGTGTATTATTCTTCCATAAAACGAATGGCGGTGACCTCAAAGAAGTTGGCACATTGATCGCCATCGTTTATGCCCTGGTAGATATGACCGCTGAACACTACCTGGGCATTGGGCACTTGAAAAGCCGGATCCAGGTTACAGGGAAAAAAATCCAGAAGTACCGTATTCCTTACCCGTTCATCTGGCCGTAAGAGGAAGGCCCCACATCCTTCGTTTCCGGGTACTATGGTACCCACAATGTCCGTGATGGTATCTACAATGGGAGCGTCTCCAAAGGTAGTGCATCCGGGCACCGGATCATTGTTTGAGCAGGACCATGGTGCCAAAATCAATCCAATGATATAAAAAAGGTGCAGAGGGCCAAGGCATGGTTTCATTTTTAACTTGAATGTGAAGCAAATAGTAGTCACCTAAAATACGAAATTATGGTCCATTGGGCGCATGCTATTTTTTTATCTTAAAACTGCCCGATCGGGCATCAAAGGCAATGCTGTCCTGGGGAAACAAGCGATCAAAGGCTTTTTCTGAAATGAGTTCACAGGGCTGTCCAAAGGGATTCTTGGCCCCATCCAACACTAAGATGCGGTCGCACAGCTGTATGGCCAGGTCGATCTCGTGGGTGGTGAAGACAATGGTTTTTGACTGCTGGTGGGCCAGGTGTTTTAACAGTTTTAAGATCTGTACCTTGTGGTGAAGGTCCAAATGGGTGGTGGGCTCATCCAATAAGATCAGGGGCGTGTTCTGTGCCATGGCCCTGGCAATATGGACGCGCTGCAATTGCCCGTCGCTCAGCTCGTGGCATTTTTTGTGCCTTAAGTCCCCCAATTCCGTTTGCGCCACACAATGGTCAATGGCCTCCCGGTCTTGCTTACTGAGCCGGCCCAACCAATTGGTGTAGGGAAACCGGCCCAGCGCAATGAGTTCCATCACCGTCATGTTCTTGGATGCCAAGGGCTCGGTGAGCACCATTCCCAATTTTGCCGCCAATTCTTCGGGCCCATAGGTGTGCAGTTCCCTGCCATCAATGCAAATGCTCCCGGAAAGTGGTGGCTGCAAATTTCCCAGGGTGCGCAACAAGGTGGATTTTCCAATCCCGTTTACGCCCACTATGGCGCACAATTGGCCCGCTGGCAGGGCAAAGGAAATATCCTGGGACACCACGGAGGTGGCTCCCTTGCTGCCGTAGCCAATGGCAAGTTCTAAAACGCGAAGGGTGGGGTGTTCTTTTTTTTCGATGGTAACGTAGTTTTTGCGGAAGCCCTTTGTTACGGGCAGGTTCCTTTTTCTTGCAAGGTAACAAAGGATGTGCATCCCGTGCAATGTTAACCCAGATTATGTATTGGAAGGCCGTTGTGAAGCTTCCGCCAAAAGCACATACCGGGGTTGGCTCGATAGAAGTAAAGCACGGCCAAGGCCACATCGCAAAACAAAGGGCGCAGCGAGCGTATTTGCAGTAGCTCCGGGCCGTAACAACCTGAGTTCGATTTATGGCTAACGGATAAAAAGGTGCTTTATCAGTGATTGGCAGCTCGAGCGCCCGCCTGAATTGTGGTCTGGGCAGGCAGTTGGGACCTACTTTTGTTAGACAATCTGTACCGAATGACCTTTCTACTGCGCTCAAGGTGACACCTTGTTTTGCACAAAGCACTGATAGAGATAAACTATGCTCAACCTATACAATTGAACTCAGATCAATGGCATTTCCAATGCCTATTTTGGGTTTAGCGGTCGTATTCGGAGACATCAACTTTGGGACAAGGCCTCTTTGAGGGTTTTGCAGCGGAATTGACCCTTATTGGCCATCAACAGAAAACCACAAAAAGCCGTTCGGTAGGGAATCTTCCTCCTTTATGAAGGTGTTAAAATTTACCACCTCGGTTTAACCCAGATTATGCACTAGTCCCCTGATGAATGGCTTCATAATTTTTCAAAGGATAACTTGGTTGCTTGAGTGTTATATAGTAGACTTTCGTCATGAGGATGTAAAGCCCAATAAAATCAAGATTTTTGCGAATGAGGTGTAGCCATCGCTACGGTGAATGAGCAAAAGTCAGTGCAACGATTGATTTTGCGGGGATTTGCAGCCGTAATAGAATTTCTAATGCTTAATCTGGGTTTAAAATATCATCTTTTTCTTCCGTACCAACAGCCAAATGACCACGGGCGCACCAATGATGGAGGTGATGGCGTTTATGGGGAGCACCTTGGCCGAGCTGGGCCATTGTGCCACGGTATCGCACAGCAACATTAAAATGGCCCCATAGAGAAAGACGGCCGGGAGCAGCAAACGGTGTTCCGTGGTCTTGAACAACTGTTTGGTAAGGTGCGGCACGGCAAGACCCACAAAGGCAATGGGCCCCGCAAAGGCCGTTATGCCGCCCGCCAAAAGCCCCGTGGACAGTATGATCATGAAACGGGAGGTTTTGAGGCCCACCCCAAGGGTTTTGGCATAGTGTTCGCCCAAGAGAAAGGCGTTGAGGTTCTTTAGGGTAAAAAGGGCCGCCAACAGCCCTAGGCACACCACGGTGGCCAGCACGCCCACCTGGTTCCAGGAGAGGCTGCCCACGGCCCCATAGGACCAAAAAATAAACCGCTGAAGTTGATCTGCCTGGCTAAAGTAGGCCAAGACACTGACCACGGCAGCGGTAATGCTGCCAAACATAAGGCCAATGATCAAAAGCGCCATGGTGTCCCGTACACGGTTGGCCACCATCATGACAATGGCAAGCACCAAAAAACTGCCCAAACTGGCCGCAACGGCCAAGGAAACATCGTTGCCCCAACCAAAGGTGGCAAACCCTGACAGCAGGGAGGTGCCCATGAGCAAGAGGGCCGCGCCCAGGCTGGCTCCACTGCTTATGCCCAGGACAAAGGGCCCGGCCAGGGGATTTCTAAAGAGGGTCTGCATCAACAACCCGCTCACGGCGAGACCGCCACCCACCAGAATGGCGGTCAGGGCCTTGGGCAAACGGTAATGGCGCACAATGTAGGTCCATGAGGGCGTATCGGTCTCGCCCCCAAACAGGCTGGTTAGGGTGGCCGAGATGGGAATCTGGACACTGCCGGAGGCCATATTGAGAAAGGCGGCCAGCAAGAGCGCAACCAGCAGTGCCAGCAGCCAAAGTCTATAGGTTGTTCCTTGCCCCATTATTGCAAGGGTTTAAAAAAGAAGGGTTGGTAGTCCGGTAACAGCTCCGGATGGAAAATATGCACAAGGTCCTTTAGGATCATGTCCGGCCGCTGCGGCCCCAGTTCATAGAACAACAAGCCGCCGGTGGGCCCTACCGTGGCCGAAAAGGTATGGATGTTCTTGCTGTGGAATGCCCCGAACTGTTGGTAGTGCTCATTGGCTTCGGCCATCCCGGCATAGCTTTTGAACTGGGAGGGCGAAATCCAGAATTCCGCTTCCCGCCCTTTTTCCAAAACCGATTCCAGACTTAGGGAAAGGCTGCCGGTGCCCTGGGTATCTTCCCAGAGATACCGTGCATTGGCGTCCCGGATAAATTGGGCGGCCCAGCTCTCGCCCGCCGGAAGGTACCAAACATCCTTGTAGAGGGCGCCACTGAGCACGGTGGGCATCCCTTTTGCTTCTTTGGCCAGCTCCTTGATGTGCCGGTAATTTGCCGAGATGTCCTTAAAAATGCGATCGGCCTGGTCTTCTTTGCCCAACAGCACCCCAAAAAACTTGATCCATTCCGCCTTGCCAAGTGGGGTCTGCTCGGTCCAATCGCCATTATAGAGCACCGGGATGCCGGCCTTGGACAAGAGTTCATAGGAAGCGTTGTTGGCATCCATGGCAAAGCCCACCACCGCATCTGGCCGCAGCTCCAGGACCATTTCCACATTAAGGCGTTCGTTCTGCCCCAATTCCTTTATGTCGCCCTTGGCGATCAGCTCCCTGGCCGGCATGGAAGATATGTACTTGGTGTCCGGGAATCCCTTTAAACGGGTAAGTCCGCCAAGTGCCTCCAATGCCGGGATGTGTGTGGTGGAGGTCACCACCAGGTTTTCCACCGGGGTGCCCACAACGGCATCATACTGTGCAGCGGCATGGTCATGGCCGGCCATGCTGTCCTTGGGAATGAAGGCGTAGCGAAAGGTCTTTTTGGCATTGGGCCAAGGGCGGGTCACCGCGAGCACGGGATAGGGCCCACTATTGTCCAATTGAAAGCCAAGGGCATGGGCCATTGGGCCGGGCGTGCCCTCTTGGGCACCATTCTTTGGTGCCGCCTCCCGGCAAGAGGCCATGCTGAAAAGGAGCGCCAAGCAGCTTATAAAGGGAACAGATCTCACGGTACGTTGTTTAATTCATCTTAAAAATCCACCTGCTTTGCAGGTGGTCATGTTCTGAGGGCTATGCCTATTTTTGTTGTATGGGTAAATATAGGAAACTCAGCCATGTTGTCTACAAATGTGATTATCACA
>NZ_JBLFEO010000011.1:0-144571 GCF_047345505.1 Maribacter aquimarinus | reverse complement strand
CCAGGAGAGTGAGGAGAAGAAAGTCGAGGATCATCAGCAAAGATTCGATTTTTAGGACTTGCCCGGGACGCCCCCTATGGGGGCTAGCCAAAGCCACCTTCTAAGAAGGTGTGGTTTTTTACTTTCCGATTTTGGTGTCTTTTGTGTTTTCTTTTGAAATCCACTCAATAAGACAACTAAATTCCCTTTATCAAAAAAGCAGAATATTCTAAATATTCCATTGTTGGCAGAAACTCGAATTTCCCAAAGTCCATCAGTTTTGGTTAAATGCTTAAAATACTTTTCAGGCACAATTTTGTTCGTTTGGACTAATGTTACTGTCCAGTCGATTTTGTCCTGTACTTTTTTATTCTGTTTATTATAAAAATCCCAAAAGTGATTCTTATAGATTTCGATTTTCCGATTGAATTCACTCAAATCTGCTCAACTTTTAATTTCACACAAGGTTAGCTAATTAGACAACATTAAGCAAATTTCATTCCTAAATTTTGATGCGAAGACGGATTTTAGAGTATTAATGGCAACGTAGGTATATGATCATTGACCACACACCCATTATACGCACAAGATAACAAAACTTTTGGTGTTCGTGCTGCCGCTATGGGCCATTTTGGCATCCCTTCCAACGGTCTCGGTGGCATCTTGGCCCAACCAAGCATGAGGGCCACCACTGCAACACCGAAAGCGGTCCCAACCACAGGCACCTGGCAAGCCCCGGGGCCCGCGTTAGGGATAGGAGCGTAAAGCCCACAGCGAGGCACGAGCGCGGACTTGCAGCGCATAGCCCGGCCCGCAGGGAACGCCCAGAGCTATGCCCCTTTTGGCCGTACCAGTGGTTTCCCTTGTGCCTTGCCCCAAGCCACGGCGACTTGGGCAAAAGGGGGCATCAGTCTTCCAAGATGGCCTCGATTTCGGCTTGCAGGTCCCTTTCCGAAACCATGATGTCCTGCATCATAATACCAACGAGCTCTTTTTTTTCACTGTCGGTCTCCTTTATGTTCTGGTACGTGAAATCCATTAATAGCCGGCATTTTGCCAACATGTTTTCTTTTTGCTCCTGGATCTGGGTCATGGTCCTTATTCTTTTGTAAGCCATCAGTTCTAGCTTTGAAGTGGAAATGGCCTTCCAAGAGGTGGTCTTTATGGAGGGCAGGTGAATACCGTTGGCTTTCATCATGACATCGAAGATGGAGACTTGTTCATCTTTGCCATAAAAAGCCAGGGAATCGATCAGGGTGGTTTGCTGCGGCAAGGTTTTTTTGATGTCTTCAAGGCTCTCTTCCAGTTCTTTGTCCATGGAGGCGATCATTTGGTCCACGTATTTTTGGTCTTTTCGGTTTTGGTTCCAATTGTCTATGTACAGGGCTATGAGAATGCCCAGAATTATGGGAACGATTTCCTTAACGAGTGCTTTGATGTTCTTTTTCACAACAGATTGTTTTTCTTTAGGGTAGGGCGGTGCGGTGAAGATAAAAAGAATTGGCCATTTTAGAGATACCCTGTGCAATGCCTATCTTTGGGCCCCAAAAGAGATAGTATGAAGGTTCATTTCATTGCCATTGGCGGGAGCGCCATGCACAATTTGGCCCTGGCCCTGGCCGCCAAGGGATACCAAATAACGGGGAGCGATGATGTGATCTTTGAGCCGTCCAGGACAAGGTTGGCCCAAAAGGGACTGCTGCCCGAGGCCTTTGGCTGGTACCCGGACAAGATCACGGCCTCCCTGGATGCCGTGATCTTGGGAATGCACGCCAAGGCCGATAATCCGGAGCTGCTCCGGGCGCTGGAACTGGGCCTAAAGATCTACTCTTACCCCGAATTTCTCTACGAGCAGAGCAAGGACAAGACGCGCGTGGTCATTGGCGGAAGCCATGGCAAGACCACCATTACCTCCATGGTGCTGCACGTGCTAAACTATCATGAGCGCCCGGTGGACTATATGGTGGGCGCGCAACTGGAGGGTTTTGACCGTATGGTGCACCTCACCGAGGAGAACGACTTTATGGTGCTGGAGGGCGATGAGTACCTCTCCTCTGCCCTGGACCCCAGGCCAAAGTTTCACCTCTACCGGCCCAACATAGCCCTGCTGAGCGGCATTGCCTGGGACCACATAAATGTCTTCCCCACTTTTGAGGCCTATGTGGAGCAGTTCCGCATTTTTGTGGACAGTATTGTAAAGGGCGGCAGCATTACCTACAACCTGGAGGACAAAACCGTGGTGGAGGTGGTGGAGGCTTCGGAGAACACCATTCGGAAGCTGGGCTATGCCACGCCCCCGTACCAGGTGCATGATGGGGAGACCTTTTTGGAAACCCCGGAGGGCCCCATGCCCATGGCGGTTTTTGGGCAGCACAACCTGAGCAATCTGGCCGGTGCCAAATGGATCTGCCAGAACATGGGCGTGGACGAGGAAGATTTCTATGAGGCCATTGCCACCTTTAAAGGGGCCTCCAAACGTTTGGAGCTCCTGGCCCAGGGCGGGGGCAACCTGGCCTACAAGGATTTTGCCCATGCGCCCAGTAAGGTAAGGGCCACGACCCGGGCCGTGAAAGAGCAGTACCCGGACAAGACCGTCATTGCCTTTTTGGAGCTGCACACCTACAGCAGCTTTGATCCGGAGTTCTTAAAAGGGTACCGCGGCGCCCTGGATGCCGCCGATCGGGCCGTGGTCTTCTACCTGCCGGAGTCCGTGGCCATAAAGAAGCTAAAAGCGGTAACGCCCCAACAGGTTACCGGTGCCTTTGGCCGCGAGGACCTCAAGGTCTTTACCGATGCCCCCTCTTTCTCCCAAGAGGTGCTGCAGGGCCAGTACAGGGACACGGTGCTGCTCTTTATGAGCTCGGGCACCTACGGCGGCTTGGACCTGGACCGGGTAACCGCTAAGATCCAGGGAGAATAGTGGTGGCCCCGGGGCCATCTTGGCGGGGTCCCGCCCCGGTTGCACGGGGCAAAGGGGCATGCCATGGTTTTCTTCGCTATCTTTAGCCAATGAAAGGAAAGACCACCTCATTTTCCATAAAGCACTGGGCCAATGACGATCGGCCGCGGGAGAAACTGCTGCAAAAGGGCCTTGGCGCGCTTTCGGACGCGGAGCTCATTGCCATTCTCATAGGGTCGGGCAGCCGATCGGAAAGTGCCGTGGAACTTTCCAAGCGCATTTTGGCCTCCGTGGACAATAATCTTAACGATCTGGGAAAACGCTCCGTGAAAGAGCTCATGAAGTTCAAGGGCATAGGGGAGGCCAAGGCCGTGTCCATTGCGGCCGCCCTGGAAATGGGTAGGCGCCGTAGAGCGGAAGAGGCGGCCAAGGTGGCCAAAATTGGCAGTAGCCGGGATGTTTTTGAGCTGTTGCAGCCCATTTTGGGCGATCTGGGGCATGAGGAGTTCTGGATCTTGTACCTGAACAACAGCAACAAGGTCATGCACAAGGCGCAATTGAGCAAAGGGGGCATTACGGGCACCTTGGTAGATATACGCCTCATCATGAAACAGGCGCTGCAGCTGGGCGCCGTGGCCCTCATTTTGGCCCACAACCACCCCTCCGGTACGCTGCGCCCCAGTGCGGCGGACAAACAGATCACGGAAAAGGTGGCCGCCGCGACAAAGGTGCTGGACCTAAAGGTGCTGGACCACATTATCGTTACCCAACAGGATTATTATAGCTTTGCAGACAATTCCTTGCTCTAAATGTTGCTCATCTACACCCATAAGGTCACCCCGCGCGTAAGCTATGTCATGCGCCAGCTCTTTACCGGGATCTTGGGCCTGGAGGTGGCCTTTACCGCCACGGTGGAGGAGTTCATAAGGCACACCGGCCCCAAGATCACCTATACCAGGCAACCCTTGCAGAACGAGTTTTTTGTGCAGAGCGCAGACCTGCTCTTTGCCCAAGGCACGGAACCGGTGCACATAGAGGTCTCCCAATGGGATGGCGTGCCCTGTTTTTTTGCCACGGGCGGGCGCAGCGCCCTGCCCTATGACGTGTTTGCGGCCAGCTTTTACCTGTTGAGCCGGTATGAGGAATACCTGCCCCACGAAAAGGATGCCCACGGGCGGTTCTCCCCAAAGGCCAGCTTGGCCCACGAGCACCATTTTCTACAGCGTCCGGTGGTGGATATCTGGGCCCATAGGGTCTTGGAGCTCCTCAGGGAACGGTTTCCGGAAATGCTGCCCGGGCCAAGGCAGTACAGCTTTACCTCGGTCATAGACGTGACCACCTCGCACTGTTACGCCTACAAAGGGGTGATCCGGGGCATATCTGGCCTCTTCCTGGACGCCGCCACCCTGAAATTGCGCAGGGTGGGGCAGCGTTTGGGCGTTTGGCTAAACCTCATTAAAGATCCGTACGACAATTTTGCCCAGCTCATACAATGGCACCGGTCCTTGGGGGTGCACAGTATTTTCTTTTTCCAGTTCGCGGACTACTCCCGGTTCGATAAGAACGTGTCCATAAACAACAACCGTTTCAAGGCCCTGATCAAGCAGGTGGCAGATTACGGGGTGGTGTCCCTCGCCGCCTCCTACAGCTCGTTCGACGACCTGGAACTGCTGCAGAAAGAAAAACAGCAGTTGGAGCAGGTGGTGCACCGCCCCCTGAACCGCAGTAGAATGCGCTACAACCGCTTGGCCGTGCCCGAGACCTACCGCAACCTGGTGGCCGCGGAGTTCACCAGGGACTATACCATGGGCTATACCCACGAGATGGGCTTTAGGGCCGGCACTTGCACCCCCTTTTTTTTCTATGATATTCCCCTGGAACTGCAACAGCCCATAAAAGTGCACCCCTTTGCCGCCCATGACTACACCTTTAGGTCCCTGGGCACCAAAGAGCGGGCCAAGATGCGCCTGGATGCCCTGTACCACGAGGTAAAAAAAGTGGGCGGGGATTTCATCACCGTTTTCTCAAACGAGCTTTTGGGCGATGAAGAAGGACTGGGATGGATGGAGCTCTACCACCAATGCTTAAAAAAATACCATGTATAGAGATTTGATCAAAGATGTTTTTTTCGATTTGGACCATACCCTCTGGGATTTTGAGCGGAATTCCGCGCTGACCTTTGAAACCATTTTTGAACAGCGGCAAATGGACATTGACCTGCCGGCTTTCCTGGAGGTGTACGTGCCGGCCAACATTCGGTACTGGAAAATGTACCGGGAAGAGCGCATTAGCAAGGAAAACCTGCGGTACGAGCGGTTGAAGTCGGTCTTTGACACTTTGGGCATCACCGTCCCCGACGGCACCATTAACCAATTGGCGGCAGATTACATTGCCCAGCTCTCTACCTACGGACACCTGTTTCCACACGCCACGGAGGTGCTCAACTACCTCAGGCCCAAGTACCGTTTGCACATCATTACCAATGGTTTCCAGGAAATACAGGCCAAAAAACTCAAGAATTCGGGCATTGACATGTATTTTGAGCATGTGATCGATGCCGAGGTGGCCGGGGCCAAAAAGCCGCACCCCCGCATTTTCGAGATGGCACTGGAGCGCAGCCGGGCCGTTCCGCAGCGCTCCCTGATGATCGGTGACAGTCTGGAGGCAGATATCTTGGGGGCAAAGGCCCTGGGCATGCACGCCCTGCACTTTAACGCCCACGGGGAGCCTGGCCATGACCATGCCATCATGATTCGGGAACTAAAGGAAATAAAAAGGTATTTATAGAGTTATCCTTAGTGGTCGGTGGGGCCAACAAGCACCGCACCGGTACAAAAAGAAGTTTATGAAGCCATTGCTGCGCCTTTTTCTTTTGGCCGCTGTTCCCTTCTTGATCGGCGCCTGCTCCGAAGAACTGGATTTTGATCAGTATGAGGACCTGCAGCTGCGTCCGGAACTGGAGGCGAGCATTGTCTATGTGCGCACCCAGGAGAGCCTGATCAACAGGATCAGTGGAGTGCAGTTTTACAGCCAAGACTTTAATTTTGATGCTTTTGAGGCGCCCTTTTTTGCCGATCGGGTGCTGGAGGGCACCATTGCCTACCATCTGGAAAACACCACCAGCAAGCCCATTGCCTTTTCGCTTTCTTTTTTGGATGTTGATGGCAATGCGCTCGATGTACAGGAGTTTAACTTGCCGGCGGCCCCACCCGCGGCCACCATGACCCGGGAGGTCAATTACGGCCCCACCGGTGCCCCGCTGGACATTCTGCGCAATACCACCACGGTGCGCATCAGTGGCCAGAACTTGGGGGACAACATCACGGAATCGCCCATTGATAGGGCCGCCATAGTCCTACGTTCCACGGGGCGCTTTACCTTTAGGTTTAAATGAGGGGGCAGTGCAGACCCTTGCTGGTGCTCTTTCTCTTGGCCACGGTGCTTTCCGTTGGGCAGAACAAGCCCCTGCTGTACGATTTTCTTGAAGTGCCCCAGGCATTGATGCTCAATCCCGGCATGCAGACCGATTACAAATGGTACGCCGGCCTACCCTTGTTGTCCGGGATCTCGGGCCATGCGGGCTCCAACGGCGTGGCCCTGAACGACATTTTTGCCAATGACGGGGTGGACTTTAACCTTAAGTTCAGGGAACGCATGCTCAATGCCCTGGACCCCAACGATGCCTTTCTGGGCAACGCGCAGTTGGAGTGGCTCAGTGGGGGGTTTCGCAGCGCCGATCCCAACATCTTCTATTCTTTTGGGGCTTATCTTGAAATGGACCATATTGCCTATTGGCCCCAAGACCTGGCCTCTTTTTTTGTGGACGGCAATGCCGGCCAAGTGGGCCGGCGGTATGATCTGGGGCACCTCAAGGCCCGGGGCACCGTGATGAACGTGATGCATTTTGGCATCAACAAAAAAATGGGCCGCAAGCTCACCGTGGGCGCAAGGGGCAAGTTCTACGCTGGCATCCTGGACCTGAACGCCACGCGAAACCGCGGTTTTTTTGTGAACGTTCCCGGCCAGAACAACACCTTGGCCACCACCATAAGCGCGGACATGAACCTGCGCACGTCCGGCCTCAACGATATCAGGGCAGCGGAAGATGGCCCCGGACTGGCCAGCACCATGATAAGGCGCACTTTTTTTGGCGGGGACCTTGGGCTGGGGCTCGACCTGGGTTTCTCCCACGCCCTGGGAGACCGTACCGTGGTCACGGGAAGCCTTTTGGACCTGGGCTTCATCTACCACCGGGGAGACGTGGAGCGCTATTCCCTGAAAGGGGCCGCCACCGTGGAAGGCATTGAACTGGATGCCATTGAGGACTTTATAGACCTGGACCGGGATTTTTGGCAGGAACTGGTGGACGAGGTGGAGGCCAAAGTGCCCTTCCAGACCAAGAGAACCGGCTACCTCACCTTTAGGCCCACAAGATTGTACGGTTCCATTAGGCACGGTTTTGGCCAAATGGTGGGCAGTGCCCGGCAAAATTGTGACTGCGACATCATGGGCGCCGCCGCCTCTGGCCGTTTGCCAAAGTACCGGAACTCCCTGGGCGCGCAACTTTTTGTGATCAATAGGCCCAGGGGGCCGCAAGCCGCGCTCACGGGGTTCTACCAGCGGCGGTTGGGCCATGTGCTTTCCCTCAAGACCACCTACACCGTGGACAGGTTCAGCTACACCAATATAGGGTTGGGACTTAGCCTACAGGCCGGCCCCGTCCATTTTTACGCCCTGGCCAACAACCTGCTGTCTTACCGGAATTTGGCGGCCAGCCACTACGCATCTTTTCAGTTAGGATTAAATATCATATCTTGGGGGGGTCGGTGAGTGGTGCCGCCCGGCCAGGGCGTTTCGTCCAAAAAAAAATTTGGCACGCTTATTTCATTGCTTAGTTTGAATCTGAAAAATGACAAGTTTGAAAACCACACTATCCTTAGTATTGATCCTTACGGCTATGATGGCACAGGCCCAAGAAAACCTCAATGATTACAAATACATCATCATTCCCAAGAAGTTCGAGGCTTTTAAGAGCGTAAACGAGCACAAGACCAGTACCCTGCTCAAGTTTCTTTTTGCCGAAAAAGGGTTTTTGGCAGTTTATGATGATGAGCGTCCGGAAGATTTGATGAGCGATCCCTGTTTGGGCCTTAGCGCCAACATTGAGGACAATTCCGGGATGTTCACCACCAAAACGGCCATTGCGCTAAAGGATTGTCACGGCAAGACCGTGCTCACCACCAAGGAGGGCCGAAGCCGGGAGAAGGAGTATGCCCTTTCTTACGGGGAAGCCCTCAGGGACGCCATGAGCACTTTTGACGCAATGGACCATACCTACACCGAAAAGGATGTTCCGGCCAAGCCCGTGACCCTAAATTTCAGAAACGATGTGAAGGAGGTAAAGGACAAGACCCCCAACCTTAAGAAGGCCAAGAACGTGGATGCCAACGTTACCCAGAAGGCCACCGAAGACCAGCAGTTGTACGAAAGCAGGGAGCCGGTGGTGTCCGAATCCATAAAAATGGCCCCGGCCAACAAAGTGAACGACCTGAAGATCAAAAAGCCCAGGCCCGAAGATATCTGGTACGCCCAGTCACTTCCCAACGGCTACCAGTTGGTGGATAGGACGCCCAGCGTAAAAATGCGTTTGCAAAAGAGCTCCATCAAAGAGGTTTACATGGCCCAATCTGGAGAAAAGCAGGGCCTTGTCCACAAAAAGGGCGATACCTGGATTTTTGAATACTACGATCAAGGTACCTTGGTGCAAGAGGCCCTTAAGGTGAAATTTTAAAGTTGATTTTCTTTGTTGGGTGCGAAGTTTTGAGTACGGAGTACTGAGTACAGAGTACTGAGTACGAAGTATCAGGTACAAAATCTTGATTCCTGATTCTTGTCTCTTGTCCCTACTTTACGGCAAATCCAGCTTCTTTGTTCTCTGTGCTCTGTTCTTGCCCTTTGCCTCTAAAGCCCCACGGGCAACCAAACCCATTAACAACCTCATTTTCAGAAGTCGTACTTGTCCTTCCAGCGTTTTTTCAGGAAATCCCGAAGCGCATTTTCCCTGGCGTTCTGGCCCGGTTTGTAGAGCGATTGTCCTTTGATGTCCTCCGGCAAAAATTCTGCATCCACAAAGTTGTTGGCATGATCGTGCGCGTATTGGTAGTCCTTTCCGTAGCCAATGTCCTTCATCAACTGGGTGGGGGCGTTGCGCAAGGATAGGGGCACGGGCAGGTTCCCGGTCTCCCGCACCAGTTTTTGGGCCTTTCCAATGGCCTGGTAGCTGGCGTTGCTCTTGGCGCTGGTGGCCAGGTAAATGGTGCATTGGCTCAGGATGATGCGGGCCTCGGGGTAGCCAATGGCGCTCACGGCCTGGAAGGTGGTATTGGCCATGACCAGGGCCGTGGGGTTTGCCAGGCCAATGTCCTCGGAGGCGGCAATGAGCAACCTTCTGGCAATGAACTTTACGTCTTCCCCGCCTTCGATCATGCGCGCCAGCCAATAGACCGCGGCATTGGGGTCACTGCCCCGGATGGATTTTATAAAGGCCGATGCCACATCGTAGTGCTGTTCGCCCGTTTTGTCATAAAGGGCCGTGTGCTGCTGTACCTTGGCCTGCACCATGGCGTCCGTGACCTCGATCCGGTCCGATGCCTCGGAGTTGATCACCAGTTCAAAAATGTTCAGCAGTTTTCTTCCATCGCCGCCCGAGAGCCGCAGCAGGGTCTCGGTCTCCTTGAGGGTGATCTCCTTTTGCCGCAAAACGGAATCCTCGCGCATCGCCCGGTGCAGCAAGGTTTCCAGGTCTTCCTTGCCAAAGGCGTTGAGAATATAGATCTGGCAGCGGGAGAGCAGTGCCGGAATCACCTCAAAACTGGGGTTTTCGGTGGTGGCACCGATCAGGGTGATCCAGCCCCGTTCCACCGCCGCCAAGAGCGAATCTTGTTGCGATTTACTGAAGCGGTGGATCTCATCGATGAACAAAATGGGGTTTTTGGTGGTAAAGAGTCCGCCCGCCTGCTTCGCCTTGTCGATCACCTCCCGTATGTCCTTCACGCCGCTGTTAATGGCGCTGAGCACATAAAAGGGCCGCTTGCTCTCTTCGGCGATGATGTGGGCCAAGGTGGTCTTCCCCGTACCGGGCGGGCCCCACAGGATCAGGGAGGGTATGGTCCCGTTCTTGATCTGTTGGGTCAGGGCACCCTGGGCCCCGATGAGGTGGTGCTGACTAATGTATTCTTTCAGGGTTTTGGGGCGTACCCTTTCGGCCAGAGGTTCGTTCATAGGGTAAAAGTATAATAAAGTTGTCTTTTTGAAAGTTTAAGAAGGGAAATCTGACCAACTGGTGGGGCCGCCCCACTGACAAAGTAACCGATGGGCCATTTTTGGTACCGAAGTTGTAGGTGGTGGTTCAAGTGAAATAGGATGCAAGAGATCAACGGGTTCAACTATTCGGCCAGGGTGCTTTTGGTGCCCCTCTTTCTGGTGCTCCTGATTTGGAGCGTGTACTGGGCGGAGCTCTCCTTTGGCTGGAACCTGAACCATTGGGGCATTGCGCCGCGCACCTTAAAGGGGCTCAGGGGCATTGTGTTCAGTCCGTTCATTCACGGATCGCTAAAACATCTGTACAACAATACCATACCCCTGGCCGTGCTCACCGCCATGCTCTTCTACTTTTACAACAGCAAGGCCTGGAAGGTACTGCTGTGGGGCCTGTTCTTGTCCGGCCTCATTACCTGGGGCATAGGCAGGCCCTCTTACCACATTGGTGCCAGTGGGCTCATCTATGTGTTGGCCAGTTTCATTTTCTTTAAGGGCATCTTTACCAAGTATTACCGGTTGGTGGCCCTTTCGCTCATTGTGGTCTTTCTTTACGGAAGCCTGTTGTGGTATATTTTTCCCGTAAAGGAAGGGATGTCCTGGGAGGGGCACCTGGCCGGTTTTCTGGTGGGCATTGTCTTGGCGTTGGCCACCGCCAACCCCGTGGTCTCCGCCAAAAAGTACGCCTGGGAGAAAGAGGGCTACAATGAGGAGAACGATCCCTTTTTAAAGCATTTTGACGAACAGGGAAATTTTGTGGAGCGGCTGCCCGAGGAGCCCACGGATCAAGAGGAACCCATTACCATTAGGTATGTGTATCGGGAGAAAAGGTCCCGGCCCAATGGGAAGGACGGCTCATGACCGCTGCCGCACCGCTTCGTACAAGAGCACCCCACAGGCCACGGAAACGTTCAAGGAGCCAATATTGCCCAGGAGCGGCAGCTTTGCCAAATGGTCCGCGGCTTTGAGCATGGACGGACTGATGCCCCTATCCTCTGCCCCCATGATGATGGCGGTGGGTGCCGTAAGGGGAATGTCATAGACGGTTTTTTCTGCTTTTTCCGTCGCGGCCACCACCTGGATGCCGGAGGCCTGCATGAAGAACACCGCGTCCTTGAGATGCCCCACTTTTACAATGGGCACGGTAAAGGCCGCCCCCGCGGAGGTCTTTATGGTGTCCGCAGTGACCGGTGCCGCCCCTTTCCTTTGGATCACAATGCCATCCACGCCGGTGCAGGCCGCCGTTCTTATAATGGCCCCAAAGTTGCGCACATCGGAAAGCTGGTCCAGCAGTAAGATGAGTGCCGGGGAAGTCTTCTTTTCCACCAGCTCCATCAATTGCTCCAAGGTATGGAAGCGTATGGGCGATACATTGGCCACCGCGCCCTGGTGGTTGTCCTTGGTGAGCCTGTTCAGCTTTTCAACGGGCACATAGGCCAAGGTAATGTCATTTTTGCGCAACAGCTGCTCCAATTCGCGCATTAGATCGCCCTTGAGGCCCTTTTGCAAAAACACCTTGTCAATTTCAGTGTTGGCCCGCACAGCCTCCATAATGGCCCGGATGCCGTAGATTTGGGAAGATTTTTCCATAGGGGGCAAAGGTAAATAAAAAGCCGCTCAACGTTGAGCGGCTTTTTTTTGGAAAAAGGTATTTTTTTAATCTTCGAAGGCCCATAGGTCCACGTCCAAAAGGTGCCCTCCCTGGGCTGAAATTGCTGCTTCATATGCTGCATTGTTAGCCAGGCGTTCAGAATCTGGATAGAGGAAGCGTCTGGGAACCACACCAGAGGGATTGGATCCATTCACGCCTTCCGGGTTGGGGGTCAGTTCAGGAAAACCCGTACGTCTAAAATCGTTCCAAGTTTGAACAGGGTTTGAACCATACATTGCCTTGTATTTCTCTACAATAATGGTCTCCAAGTCAGCGCCGGCCACAGTTCCCAAATAGGCCGTTATATCCGCCGCTCCTATACCAATGAACTCCATATTGGCCGTAATGGCTTCTTCAAGTACGGTGCGCGCATCTCCACCCGTTCTTAAGAGCGCCTCTGCCTCTAAGAACTTAACTTCGGCGTATGAAATCAAAGTTGAGGGTGAAGCAAACTGGGCCCAAAACAAATTGGGATTGTTGTTTTGATAATAGAGCGACGTTCCATCATCAGTGGTGACCATATAGCTGTCCTTACGAGGGTCTCCCTCCATCAGATCAGCAAAAAAGGGTGCAATAACCATTGTGTTTGGTCTTTGAATTCCAAACAAAGCTAATGGATTTCCTCCGTTGGGTGATCCTTCAAAGGCAAATACGGGAGAGCTTGCATTACTGTCAAAAGCCTGCGCCAATTCATTCAATGCTTTATCCGCGGCATTAGGGTCTCTCTTTGTCAATTGTAGATAATATCTGGCCTTCAAGGCATGAGCGGTGGCAATCCAATCGGTCCCAACCAAATCTCCCAACGGGCCCTGAGGGTCAGATTGACCAAAGTCTGCTATGGCACCATCCAATAGTTCGTGAATGGTTTCGTAAATGGCTTCCTGGCTATCATAGGTCGGTGAAAGGTTTTCTGCACCCAAAAATGCCTCCGTGTAGGGTATGTCGCCCCAAAAATTGGTTGCCAGACCTAGGTTCACCGCCAGATAAATTCTAGCGATACCTCTTGTGTGGGGAACATCTCCTTGCACATTGGCCCTTTCGATCATATCCACACAATCCCTCATAGAGCCTGTGTACAGACCAAATTCCCAAAAGTTCGCGAGAGTTCCTTCATCCACCGCATATTGGGTAAACGCTACTTGTTGTGCATCAAACCCTTCGTACTGCTGTGTAAATATACCTGCCAAACGTCCGGCGGCGGCCACCAAGTTTCTGTGCGTTTGTGTTTGCATGGTGGGTGTTATGGCCACAAGGCTAACATTTTCACCACCAGGACGTCCTGGGTCTAGGTTCGTATCTCCAAAATCACTACAAGAGACCACCAAAGCTATACTTGCAAAGAATAGGAATGCTTTGTTATATATATTTTTCATTATTCAATTTTTAAAAGGTTACTTTAAGCGCCAAAGAATAACTTTCGGTAAAGGGTTGGTTGAAATAATCAAGTCCAATACCGTTGGAATCTCCGGAAAGATTTGTTTCAGGATCAATGCCTGGGTAGTCTGTTATCAATAGAAGGTTTCTCCCCGCCACCGTGATGGAAGCATTCGAGATTCCTGCTCTTTCAACAAAGCGCGTGGGTATGTTGTAGGTGAGCGCCACCTCGCGCAATTTAAAGAAAGAACCATCAAAGACATAATCCTCTGCAACACCACCAAAACCGTAGCGTACCCATCGGTTTGCTCCCAGGCCACCGGCCGGATCGGCGTACGGTACGGAGGTGGTGTTCTGCTGTCCCGTGGGAACCCAGGTTCCATTCGTGAAGTTGGCCGTTATGCCATCCACAACGTAGGAGGTTTCCCTGAGATCCGAGGTAGCTTGTGAGGTTCCAAAATAGTCCAAAATGCCACAGGTTCCGCACCAAACATCCCCACCGGAACGATAATCAAAAAGAGTGGTGAGGCTTAGGTTTTTGTAGCTAAATGTGTTCCTCACCCCCAGGGTAAAGTCTGGTATTGGATCACCAATGACTCCATTCGTTGGGTCTGCGATGGCCAAACCATTGGAGGCATCTATCAACTGGTTTCCGTTCTCATCCCTTAACCAACGGTTGCCAAATATAGCTCCGTATGATTCTCCTGGCACCGCCCTTGAAGAAGTAGACGTAAAACCGGCCAGTAAAATGGGTTCTATCCCTTCAACAAGCTCTTCGACCACATTTTCCATAGCTGTATAGTTCAGGTTCACGTTCCATCTAAAGTTCTCGGTACGCACTGGAATGATGTCTGCGGATATTTCCCATCCAGTGTTTGAAATGACACCGGCATTTATGGTTCTATTGGTAAAGCCAGTTGTGGCCGGTTGACTTACTTCTATGATTTGGTCTTCTGTCGTCCTATCATAATAGGCTACATCTAGGTTCAATCTGCTGTCAAAAAACCTAAATTCGGCACCTATTTCGTATTCAGTAGTTAGTTCTGGAGTTATTTGGTTGTTTCCCAATAAAGAAGAACGCTCAAAGGCGACTTGGCCGAACAATGGGAAAACGTTGTTATCTATGAACCCATCACCCCCGGCTGAACCCGTACCGTAATACGTATCCGTGGCGAACGCAGGGGCATCGTTTCCGTTACGTCCCCATGACCCCCTTAGTTTACCAAAATTAAACCAATTACCTCTGGTCTGGAATAATTCCGAGAAGACAAAACTACCCCCTACACCATAGCTTTGGAAACTGTTGTTGTCACTGGGTAGGGTAGAAGACCAATCATTACGGAAAGACCCGTTCACAAAGAGCAGATTGTTGTATCCCAATGTTATATTGGAAAGCAATCCCCTTAGCTCCCGTTGCCCATAATTTTCAAAATTTGTTTGGGTCGCCGTATTGGAAACATGAAAAAAGCCCGGTATGGTAAGCCCAAACCCATTGGTGGTTCTCGCTAGCCTTCTATTTCTATATTGATCATAGCCAAAGGTAGCCCCAAAGTTCCACTTATCGCTCAAATCCTTGTTAATCAAAAAGAGCAGCTGACTGGTGATGTCTTCATTACTTTCGTCCCGATCTTGTAGTTGCCCTATGGCATTTCCGGCTGAGTTCACGTCCAGACCAGACTTTCTAGAGTCCGTAAAACGGTCATACCCATAAAGTCCTCGAATGGTCAGCCAGTCCGTTGGGTTGTAGTTGAATTGAAAATTGCCTATAAAGCGGTTTACATCGTCAAATGTTGGGTTCTTGACAACCGTCCAATACGGACTGTCGTAAACGCCAGCTCTGTAGCTGCGCTGTGTACCATCGGGTAGTTGGTAGGTTGCTGGATCCAGCACTGCTGAGGCTCCCGCCCCGTTACTGTTGTCAAAAGTGGGGGTTGTTCGCAGAAGCCCCAACATTATTCCCGATACGTTGGAACCTCTTTGGTTCCTTCTGCCGCCCGAGTTAATGTAGGTTCCGGAAACATCGATGGAAAACTTATCGGTAAGTTCAGCGCTGATGTTGGACCTAAATGATTTTCTTCCAAACTGTTCCAAAGGAGTGATTCCGGTCTGGTCCAATTTACCTCCGGAAACGAAGTAGCTCAACTTTTTGGTTCCACCGCTTACGGAGACATTGAGGTCGGTCAAAACCCCTGTTGTGAAAAACTCCAAGGGGTCGTAGGCCCTTGCAGGAACTCCATTCCCCGTGCCCGCTGGCACAAGCCTACCTCCACGGTCTTAGGCATAATCACTGCCATCAAATTCTAAACTGGAAATGGCGGGCCCCCAACTAAAGCCCTCTGCGGTGTCAGGGCCTCTCCAGGTAAGTTCGCCCCCTACAGGTCTCCCCTGTGCATATTCCTGTTGAAGATCGGGGAACTGATTTGCATTGGAAAACGCCACATTGCTCGAGACGGTCACTCTTGGCTTCCCTTCTTGCCCAGACTTTGTTGTAATAAGTATTACACCATTGGCCGCCCTAAGTCCGTAAAGCGTTTGTGCTGCAATGCCCTTGAGAATCTCCATGGAGGCAATATCGTTTTGATTGATGTCTATTGCCCGGTTGGAGTTGTCCACCCCACCAACTCCATTTTGGGAGGAAGAGTTGTCAATGGGCACGCCATCAACCACAAACAAAGGACTGTTGGTCCTGTTTATTGAGGTGTTTCCGCGAATACGAATGTTGGTGGAGGCCCCTACGGAACCCGAACTGCCCGTAACCTGCACACCGGCAGCTTTCGCAGCAAGTGCCGTGGCCAAATTTACCTCATTTGTGTTTGCAATCTCTTCAGCGTCAACCGTTTGGGTGGCGTAACTGAGCTCCCTCGATTTCCTCTTGATGCCCAAGGCTGTGACCACAACCTCTTCCAAGGCCTCGGCATCTTCTTCCATTTGCACATTGATTGTATTACCCGCACCTATGGCACGGCGCTCATCTTTCTGGCCCACATAGGTAAACAAAAGCGTTTGCCCCGGCGAGGCCTTAATGGCATAGTTGCCATCAAAATCAGATTGGGTACCGCTGGTCGTGCCCTCTACCACGATGTTCACCCCTGGGAGGGGGAGCCCATCTTGGTCGGTAACCGTACCGGATACCGTTTTCTCCTGTGCAAAGGACATCTGCACAATCAACGCCAAAAACAGCGTTAACAATCCATTTAGTTTTGTTCTCGTTTTTAAAGTTATTTGAATTAGCTATCGCCAAAAGTCACAATTATGTGTTAAAAAACCAAACTTAAATTAGTAAAATTTTAAGGATTGTCTTGATTTTTAAGAATTGAAGGGTGGCGGGGTGGCCGTTTTGTGGGTCGCCCACTTTTGGGGCGTTAAAACTGCCAATGCTGCAAAACAATGGAAATGTCCGGAATTTGCACGGTGGGCAAAACGGCCCGCTTTGGCCCCGCGGCCTTGGTTCAGAACCAAGCTCCGGCATTAGTTTTCAACAAGGGTTTTTACCGTGATTTTTTTGGTGGATGGGGTACGGAGCCCGGTTTTTTTCCTTTTGGAAGGCGAGCACGGTGGGCCAAGTTGGTCTGGGACCACTTAAAGTGGTGTCCTTGGGTTGGAAGATGGAACCGATGGTCGTTTTCGGGAAGGTCGCCGCTTTGGTGGTCCGGACCCGCGGGCCGCGTCCCGGTAAAAAGTTTGAAAATAAAACAGGTAGGATTTGAATTTCTATGAAATATTACTACATTTGCCGACCCTTAAACAGAGGGGGAATTTTATACATTATAATATAGTATGCCAACAATTTCACAATTAGTACGAGTAGGAAGGTCCACAATTGCTAAGAAGAGTAAATCGGCTGCTTTGGATTCCTGTCCGCAACGAAGGGGAGTCTGTACGCGTGTTTATACCACTACGCCCAAGAAACCAAACTCTGCCATGCGCAAGGTGGCAAGGGTGCGGCTTACCAACGGTAAGGAGGTGAACGCTTACATACCCGGGGAAGGACATAACCTCCAAGAGCACTCGATAGTATTAGTAAGGGGCGGAAGGGTCAAGGATTTGCCCGGTGTTAGATACCATATTGTCAGGGGTGCCCTGGATACCGCAGGTGTAGCGGGCCGGACACAGCGGCGATCTAAGTACGGAGCAAAGAGACCTAAGAAGTAGTAAACTTTTCAAGAAGAAGAAATGAGAAAAAAACAGGCAAAAAAGAGACCGCTTCTGCCGGATCCAAGGTTCAACGACCAATTGGTGACCCGATTTGTGAACATGATGATGTGGGACGGTAAGAAGTCAGTGGCGTTCAGTGTTTTTTACGGAGCAATGGACATTGTCGAGGAAAAAAAGACGGACGAGGAGAAAACCGCCCTGGAGCTTTGGAAAGACGCTTTGAGCAATGTGATGCCGCACGTGGAAGTGCGCAGCAGAAGGGTGGGCGGCGCCACCTTCCAGATACCCATGCAGATCAGGCCGGACCGGAAGATATCCACGGCCATGAAATGGCTCATCAGCTACTCGCGCAAGCGTAACGAAAAAGGGATGTCCCAAAAATTGGCGGCAGAGATTTTGGCCGCTGCCAAGGAAGAGGGTGCTGCCGTGAAGAAAAGGGTGGATACCCATAAAATGGCCGAGGCCAACAAAGCATTCTCCCACTTTAGATTTTAGGAAACCATGGCAAGAGATTTAAAACTTACAAGAAATATAGGGATTGCGGCCCACATTGATGCCGGCAAGACCACCACTACAGAGCGAATTTTGTTCTACACCGGTGTTTCCCATAAAATAGGGGAGGTGCATGATGGTGCGTCCACCATGGACTGGATGGAGCAAGAGGCAGAACGCGGTATTACCATCACCTCTGCGGCCACTACCTGTGACTGGACCTTTCCCATGGAGAACGGCCAGCCCACGGCAGATGCGCAGGACTACCATTTTAACATCATTGACACTCCCGGTCACGTGGACTTTACCGTGGAGGTAAACCGTTCCCTTAGGGTTTTGGATGGCTTGGTGTTCCTTTTTAGCGCCGTGGACGGTGTGGAGCCCCAATCCGAGACCAACTGGAGGTTGGCAGACAACTATAAGGTGCCAAGAATTGGCTTCGTGAACAAGATGGACCGCCAAGGTTCCAATTTCCTGGGCGTTTGCAACCAGGTCAAGGAAATGTTGAAGAGCAATGCGGTGCCCATTGTATTGAACATTGGCGATGAGGCCGATTTCAAGGGCATTGTGGACTTGGTAAAGAACCGGGCCATTGTGTGGCACGATGAAAACTATGGCTCTACCTTTGATGTGGTGGACATTCCCGAGGAGATGAAGGCAGAGGTGCGCAAGTACCGTGCCCTGCTCATTGAGGAAGTGGCCACTTATGATGAAAATTTGTTGGAGAAGTTCATGGAAGATGAAAACTCCATCACCGAGGAAGAGGTGCACGCCGCGTTAAGGGCCGCCGTTATGGACATGGCCATTATCCCCATGGTGTGCGGTTCCTCGTTCAAGAACAAGGGCGTACAGTTTTTGTTGGATGCCGTATGCCGTTACCTTCCCTCTCCCTTGGACAGGGACAACATTGTTGGTGTCAATCCGGACACGGGTAAAGAGGAGACGCGCAAGCCAGATGTAAAAGAGCCTTTTGCGGCACTGGCGTTTAAGATCGCCACCGATCCCTTTGTGGGCCGTTTGGCCTTTTTCAGGGCCTACTCCGGTCGTTTGGAAGCCGGATCCTACATTCTTAACAATCGGTCTGGGAAAAAAGAACGCATTTCCCGGATCTACCAAATGCACTCCAACAAACAGAATGCCATTGACTTTATCGAAGCCGGTGACATTGGGGCCGCCGTTGGTTTCAAGGACATCAAGACCGGAGACACCATGTCTGCCGAAAAGCACCCCATTGTCTTGGAAAGTATGGACTTCCCTGATCCCGTGATCGGTATTGCGGTGGAGCCCAAGACCAAGGTGGATGTGGATAAAATGGGCATGGCCTTGGCCAAGTTGGCCGAGGAAGACCCCACTTTTCAGGTAAAGACCGATGAGGCCTCAGGGCAGACCATCATCTCTGGAATGGGAGAGCTTCACTTGGACATCATCGTGGACCGTATGCGACGCGAGTTCAAGGTAGAGGTGAACCAAGGAGAGCCACAAGTGGAGTACAAAGAGGCGCTTACCAAAACGGCCGCCCATAGGGAGGTTTATAAAAAGCAGTCCGGTGGTCGTGGTAAATTCGGGGACATTGTCTTTGAAATGGGGCCCGCCGATGAGGATTTTGAAGGCACAGGGCTACAATTCGTGGATGAGATCAAAGGAGGTCGTATCCCCAAGGAATTTATCCCTTCCGTGGAAAAAGGATTTGCCGCCGCCATGCAGAACGGTCCATTGGCCGGTTACGAAATGGACACGATGAAAGTGGTGCTCAAGGATGGTTCTTTCCACCCCGTGGATTCTGATGCCCTTTCCTTTGAACTTGCCGCCAAATTGGGATACAAAGCGGCCGGAAAAGCTGCGGGCGCCGTCATTATGGAACCCATCATGAAAATCGAGGTCATTACCCCGGAAGAAAACATGGGAGACATTGTGGGCGATTTGAACCGTAGGCGTGGAACCATTAGCAATATGAGCGATCGTGCCGGGGCCAAAGTGGTCAAGGGCCACGTTCCCCTGTCTGAAATGTTCGGTTATGTAACGGCATTGAGGACCCTCTCCTCCGGACGGGCCACCTCCACGATGGAATTCTCGCACTACGCAGAAACGCCCAGCAACATCTCTGAGGAAGTGATCAAGGCAGCCAAAGGTGTAACCGCATAATAAAAGGAAATGAGCCAAAAAATTAGAATAAAGTTAAAGTCGTACGATCACAACCTGGTGGACAAGTCTGCCGAGAAGATCGTGAAAACGGTAAAGACAACCGGGGCGGTGGTAACGGGTCCCATTCCTTTGCCCACGCACAAGAAGATATTTACCGTACTGCGTTCCCCGCACGTGAACAAAAAGAGCAGGGAGCAGTTTCAGTTGAGTTCCTACAAGCGCCTGTTGGACATTTACAGTTCTTCATCCAAGACCATTGATGCCTTGATGAAGCTGGAGTTGCCCAGTGGTGTGGAAGTGGAGATCAAGGTGTAAGGCTGTTTGTCTGGCAGGGCCGTTCCCGGAAGGGACTTCGGTGCCCTGGTCACGGTATAAACGGTTCTTGCAAAAAGGAAGAGGTCCTGAACAGGAATTAGGCCTAACATGTCCCGAGCCGCGAGCAAGGGAAAAACGGAAAAAAATAATTTAGGGTTAAATTATTTTGGCCCTATTTTTTTGAAGTGAGTTTTAATAAATAAGTAATTAATATAATACGTATGTCTGGGTTAATAGGAAAGAAAGTGGGCATGACCAGTATTTTTGACGAGAACGGGAAGAACATTCCCTGCACCGTCATTCAGGCTGGGCCATGCGTGGTTACCCAAGTCAGAACCGAAGAGGTGGACGGGTACAATGCCCTTCAGCTTGGTTTCGATGACAAGGCAGAAAAGCGTGCCAATAAGGCCGAGATCGGTCATTTTAAGAAGGCAGGCAGCTCTCCCATGAAAAAGGTCGTTGAGTTCCAAGGATTTGAAGGTGATTTTAAATTGGGAGACACCCTTGGTGTTGACGTGTTCGCGGAAGGCGAATTTGTGGATGTCATTGGCACCTCCAAGGGAAAGGGATTCCAAGGGGTGGTAAAAAGACACGGTTTTGGAGGGGTTGGCCAGGCAACGCACGGCCAGCACAACCGTTTGCGTGCACCTGGATCCATAGGGGCCGCATCCTATCCCGCGCGAGTTTTCAAGGGAATGCGCATGGCCGGCCGTATGGGTGGCGATCGTGTAACGGTACAAAACCTGAGAGTGCTGAAAGTAGTTCCAGAAAAGAATCTTTTGGTGGTAAAAGGTTGTGTTCCTGGACATAAGAACGCTTACGTAACTATTGAGAAGTAATGAAGGTAGCAGTTTTAGATATACAGGGAAAAGACACGGGCCGTAAGGCAGACCTTTCGGACGGTGTCTTCGCAATTGAGCCCAACACCCATGCCGTTTATTTGGATGTAAAGCAGTACCTGGCCCACCAGCGTCAGGGAACCCACAAGGCCAAGGAGAGAGGGGAGATTGCGGGGAGTACAAGAAAGATCAAGAAGCAGAAGGGAACCGGGACCGCAAGGGCCGGCAGCATCAAATCGCCCATCTTCCGCGGCGGGGGCAGGATCTTTGGACCAAGGCCCAAGGATTACACCCAAAAGCTCAACAAAGGTCTAAAGCGGTTGGCCCGTAAATCGGCCTTGAGTCTCAAGACCAAGGAGAAGGCGGTTACCGTCATAGAAAATTTTGATTTCGACACCCCCAAGACCAAGGATTTCATTGCCATCTTAAAGGCCTTGGGACTGGAGAACAAAAAGTCGCTCATAGTGTTGGGCGATTTAAATAAAGGCGTATATTTGTCTTCGCGTAATTTTAAGGGTTCTGACGTTGTAACAACCTCAGAATTAAGTACTTATAAAATTATGAATGCGAATACGGTCGTCTTCACCGAAGGGTCCCTTGAAGCAATTGAATCAAATCTAAACAAGTAGAAGACCATGCGTGTGTTGATAAAACCAATCATAACGGAAAAGATGACGGCCGAGGGCGAGTTGAACAACCGCTTTGGATTTTACGTAGATACAAGGGCCAATAAGCTACAGATCAAGGAGGCCGTGGAGTCCACTTACGGTGTTGCGGTAAAGAAGGTGCGTACCATGAACTACGGCCCGGACCGCAAGACCAGGTACACCAAGACCGGCGTGCAGCACGGAAAGACCAATGCCACTAAAAAGGCCATTGTGGATGTGGTTGAAGGTGATGTGATCGATTTTTACAGTAATCTATAAAGACAAGGAATGTCAGTTAGAAAATTAAAACCAGTAACCCCTGGGCAGCGTTTTAGAGTGGTCAATGGCTTTGATGCCATTACCGCTGATAAGCCGGAAAAAAGCTTGCTTGCTCCGTTAAAAAAGTCGGGGGGTAGGAACAGTCAGGGAAAGATGACCATGCGCCAAAAAGGTGGTGGGCACAAAAGAAGGTACCGCATCATTGACTTCAAGAGGGACAAGCAGGACGTTGCCGCAGAGGTGATCTCCATTCAGTACGATCCCAACCGTACCGCCTTCATTGCCCTGTTGGGGTATGCTGACGGCGAAAAGCGGTACATCGTGGCCCAGAACGGTCTTCAGGTGGGCCAGAAAGTGGTTTCCGGTGACGATGTGGCACCGGAGATCGGGAACGCCATGCCCTTGGGCAAGGTGCCATTGGGAACGGTCATTTCCTGTATTGAGCTTCGTCCGGGACAGGGTGCCGTCATGGCGCGCAGCGCGGGTACCTTTGCGCAATTGATGGCCAAGGACGGCAAGTTCGTGACCGTAAAGATGCCCTCTGGCGAGATCAGGTTGATTTTGGCCACTTGCAGGGCCACCATCGGGGCCGTATCCAACTCTGACCATCAGTTGTTGGTGTCCGGTAAGGCCGGTAGGAGCCGTTGGTTGGGCAGAAGGCCAAGGACCAGGCCAGTGGCCATGAACCCAGTGGACCACCCCATGGGAGGTGGTGAAGGAAGGGCTTCCGGAGGTCATCCAAGATCTAGGAACGGCATTCCCGCAAAAGGGTTCAAGACGCGTTCCAGGACCAAGGAGACCAATAAATATATAGTAGAACGTAGAAAGAAATAAAAAGAAGAAGAAATGGCACGTTCATTAAAGAAAGGACCTTACGTTCATTATAGTTTGGAGAAGAAGATACAGCAAAATGTTTCTTCCGGAAAAAAGGCCGTGATCAAGACTTGGTCCAGGGCATCGATGATCACCCCTGATTTTGTGGGGCAGACCATTGCCGTGCACAACGGAAGGCAGTTTGTTCCTGTTTTTGTCACAGAGAACATGGTAGGGCATAAATTGGGCGAATTCTCACCAACGAGATCGTTCAGGGGCCACGCCGGAGCTAAAAACAAAGGAAAAAGGTAAGCAATGGGAGTCCGTAAAAAACAGATGGCCGAAAGAATCAAGGCCGAGAAACAGAAAGTAGCTTTTGCAAAGCTGAACAATTGTCCCACCTCGCCAAGGAAAATGCGTTTGGTGGCCGATTTGATACGTGGGGAAAAAGTGGAAAAGGCCCTGGCCATTCTCCGTTTTGAACCTAAGGAAGCCTCCAGGAAACTGGAGAAACTATTGCTCAGTGCACTGGCCAATTGGGAAGCCAAGAACGAGGATGCCGCCCTTGAGGACGCAGACTTGGTGGTTTCCGAGATCCGTGTGGACGGTGGCACCATGCTGAAGCGCCTAAGACCGGCGCCCCAAGGAAGGGCGCACAGAATCAGAAAAAGGTCCAACCACGTAACATTGGTCTTGGGTTCAAACAATAACACAGAGAGCTAGAATGGGACAGAAAACAAATCCAATAGGAAATCGTCTAGGAATCATCAGGGGTTGGGAATCCAACTGGTACGGTGGCAATGATTACGGAGATAAGTTGGCCGAAGACGACAAGATCAGAAAATACATCCATGCCAGATTGTCCAAGGCCAGTGTTTCCAGGGTGATCATAGAGCGCACCCTGAAGTTGATCACCATAACCGTGACCACGGCCAGACCGGGGATCATCATCGGTAAAGGCGGCCAGGAGGTGGATAAGCTCAAGGAAGAGCTCAAAAAGATCACCAACAAAGAGGTACAGATCAACATCTACGAGATCAAAAGGCCAGAGGTCGATGCCAATTTGGTGGCGGCCAGTGTGGCCCGGCAGATAGAGAGCCGCATCTCTTACAGAAGGGCCATTAAGATGGCCATCGCCGCAGCGATGCGGATGAACGCCGAGGGCATTAAAATTCAGATTTCGGGCAGATTGAACGGGGCCGAGATGGCCCGTAGCGAGTCTTACAAGGATGGCAGGATCCCATTGTCCACCTTTAGGGCAGACATAGACTATGCCCTTCAAGAGGCACAGACCACCTACGGCAAATTGGGCATAAAGGTTTGGGTCATGAAAGGGGAAGTGTACGGAAAGCGAGAGCTCTCTCCTTTGGTGGGCATGCAGAAAGGCCAGACCGGAAAAGGTGGTAAGGGCGATGGTGGAAGAAAGCCACGTCGTAGAAAGTAATCATATTAAAGCACAAGAGAGATGTTACAACCCAAAAGAACAAAGTTCCGAAAAATGCAGAAGGGCCGTATGAAGGGCAATTCTGGTAGAGGGCACCAGCTTTCAAACGGAATGTTCGGTATAAAGTCATTGGACTCCTCATTTCTGACCTCCAGACAGATTGAAGCGGCGCGTATTGCAGCCACCAGGTTCATGAAACGTGAAGGGCAATTGTGGATCAAGATTTTCCCGGACAAGCCCATTACCAAGAAGCCCTTGGAGGTGCGTATGGGTAAGGGTAAAGGTGCGCCAGAATATTTTGTGGCCGTTGTGAAGCCCGGGCGAATCATGTTCGAGGTGGCCGGTGTGCCCATGGATGTTGCCAAGGAAGCCCTGAGGCTGGCGGCCCAAAAGCTCCCTGTGAAGACCAAGTTTGTAGTGGCCCGTGATTATTCAGTTGAAGCATAAAGAATAGGAAAGATGAAAAAGCAAGAAGTCAAGGAATTATCTGTAGAAGACCTTAAGCTGAAACTGGCGGAGTTTAAAAAGCAACACGCGGAATTGAAGATGGCTCATTTTGTGACCCCTTTGGAGAACCCGCTTCAAATAAGGAAAGTAAGGAGAACAGTGGCAAGATTGGCCACTGAATTAACTAATAGGGAAAACCAATAACTGGTTCTGCTTTATGGAAAATAGAAACTTAAGAAAAGAGAGAATAGGGGTCGTTACCAGTGACAAGATGGAAAAGTCCATCGTGGTTTCCGAGGTAAAGCGCGTAAAGCACCCTATGTACGGTAAGTTCGTTTTGAGGACAAAAAAGTATGTTGCCCATGACGAAAAGAACGACTGTAACATTGGCGATACCGTTAAGATTATGGAAACGCGCCCAATGAGCAAGACCAAGTGTTGGAGGTTAGTAGAAATCTTAGAAAGAGCCAAATAAGTTATGTTACAGCAAGAATCGAGACTAAAGGTAGCGGACAATACAGGGGCCAAGGAAGTATTGACCATTAGGGTGCTGGGAGGCACCAAGCGACGGTATGCTTCCATTGGGGACAAAATTGTGGTAACCGTAAAGGATGCCACGCCCAACGGCGGTATCAAGAAAGGGGCCGTGTCCACCGCTGTGGTGGTACGAACCAAAAAAGAGGTAAGGAGACCGGACGGTTCCTACATTCGTTTTGATGACAATGCCTGTGTGTTGTTGAACCCTACGGGAGAGATGCGCGGTACACGCGTGTTTGGCCCGGTGGCAAGGGAGCTCAGGGACAAGCAGTTCATGAAGATTGTTTCACTCGCCCCCGAGGTGCTATAAAGCTAAGTAGAGATGACAAAGTTAAAGATAAAGACAGGAGACACGGTGCGTGTCATGGCAGGAGACCACAAGGGGTCCGAGGGCCAGGTCATGCGCGTGGACATTGCCAAGAACAGGGCCATCGTAGAGGGTGTGAACATGGTTTCCAAGCATGAGAAGCCCAGTGCCAAAAACCCACAAGGTGGCATTACCAAAAAAGAGGCCTTCATCCATATTTCAAACCTCTCCTTGATAGATCCCAAGAGTGGGGACGCCACCAGGGTGGGCTACGAGGTCAGGGACGGTAAAAAAGTGAGGTTTTCCAAAAAATCCAATGAAGTAATTTAGTTATGGCCTACGTTGCAAGATTAAAGAAAGAATACAAGGAGCGCATAGTGGGCTCCCTAAAGGAGGAGTACAGTTACAGCAATGTAATGGAAGTGCCCAAGCTCACCAAAATTGTAGTGAGCCGCGGAGTGGGTGCCGCTGTGGCCGATAAAAAGCTCATAGACCACGCGGTGGATGAGCTTACTATGATCACCGGCCAAAAAGCTGTTCCTACCGTATCCAAAAAAGACGTTGCCGCCTTTAAGCTCCGAAAGGGAATGCCCATTGGTGCCAAGGTGACCCTGAGGGGAGACCGCATGTACGAGTTTTTGGATAGATTGGTTACTTCTGCCCTGCCCCGTGTAAGGGATTTCCAGGGCATCAAGGCCACCGGGTTTGATGGTCGGGGGAATTACAGTCTTGGCGTTGAAGAGCAAATTATCTTCCCCGAGATCAACATAGACAAGATCAACAGGATCAATGGAATGGACATTACCTTCGTGACTTCGGCAGCCACCGACAAGGAGGCGAAATCATTATTAATGGAATTGGGATTACCCTTTAAAAAGAAATAGTATGGCTAAAGAATCAATGAAGGCCCGCGAAAGGAAGAGAGCAAGGACCGTGGCCAAATACGCCGAGAAGCGCAAGGCCCTGAAAGAGGCCGGTGACTACGAAGCCTTGCAGAAGTTGCCCAAGAACGCATCTCCCGTTCGCATGCACAACAGATGTAAGCTAACGGGGCGTCCAAAAGGGTATATGCGTACCTTTGGCATCTCCAGGGTCATGTTTCGCGAAATGGCCAATAAAGGCCTCATACCCGGAGTGCGCAAGGCAAGCTGGTAAAACTGAATTTAAACTGGTTTCAGGTTTAGCGAAGGCTAAAAACCGTTACCGAATTAGACATAGATGGTTACAGATACAATAGCAGATTACCTAACCAGGGTTAGGAACGCGAGCAGGGCCGGCCACAGGGTCGTGGAAATCCCCGCCTCCAATGTTAAGAAAGAGATCACCAAGATTTTGTTCGATCAGGGCTACATCCTGAGCTACAAATTTGAGGATAACACGGTTCAGGGCACCATTAAAATAGCCCTGAAGTACAACAAGCTCACCAAGGAACCGGTGATTCGCAAATTGCAGCGCATCAGTAAGCCAGGTCTCCGGAAGTATGTAAACAGCCAAGAGTTGCCCAGGGTGCTCAACGGGTTGGGCGTTGCCATTGTGTCCACCTCCCACGGGGTCATGACCGGCAAGCAGGCCAAGGAAGAGAATGTAGGGGGCGAAGTGCTTTGTTACGTATACTAAAGAGATAAATTTTAGAAGATGTCTAGAATAGGAAACAATCCAGTAGCGATACCTGAAGGGGTAACCGTAGATGTAAAGGAAAACGTGATCACCGTTAAGGGAAAGCTGGGAGAATTGACCCAAGAGTTCTCCGGTGTTGCCGTAAAGGTGGAAGATGCACAGGTATGGGTAACACGTCCGTCCGATTCCAAGGAGCACAAGGCCAAGCACGGCCTTTACCGTTCTTTGGTGTTCAACATGCTTGAAGGCGTGAGTAAGGGATGGACCAAGGAATTGGAGCTGGTTGGCGTGGGTTACCGTGCCAGCCACCAAGGCCAGAAATTGGACCTTGCCCTAGGTTTTTCACACAATATTGTGCTCAATTTGGCCCCTGAGGTGAAGGTGGAGACCATTTCCGAAAAGGGAAAGAACCCCATTGTTAAACTGAGCTCCTATGACAAACAATTGGTGGGCCAAGTGGCGGCCAAGATCAGGAGTTTCAGGAAACCTGAACCCTACAAAGGAAAAGGAATCAAATTCGTAGGAGAACAACTAAGAAGAAAGGCTGGTAAGTCGGCTTAATAGAAGGATTATGGGATTATCAAAAACACAAAGAAAATATAGGATTCGAAGGAGAATCCGCAAGGTGTCCACCGGAACGTCCGAGAGACCAAGACTTTCTGTATTTAGAAGCAACAGTGAGATCTATGCCCAGGCCATTGACGATGTAAATGGCGTTACATTGGCCGCGGCCTCTTCCAGGGACAAGGCACTTGCCGGTTCCAAGGGGAGCAAATCAGAGATCGCCGCGATGGTGGGCAAGGCCATTGCCGAGAAATGTAAGGCAGCAAACATTGAAAAAGTTGCCTTTGACCGTGGGGGAAACCTCTATCATGGCCGTGTTAAATCCTTGGCCGAAGGGGCAAGGGAAGCAGGATTAAAATTCTAAAAAGAGACTATGTTCCAGAAATATAAAAACGTAGAGACCGTTAAGCCGGGAGGATTGGATTTGAAGGATAGATTGGTGGGCGTACAGCGCGTTACCAAGGTAACCAAGGGTGGAAGGGCCTTTGGTTTTTCGGCCATTGTAGTGGTGGGCGATGAAAATGGTGTGGTGGGCCACGGTCTGGGCAAGTCCAAGGAAGTGGCCACGGCCATAGCCAAGGCCATTGAGGACGGCAAGAAGAATTTGATCCGCATTCCCTTGAACAAGGGCACGCTTCCACACGAACAAAAAGGAAAGTACGGCGGGGCCCGGGTGTACATACAACCTGCATCGCACGGTACAGGGGTGATCGCTGGAGGTGCCGTTAGGGCGGTCTTGGAGTCCGTTGGGGTGCAAGATGTCCTTTCCAAATCACAGGGGTCTTCCAACCCCCACAACGTGGTAAAGGCCACCTTCGATGCACTTTTGCAGCTCAGGGACGCCAAAACGGTTGCCGAGCAAAGAGGGGTGTCCTTGGAAAAAGTGTTCAAGGGCTAATAAGATAGGATGTAGGCAGGTCGCCGGCACGGGATGGGACAAGAATCCGTTGCCCGCCGTATGACCACCACAAATACCAAAAGAAACATGGCAAAGATCAAGGTTACAAAACGAAAGAGCAGCATCAAAAAGCCCCAGAACCAAAAGAGGACGCTGGAAGCACTTGGGCTCAAGAGGATAGGACAGACAGTGGTGCACGAAGACACCCCCAACATCCTTGGAATGATAAACAAAGTACAACATCTGGTTTCCGTAGAGGAGGCTTAAACACAGCATTTGATGGATTTAAGTAATCTAAAACCTGCAGAAGGTGCAGTAAACAGAGATGGAAAGCGATTGGGCAGGGGTCAAGGTTCCGGTAAGGGCGGCACCGCCGCAAGGGGCCATAAAGGGGCCAAGTCACGATCGGGCTATTCCAAGAAAATCGGTTTCGAAGGTGGCCAGATGCCATTGCAGCGCCGAGTGCCAAAATTTGGTTTCACCAACATAAACCGCAAGGAGTACAAAGGCATCAACCTGGACCGCCTGCAGACCTTGGTGGACAACAAGGTGATCAAGGACACGGTAACGTTTGATATGCTGGTGGAGCACAACGTGGCCAGGAAGAATGATATGGTAAAGATTTTGGGTGGAGGCGAGCTAAAGGCCCCATTGAAGATTACCGTCCATAAATTTACGGCATCTGCCAAGGCGGCGATCGAGGCCGCCGGCGGAGAGGCAATAAATTTGTAAGCACAACAAGCGCATGAAGAGTTTTATAGATACAATATCCAATATTTGGAAAATAGAGGAGCTAAGGAATAGGATCGGCATCACCTTAGGGCTTCTATTGGTGTATAGGTTTGGGTGCCAAATTGTGCTTCCGGGCATAGACTCTGCCCAGTTGGGCGGCTTGGTGGACGGTACCGACCAAGGGATATTTGGTCTGCTCAACGCCTTTACCGGCGGTGCATTTGCCAATGCTTCCATATTTGCCCTGGGCATCATGCCCTATATATCGGCTTCCATTGTGGTGCAGCTTATGGGCATTGCCATTCCCTATCTGCAAAAACTGCAGAAAGAAGGGGAAAGTGGCAGGAAGACCATTAATCAGATCACCCGTTGGCTCACCATTGGTATCTGTATTGTGCAAGCGCCTGCCTACCTCTATGGCCTGGGTGCCTTTGGGGTTCCGGACACCGCCTTCATTTTGGGAAAAGGGCTGGACTTTATGGTGCCCGCCGTAATCATTTTGGTCACGGGCTGTGTGTTTGCCATGTGGTTGGGAGAGAAGATTACCGATAAGGGCATTGGCAACGGTATATCCTTGCTCATCATGATCGGGATCATTGCCACCATGCCCCAATCCTTTGTACAGGAGTTCATCTCCAGGACCACCAACAACACCGGTGGTCTAATGTTCATGTTGATAGAGCTCATTCTGTGGTTTTTGGTCATCTTGGCCAGTGTGCTCTTGGTCATGGCCATGCGCCAGGTACCCGTGCAGTATGCCCGCAGAACGGCATCTGGCGGTTATGAAAAGAACGTGATGGGGTCAAGGCAGTACATTCCCTTAAAGCTCAATGCCTCTGGGGTAATGCCGATCATCTTTGCCCAGGCCATCATGTTCGTTCCCGGGCTAATTGGCCAGGGGCTCAATGACACTGCCGTGGGCCAGTGGATGGAAGTTCAGTTTGCCGATATATTCGGTTGGGCGTACAACATACTTTTCGGTTTGTTGATCATCATATTCACCTATTTCTACACGGCGATCACCGTCCCCACCAATAAAATGGCAGACGATTTGAAACGCAGTGGTGGTTTTATTCCCGGCATACGACCAGGAAAGGAAACGGGGGATTTCTTGGACAAGATCATGTCTCTCATTACCTTGCCCGGCTCCATATTCTTGGCGCTGTTGGCAGTACTGCCGGCAGTGGTGGTAAAACTGATGGACGTACAGGCGGGTTGGGCCCTGTTCTACGGTGGTACCTCCCTTTTGATCATGGTGGGCGTGGCCATTGATACCGTACAGCAGGTGAACGCCTATCTGCTAAACAGGCATTATGACGGGCTTATGAAAACGGGTAAGAACAGAAAAGTAGCATAAAGGAGGGGTTGATCCACGGTACGGTGCCGGCGCAGCGTCCAAGATCAGCCCAAAAGGAAAGTAAACAAGATGGCTAAACAAGCAGCAATAGAGCAAGACGGGTCCATTATCGAGGCCCTTTCCAACGCGATGTTCCGTGTGGAACTGGAGAACGGACATGTGGTAACGGCGCATATCTCTGGCAAGATGCGCATGCACTATATTAAATTGTTGCCGGGAGACAAGGTGAAGTTGGAAATGAGTCCCTATGACCTCAGCAAAGCAAGAATTACTTATAGATACTAAATTAAGATGAAAGTAAGAGCATCAATTAAAAAGAGAAGTGTCGACTGCAAGATTGTGCGCAGAAAGGGCAGATTGTACGTGATCAACAAGAAAAATCCTAGATTTAAACAAAGACAAGGGTAGTTATGGCGAGAATTGCAGGTATAGATATACCAAAACAGAAAAGGGGCGTGATCGCCCTGACCTATATTTTTGGAATCGGAAAGAGTAGGGCAAAGGAAATTTTGGGGACGGCCCAGGTAAGTGAGGACACAAAGGTTTCTGATTGGAACGATGATGAGATTGGTCGTATCAGGGATGCCGTGTCCGGTTATACCATAGAAGGAGAGCTCCGTTCCGAGACCCAATTGAACATTAAGCGATTAATGGACATTGGCTGTTATAGGGGAATTCGCCATAGATCTGGATTGCCATTGCGGGGACAGCGCACCAAGAACAACTCCAGGACAAGAAAAGGTAAGCGTAAAACAGTGGCCAACAAGAAGAAAGCCACTAAATAATTAGAATAGGAATGGCAAAGGCAAACACAAAAGTTACCAAGAAGCGCAAAGTGATCGTAGATGCGGTGGGCGAAGCCCATATCAGCGCTTCCTTTAACAATATCATCATTTCCCTTACCAATAAGAAGGGAGATGTCATCTCTTGGTCATCTGCCGGTAAGCTTGGTTTCAGGGGTTCTAAAAAGAACACCCCCTATGCGGCCCAGGTCGCTGCCGAAGACTGTGCCAAAGTGGCCCACGAAGCTGGTTTACGAAAGGTAAAGGTTTATGTAAAGGGCCCCGGAAACGGTAGGGAAAGTGCCATCAGGGCGCTTCACAATTCCGGAGTGGAGGTCACGGAGATCATAGATGTTACCCCAATGCCGCACAACGGCTGTAGGCCCCCAAAAAGGAGAAGGGTATAACCAACAATATTTATTAATTCACGGAAGGTGTCGTTACGATTATCGAAGGATAAGCCTTAATTCATAATCGCACTTTCAAACAAGAAGAAGATGGCAAGATATACAGGACCAAAATCAAAGATCGCAAGAAAATTCGGAGAAGCGATTTTCGGGGACGACAAGTCTTTTGAAAAGAAAAACTACCCTCCCGGGCAACACGGGAACAACAGGAGAAGGGGCAAGAAATCCGAATATTCCATCCAGTTGATGGAGAAACAAAAAGCCAAGTACACCTACGGGATATTGGAAAAGCAGTTCAGGAACCTCTTTGCCAGGGCCAAGAGAAAAGAGGGCGTGGCCGGTGAGGTGCTGCTCCAGCTTTGCGAGTCCAGGTTGGACAATGTGGTGTACAGAATGGGCATTGCCCCCACCAGGAGCGGGGCCCGGCAATTGGTGGGCCATAGGCACATTACCGTGAACGGGGAGTTGGTGAACATTCCTTCCTATTCCCTGAAGCCGGGAGATGTTGTCGGGGTTCGCGAAAAATCCAAGTCCCTGACGGCCATCCAAGACTCCTTGGCGGCAAACAGCGCTGTGTACGAATGGCTCACCTGGAACAATGACAAAAAGGAGGGCACGTTCGTATCCGTTCCGGAAAGACTTCAAATTCCAGAGAACATCAAAGAACAATTAATCGTCGAGTTATACTCTAAATAAACACAGCAATCCAGTTATGGCATTATTTAATTTTCAGAAGCCCGATAAAGTAATAATGATCGATTCCTCGGATTTCGAAGGTAAGTTCGAATTCCGTCCTTTGGAACCTGGTTATGGATTAACCGTTGGTAATGCATTGAGAAGGGTATTGTTGTCTTCGCTTGAAGGGCACGCCATTACCTCTGTTAGGATTGATAAGGTAGAGCACGAGTTTTCCATGATACCGGGCGTGGTCGAGGATGTTACCGAAATTATCCTCAACCTAAAGCAAGTGCGTTTTAAGAAGCAGATCGAGGATTCCGAAGCCGAACTGGTATCCATCTCGGTCAGCGGCAAAGAGCAGTTGACGGCCGGCGATTTCCAAAAGTTCATTTCCGGCTACCAAGTCTTGAACCCGGACCTGGTGATCTGCAACATGGACACCAAAGTGGCCTTTAACATGGAAGTGACCATTGACAAGGGCAGGGGCTACGTACCGGCAGATGAGAACAAGAAATCCGGCTCCCCTCTGGGAACCATCGCGGTAGATTCCATCTTTACGCCCATTAAGAACGTAAAATACAGCATTGAGAACTTTCGTGTGGAGCAGAAGACCGATTATGAGAAGTTGGTTTTTGAGATTTCCACGGACGGTTCCATTCACCCCAAGGACGCCCTCACGGAGGCCGCAAAGGTACTCATACACCATTTCATGCTCTTTTCGGACGAGCGCATCACCCTGGAGGCAGATGAGATCGCACAGACCGAGACCTATGATGAAGAGTCCCTGCACATGAGACAGTTGTTAAAGACAAAATTGGTGGATATGGATCTGTCCGTACGCGCCCTGAACTGTCTCAAGGCTGCCGAGGTGGATACCCTGGGCGATTTGGTTTCCTTCAACAAAAACGACCTGATGAAGTTCAGGAACTTTGGCAAGAAATCGCTCACCGAATTGGAGGAGCTGGTGATCAACAAAGGCCTTAGCTTTGGCATGGACCTTACAAAGTACAAATTGGATAAAGATTAATCTTATTTCTTACAGGAAGGGATACACCCTCAGTTGGAGAAATAGTTAGCACAATAAAATGAGACACGGTAAAAAAGTAAACCATTTGGGGCGTAAAGCGGCCCACAGAAAGGCCATGTTGGCCAATATGGCCTGCTCCCTCATAGAGCACAAGAGGATCAATACCACAGTGGCCAAGGCCAAGGCCTTGAAGCAATTTGTGGAGCCCTTGATCACCAAGTCAAAGGCAGAGAACAACCTTACAGCGGAAAAGGGCACCCACAACAGGCGCATCGTTTTCAAGAACCTGCGGGACAAATATGCCGTTACCGAGCTATTTGGCGTGGTCTCGGAAAAGGTGGGCGATAGGCCCGGCGGCTACACGCGCATCATTAAGTTGGGCAACCGTTTGGGAGATAACGCCGATATGGCCATGATAGAGCTTGTGGATTTCAACGAACTCTACAATGCCGGCAAGCCCAAGAAAAAATCCACCAGAAGAAGCAGAAGGGGCGGAGGCTCCGGAGCTGCCGCGGCAGCGGGAGCGGTGGCCGCAACCGCAGCCAGCGCAGTGGCACAAACCGACAGTGAGGCCAAAGCGGATGATTCTGAAGAGTAACATACCGGGTATGGACAACAAAACAAAAAAGGGTAGGCTTAACGGTCTATCCTTTTTTTTATAATATTGGCGAACCAAAACGTTTAGCAGCAGATGAAGTATCAATCAAGGAAAAAAGCCATCATTCTATTGGCAGATGGCACCGTTTTTCACGGAAAATCAGTTGGGGACAAGGAGGGCACGGCATTTGGCGAGGTCTGTTTCAACACGGGAATGACCGGCTACCAGGAAATATTCACAGATCCCTCTTACTTTGGGCAGCTCATGGTAACCACCAATGCCCACATTGGCAATTATGGCACCCAGGCCCAGGAGGTGGAGTCGGACTCCGTAAAGATAGCAGGGCTCATCTGCAAGAATTTCAGTTATGATTATTCCAGGGCCATAGCAGATAAGAGTTTGGAGGCCTTCCTGGAAGACCACGCGCTCTTCGCCATCTCTGATGTGGATACCCGCGCCCTGGTGAGCTACATTAGGGACCACGGTGCCATGAACGCCGTCATTTCCACGGATGTGGAAAATCTGGAAGACCTAAAGCGGCGTTTGGCCCAAGTGCCCAGTATGGAAGGGCTGGAACTCGCCTCAAAAGTATCGGTGCAAAATCCCTACTCCGTGGGGGAGGAAGGCGCCGCGATAAAGATCGCCGCACTGGACATTGGCATCAAAAAGAACATTCTAAGAAATTTGGAAAAGCGTGGGGCGCACATCAAGGTGTTTCCCTACAACGCCCATTTCAAGGATATGGAGGCCTGGAACCCTGATGCTTATTTCATTTCCAATGGCCCCGGGGACCCAGAGCCGCTCTTCGATGCCATCAATGCCGCCAAGGAGATGATAGCCAGTGGCAAGCCGGTGTTTGGCATTTGTTTGGGACATCAGGTCATTGCCTTGGCCAATGGGGTGGGCACCTACAAAATGCACCACGGGCACCGGGGCATAAACCATCCGGTGCTCAATCTGCTCACGGGCAAAGGGGAAATTACCTCCCAAAACCACGGGTTTGCGGTGAAAAGGGAAGAAGCCGAGAGCCACCCGGACCTGGAGGTGACCCACATACATTTGAACGACGGTACCTTGGCCGGTATGAAAATGAAGAACAGGGACGTGTTCTCGGTGCAGTACCACCCAGAGGCCAGTCCCGGACCCCATGATGCCGACTATCTTTTTGATGACTTCTTTAAGATGATCGAGAAAAACAAGGCGGGGGCGGTACCCGTTTAAACCAAGGTGAAACAAGAGTGAAATACAGCGGTTGGAGCCGCTCGTGGGGCCAAGGTTTTGTATCTTTGCCAACAATAGGAAACAACAATTTAAAGCAATAAATATGAGTATTATTTTAGGCGTTCACGCCAGACAGATTTTGGACTCAAGGGGCAACCCAACGGTAGAAGTGGATGTGATCACGGAAAATGGCGTAATGGGACGGGCGGCCGTTCCCTCCGGTGCATCCACCGGGGAACATGAGGCCGTGGAGCTGCGCGATGGCGGTCCCGCCTTGATGGGCAAGGGCGTTTCCAAGGCCGTGGAGAACGTGAACACCATCATTGCCGATGAAATTTTGGGCATGTCCGTTTTTGACCAAAACCTGTTGGACAAGACCATGATCGATCTGGATGGCACGCCCAACAAGTCCAAATTGGGGGCCAATGCCATTTTGGGCGTAAGTTTGGCCGCCGCAAAGGCCGCCGCCAATGAACTGGGCCAGCCACTTTACAAATACGTGGGGGGCGTAAGCGCCAATACCTTGCCCGTGCCCATGATGAACATCATCAACGGTGGATCCCACTCGGATGCGCCCATTGCCTTCCAGGAGTTCATGGTGATGCCGGTAAAGGCCAATAGCTTTACCCACGCCATGCAAATGGGCACGGAGATCTTCCACCATCTTAAAAAAGTGCTTCACGATCGCGGCCTGAGCACCGCAGTTGGCGATGAGGGCGGTTTTGCGCCCAATCTACCGGGCGGCACCGAAGATGCACTGGACACCATTGCCAAGGCGGTGGAGAAAGCGGGCTACAAGCTGGGCGATGACGTCATGATCGCACTGGACTGTGCCGCGGCGGAGTTCTACGAAAACGGCAAGTACGACTATACCAAATTTGAGGGGGACAAGGGCGTGGTGAGAACTTCGGCCGAACAAGCGCAGTACTTGGCCGATCTTTCGGCAAAATACCCCATCATCAGCATAGAGGACGGTATGGACGAAAATGATTGGGACGGTTGGAAAACATTGACCGAAAAAATAGGGGACAAGGTACAATTGGTAGGTGACGATCTTTTTGTGACCAATGTGGAACGGCTCTCCACCGGTATTGAAAAGGGCATTGCCAATTCCATATTGATCAAGGTGAACCAAATAGGTACCCTCACGGAAACCATAGATGCCGTGAACATGGCCAAAAATGCCGGATACACCTCCGTCATGTCGCACCGATCCGGGGAAACGGAGGACAACACCATAGCAGACCTGGCCGTGGCGTTGAACACCGGACAGATAAAGACGGGCTCTGCCTCACGATCGGACCGTATGGCCAAGTACAACCAGTTGCTCCGGATCGAGGAAGAACTGGGCGATGTGGCCTACTATCCAAAGGAAAAAGCGTTCAAGGTTCATTTTTGACCAAGCCAAAAGCCTTTCGGACCACGGAAGGCTTTTTTTTTGGTTGCCGATGAAAAGATGGTTATCTTATTCCTTACTTATTTTTAAAGCTCGCCATAATGAACAACTTTCTATTTGTTGCCGCTGAGAACGATGCCATACCCAATTGTAAGGCCGGGGGCATGGGCGATGTGGTACGGGATGTGCCACGCGAAATCTCCAATCGAGGCGACCGCGCCCATGTGGTGGTGCCCTCCTATGGCAGGTTGCACCAAAACGGCACGTTCAAGAGGCAACTAACCTTTCCGCTTCGCGGTACCACCTATGTGGCAGAGCTCTATGAGGTTCCCGGAAAGAAGGAAGACAAGAACATTGTGCACTACGTGGTTCACCATCCGGAGATTGAGGCGGGGGGCATTGCCCACATTTACCATGACGATCCGGAAGAGCCCTTTTTTACAGACGCCATAAAATATTTCATTTTTTGTGCCGCCGTTGCCGAGGCCATCAAAATGGGCGCCTTTGGCACCTTGAGCATTGTGCACATGCACGACTGGCACGCCAGTACGGTACTTTTTCTCAAGACCTATCACCCCAGATATAAGGAGCTCAACAAAATACGGCACGTGTACAGCATCCATAACTTGGCCATTCAGGGCATCCGGCCTTTTTATGACAACCATGCCTCCCTGCACAACTGGTTCCCGGAGGTGCCCTTGGACCACGGGGCCCTGAAGGACCCACGGTACCAAGATTGCGTGAACCTTATGGCCGTGGGCATTCGCCTGGCCGATGCCGTGCATACCGTGTCCCCATCCTATAAGGAAGATGTCTTGAAGCCAAGCCGGCCGCCGGAATTCATTGGTGGGGAAGGATTGGAGAAAGACTTGCAGAAGGCAGATGATGAAGGCCGTCTGTTCGGTATTTTAAATGCTTCCAATTATGGGAACACCAGAAAGGCGGAGAAAGGCCTTTTGTATCGCAATACGGTGAAGGCCATCTTTCAATGGCTGCAGGACGAATCCAAAAAATACAAAGCCGATTTCTTGGCCCACACCGGAGAAAAAATCATGCAGTACGTGGGCAACAGGCCCCAGTTCATTGTTTCCAGCGTGGCGCGATTGACCGAACAGAAGTTCTACTTTTTAAGGAGATCCCCCGAGGTTTTCGCCACCATTCTCCAAAAATTGGAAGAGGTCAATGGAATCTTCATGCTCTTGGGCACGGGAGACCCCGGTTATGAAGACCATTTCAGGGAGATGAGCCATAAGTACCGGAACTTTATCTTTACCAATGGGCAATCTGAAGATTTGATCGATTCCATCTACCTGGAAACGGACCTCTACTTCATGCCCAGTCTCTTTGAGCCCTGTGGCATAAGCCAAATGTTGGCCATGCGCAATGGCAACCCTTGCCTGGTGCACCATACGGGTGGGCTCAAGGATACCGTGGAGCACCTCAAGACCGGTTTTGTCTTTGATGGCGACACCTATGATGAAAAGATGGGGAACATGGTGGCCGCCCTGGACCTGGCCTTGGATATCTGGCAGAACAACAAGGCGCAATGGAACACCATAAAGGCCAATGCAAAAAAGGCGAGGTTCACTTGGGAAAAATCGGTCAACGCCTATTATAAATCGTTGTACCTGCTCAAGTAGGCCGGGACTGAACAAGGTGGTGGCAGGCCCCTTGTTAATTAATGTTTAAAGCCTTGGACAATATTGTTAAAGCAATGCGTTTTTGTTAATTTTAGGCCCACATTAATCACGTAAAATACTTAGATGACAGATAAAGCTACTTTAGAATACGGCGGACATAAATATGAGTTCCCGGTGATCAAGGGAACAGAGAACGAGCTGGCCATTGACATCAAATCCCTGAGGACTGCCACGGCGGGCATGATCACCATAGATCCGGGCTTTAAGAACACGGGATCTTGTGAAAGTGCCATTACCTTTTTGGACGGTGAAAAGGGAATTCTGAGATATCGGGGCTATTCCATTGAGGAACTGGCCGAAAAGGCCGATTTTCTGGAAGTGGCCTACCTGCTCATCTTTGGCGAGCTGCCCAACAAAGAGGAACTGGAAAAATTCCATGACGACATCAGGGAGGAGTCCCAAGTGGATGAGGAGATGAAGAAGATCTTGGACGGATTTCCAAAATCGGCACATCCCATGGGCGTTATCTCATCCCTTACCAGTGCCTTGATCGCCTTTAACCCGTCAACGGTGGATGTGAGCTCCGACAATGCCATGTACCACGCCATTGTGAGGATTTTGGCCAAATTCCCCGTACTGGTGGCCTGGACCCTGAGAAAGAAAAAAGGATTACCGCTGGATTATGGTGACGATACCCTGGGCTATGTGGAGAACATCCACAAAATGATGTTCAAACGCCCCAACCAGGAATACAAAAGGAACAAGGTGATCATAGATGCGCTGGACAAGCTGCTCATTCTGCACGCCGATCATGAACAAAACTGCTCCACCTCCACGGTGAGGATCGTGGGCTCTTCCCATGCGGGCCTGTTCGCGTCCCTCTCCGCGGGGATCTCTGCCCTATGGGGCCCCTTGCACGGCGGCGCCAACCAAGCCGTTCTGGAAATGTTGGAGGCCATTGAGGCCGATGGGGGAGACACCAAAAAGTACATGGCCAAGGCCAAGGATAAGAACGATCCGTTCAGGCTGATGGGATTTGGGCATAGGGTGTACAAGAATTTTGATCCACGGGCCAAGATCATAAAAAAGGCGGCAGATGAAGTCTTGGGCGATCTGGGCATCGAGGATCCTATTTTGGACATTGCCAAGGGCCTTGAAAAGGAGGCTTTGGAAGATCCCTACTTTGTGGATAGAAAACTCTATCCCAACGTGGACTTCTATTCCGGTATCATCTACCGGGCATTGGGCATACCCACTGAAATGTTCACCGTTATGTTCGCCTTGGGGCGTCTTCCGGGCTGGATCGCGCAGTGGAGGGAGATGCGTTTAAAGGGAGAGCCCATAGGAAGGCCAAGACAAGTGTACATCGGTGAGAACTTGAGACCCTTTGTTCCCCTGGACAAGCGGTAGATTGCTACCCATCAAAAAAAAAACAAAAGCCCTCTTTTCTAGGAAAGGGGGCTTTTTTTCTGAACATCAAAAGTATATTTTTTTCAAAACCCATTCCATGCTGCAATTGAACATTACGGACGAGATTTCGCCCTTGAAAGCGGTGGTATTGGGAACGGCCCAGAGTCCGGGGCCCGTTCCCACCCCGGAACAAGCCTATGACCCCAAGTCCCTGGAACATATCCTGGCGGGCACCTATCCCAAAGAAGCGGACATGGTGGCAGAGATGGAAGCATTTGCCCAAGTCTTTGCCAAGTACGGCGTACAGGTGTTCCGGCCAGAGGTGCTCCAAGATTGCAACCAGATTTTCTCAAGGGACATTGCCTTTGTCATAGAAGACAAACTGATCGTGGCCAATATCCTGCCCGATAGGGAAAAGGAGGTGCAGGCCATTTTGCATGTCCTGGACAGAATTGCCGAGGACAAAATCTTGAGGCCGCCCCAGGCCGTGCACGTGGAGGGCGGTGATGTCATGCCCTGGAACGACCATATATTTGTGGGCACCTACACCGCCCCGGATTACAAGGATTACATTACCGCCAGGACCAACAAAGAGGCGGTGGACTACCTTAGGCAGCAATTCCCAAAAAAGATCGTGAAGTCGTTTGAGCTTAGAAAGTCCAACACCAACGCCAAAGCCAATGCCCTGCACCTGGACTGCTGTTTCCAGCCCTTGGGCAAGGGGAAGGCCATTTTGCACCGGAACGGGTTCTTGGTGGAAGAGGAGTACCAATGGCTGGTGGATTTCTTTGGTAGAGCGCATATCTTTGAGATCAGCGCGGACGAGATGTACCAAATGTACAGCAACGTTTTTTCCATATCGCCCAATGTGGTGGTTTCCGAAAAGGGCTTTACGCGGCTCAACACCTGGCTCAGAAAGCAGGGTTTTACCGTGGAAGAGGTGCCCTATGCCGAAATTGCGAAACAGGAGGGGCTTTTGCGCTGCAGTACCCTGCCCCTGATACGGGAATAATACAAACAAGCCAATATGCAGATAACCAATACCATTTTAATGATACGGCCGGTGGCCTTCCGGATGAACGAGCAGACCGCCGTGAACAATTATTTTCAGGAAGATATGGATCTGGCCAATGCCACCATTAACCAACGGGCGCAAGCGGAGTTCGATGCCTTTGTCAAGGTGCTCCGTGACCACGGGGTCTCCGTGATCGTGGTGGACGATGTTAGGCAAGATACCCCGGACTCCATTTTTCCCAACAACTGGATCTCTTTCCACGAGAGCGGCACGGCCGTGATCTACCCCATGTTTGCCGCGAACAGGCGCTTGGAGCGGAGAAAGGACATTTTTGATATTTTGGAGGGGCAGGGGTTCAGGATAGATTCGGTCATGGACTATACGGCCGCGGAAGATGACGGTCTGTTTTTGGAGGGTACCGGCAGCATCCTCAAGGACCGTGTGAACCAAAAGGCATACTGCGCCCTATCTGAGCGGGCCAGTGAAGCCCTCTTCATTGAGTTCTGTGAGGATTTTGACTGTTTTCCCGTCATCTTCACCGCCAACCAGACCGTGGACGGGAAACGGCTGCCCATTTACCATACCAACGTGATGATGGCCATGGCAGAGGATTTTGCGGTGATCTGCCTGGATACCATAGACGACAAAAAGGAACGCAAGAACGTGGTGGACCATCTTACACGGGACGGCAAGGAGATCATTGCCATCACCGAGGCCCAGATGCACCACTTTGCGGGCAACATGCTACAGGTCATAGGGGCCAATGAAAAGCGGTATATGGTCATGAGCAGCGCGGCCTATCACAGTTTGCGTCCGGATCAGCTCAGCGCCATCCAGGCCCATTGCGATATCCTGCACAGTTCCCTTGAAACCATCGAGACCTGCGGTGGGGGCAGTGCCCGGTGCATGATGGCCGAGGTCTTTTTGCCCAAGGCCTAGACCCCAAGGGTTCCCTACGGGGTCAGCCTTTCTTTTTTTCTTGGGCCTGCCGCGGCCCTTCCCGGCCCACGATGTTGCGGATCATTCCGCCAAAGATAAAATAGTGCAGGGGAACAATGCTGTACCAGTAAAGGCGCCCCTTGAGACCTCTGGGCCTAAAGGTGGCCGTTTGGTGCAGCACATTGTTGTCATCTATGCGGAACTCCAGCCATGCCTCCCCGGGCAGTTTCATCTCGGCAAAGAGCAAGAGGCGCTTTCCCTTTTTGTCGGCCAGCAAAACCCTCCAAAAATCAAGGGCATCCCCGGGAAAAATCTTGTCCGGGTGCGTTCTTCCGCGCCTCAGGCCCACGCCGCCTATGAGTTTGTCCAAAAATCCCCGGAGCTTCCAGAGCCAGTTGCCGTAGTACCAGCCCGTCTCCCCGCCAATTTGCCAAATACGTTTCAATACCCTGTCCGGATCGCTTACGGGCATGGTCTGTTGGTCGCGCAATACCCCATACTTGGGCACTTGTATGTATTTTCCCAGGTTTTTCCTGAAACGGCCGCTCACCATGCTGTCTTTCCAACTGCTCATCACCAAGTTTTGCTCTATTTTCTTAAAGGCCATGTCAATGGCCTCGGCATAGGTGTGGGTTTCAATGTCCAATAGCTCCGCCAGCCTGTTGTCCTTGGCAACGACTTCAATTTTCATGCTGTCCACCAGGTTAAGGGCCAGTTTGTAGGAGGTAGAGGTCACAAAGTAGAGCCAATAGGAAGAAAGTTTTGGGGTCATGACGGGTACTGTAACGATCCAGTTCTTAAAACCACGTGCGGCCGCATACTGGTGCAACATCTCTTTGTAGGTGAGCACACTGGGCCCGGCAATGTCAAAAGAGTCGTTATAGGTGTCCTCCCGTCCCAAGGTCTTGGTCAAAAATGCAATGACGTCCCTAATGGCAATGGGCTGGGTTTTGGTGAGCACCCATTTGGGCGTGATCATAAAGGGCAGCTTCTCACAGAGATCCCGGATGATCTCAAAAGAAGAACTGCCGGAACCCACAATGATGCCCGCCTTGAGCACGGTGAGCGCAAAGGGCCCCTGGGCAAGGATTTCTTCCACGTTCTTCCGGGACCAGAGGTGCTTGGAGAGGTTCTCCTCATTGACAATGCCACTGAGGTAAATGACCTGCTTCACCCCGGTGTCCGTCATGTAACGGTTAAAGTTTTTTGCCGTGGTGGCCTCCATTTCGTCAAAATCCGTGGTGGAAGACGTCATGGAGTGGATCAGGAAATAGGCGGCGTCCAGATCCCTGGGCAGGATGTTTGGCCGTACCTCCTTTAAAAAGTCAATTTCCACCACCTCAATTCTGTCCCTAATGTCCACATCCACGGACAGGCGGCCCGCATCACGAACGGCACAGACCACATCGTGTCCCAGATCCAACAATTGGGGCAATAAACGCATGCCAATGTAACCATTGGCGCCAGTGAGCAATATTTTCATTCCTTGGGGAGCTTGAACATTTTAAAGGCAATGTAGAAGGGGTACAGGCAAAGCGTTACGGCGTAAATGGGAAGAAGGTACTGCAGTGCGTTGCCAATCTGGTAAAGGCTTTGCAGTGCCGTCTGAAAGGTCAAAAAAAACAAGAGCAGTACGGTTCCCAAGCTTATCACCACCATCATCCGCCTGGCCATGGCGTAAAGTTTGGGAGCGTTGGCATCGGTGACCTTCACGGGATAATTGTAGTGCCATGGTTTCATTTGGGTGCTCAGTTTAAGAAGGAAATAATAAAGCACCGCATTCAGCACCGGCAGCACCCATAGATTGGCTTTATGGCCAAAATTCGTTGGTTTGCCCTCCATATTGAAATGGGTGGGGACGGTTTCCGGTGCGGTGGCATAAAGAACGCCCGCAAGGACAAAATGGAAAAGAACCAACCACCATCCCAGTTTAACCAGGGCTTGGTCCATTGGGTTTTCCTCAATATCAATTTTGGGCTGTTTTCTGAACATCGGTAAAAAAAATCGGATGGTGCACAAGGTTGTGCCTACCTCCAAAAAAAGGGCTAAAGATCTTCAATGGCCGTTGGTGCATTGTCTGCCTTGTGATCCAACAATTTTTTGAAAAATTTTTGCACCGCTTTGGTATCCGCCTGCACCTTGATGAAATGGTTGTCCCGGTAAATGGAATAAATGGCCAGATCGCCCTTGTAAATGGTGAGTTTGTAGTAGGGAATGACCAGGGCAAAGGTTTCCAACAAGGACCTAAAGCGCACAATGATGCCCTTGGGCCGCATTTCCACATTGCAGCTGTTGCGGTTGTTGTCCAGCTGCAAAAGGTTCCGGATCTCTAGGCTGGTCTCGGTGATAATGAGCTTGGGCGAGCCAATGCCGTTCAACGCCCAGCGTTCCTTGATGGTAAAGGGCTTGCCCACGGCCTCGTCAATTTTCTGGGTAATTTTCTTATCGGTATAGGATACGTTCAATAGCATGTGTTTTTTTTTAAGGTTTTGATGCGCCTTTGTGGGCATCGGAAGAAAAGATCATGCGCCCTTGACCCGCGGAGGCTTTTTCAGGCACTATGCCCGTTGGGTTTGGAGGTAGCACTTCCCTTTTTTATCTAAAGTTAACCAAAACCGAACGGATAATGGCATTATGGAAGGGCAAAGCCCAAAAAATGGTTAATTTTGCCCGCTTAAAAGCCTGTTGGGATGAATGTACAAGAAATTATAGCAGACCAAGTAAAAGCTGCCGTGCGGGAAGGCTTTGGGGCCCAGTTGCCATCCGTGGAGTTTCAGCCCACCCGAAAGGATTTTGAGGGGGACATCACCGTGGTGGTCTTTCCCATGCTGCGCCATATCAAGGGCAACCCGGTACAGATCGGGGAGGCCATAGGCACCCATCTGCAGGACAAAGTGGCGGCCGTGGCCCGGTACAACGTGGTCAAGGGTTTTTTGAACCTGGTGGTCACGGATGCCTATTATCTGGACTTTTTCAATGGCATCAAGGACCTGGAGCATTATGGAAGTTTTCCCAAGGGGAAGGAGGCCGTGATGGTGGAGTACTCCTCGCCCAACACCAACAAACCGCTGCATCTGGGGCACATACGCAACAATTTGTTGGGCCATTCCGTGGCCAGCATCCTGGAAGCGGCGGGAAAAAAGGTGTACAAGACCCAGATCATCAATGACCGTGGCATACATATCTGTAAGAGCATGCTGGCATGGCTTCGCTTTGGCAATGGGGAGACCCCTGAAAGTACCGGCCTAAAAGGAGACAAGCTGGTGGGCAACTACTATGTGGCCTTTGATAAGGCCTATAAGGAAGAAGTGGCGCAAATGGTGGCCCAGGGCACCGATCCAAAAACGGCCGAGAAAGAGGCGCCGCTGTTGCTGGAAGCCCAACAGATGCTCCAGAAATGGGAGGCGGGAGACCCCGATACCGTTGCGCTTTGGAAGACCATGAACGGCTGGGTCTATGATGGCTTTGACATCACCTATAAAAATCTGGGGGTAGATTTTGATACCCTGTACTACGAGAGCGAGACCTATCTCCTGGGCAAGGAGTTTGTAAGGGAGGGCTTGGAAAAAGGCGTTTTCCATACCAAGGAAGATGGTTCTGTATGGTGCGACCTCACGGACGAGGGACTGGACGAAAAAATTGTTCTCCGTTCCGATGGCACAGCGGTGTACATGACCCAAGACATTGGCACGGCCATACAGCGGGTCAAGGACCATCCGGACATTGGCGGCATGGTCTATACCGTGGGCAATGAGCAGGACTATCACTTTAAGGTCCTCTTCCTCATCTTGAAAAAATTGGGCTTCGCCTGGGCCGATCGGCTCTTTCACCTGAGCTATGGGATGGTGGACCTGCCCAGCGGAAAGATGAAAAGTAGGGAGGGCACCGTGGTGGATGCCGATGACCTTATGGAGAGCATGACCCGTACGGCCGCGGAAATCTCGGAGGAGTTGGGAAAATTGGAAGAGTACTCCGAAAAAGAAAAACAGGACCTGTACAAGATCATTGGCCTTGGCGCCCTAAAGTACTATATCCTTAAGGTGGACCCGAAGAAGCGCATCTTGTTCAACCCGGAAGAGTCGGTGGATTTCCAGGGCAATACCGGGCCCTTTATCCAGTACACCTACGCCAGGATACAGTCCATCCTGCGCAAGGCCAACAAACAGGGAATGGACCGGCACCCCGAGGTTGGGAACCAGATGGCGCTTCACCCAAAAGAAAAGGAACTCATAAAACAACTGCAGCTGTTTCCGGAAACCGTACAATTGGCCGCGGAAAACTACAGTCCGGCACTCATTGCCAATTACACCTATGACCTGGTCAAGGAGTTCAATTCCTTTTACCAGCAAGTGTCCATTCTGGGCGAGGCCGAGGCCGATAAAAAATTGCTTCGCATACAACTGGCCCATAGCGTGGGGCAGGTCATTGCCAGGGCCTTTGGCCTCTTGGGCATTCAGGTGCCGGAACGGATGTAGGGCCGGTGACCGGCCCATGCCACCGGGCAGGGCCTCAACGTACGGGCAGAACAAAAAAAGACCGCCGTACAGCGGTCTTTTCTGGGAAAGTGTCAATGGTCTTGTAGCTACATCTGCACTTTTTTGGTAGAGGCCACGGCCGCGGCATAGACCACCAGGCCAAACCCTATTTTGTTGATCGCGTCCCCAATGTTGTAGATCACATCCATATTGAGGCCCCAGTTGGCGATCCCATCGTACCAGCCCTCGGTGCCGGCCATATAGCCCAAAGGATAAATGGCCCACCCCACCAGTACAAACCAGCATAGTGTTTTGTGGGCACTCAGAACGGCGCCACCAGCTTTTTCCGCCAATTTTTTGGCGCTGCCAAACCATATTTCGTACACAATGTAGAAATAGGCAATGCCGGAAACAAGGCCCCAGAAAGCGGGCCCGCTGCCCGTGGTGTAAATGGCCTCTCCGAAATACCCGGTGACCAACATGACCACGGAGGCCAAGATCAATTTCCACATCAGGGATTTTTGGGCGCCGGCCACCTTGAGGATAAGGTAGAACTCCACACACATCAAGGGAACGGTAAGCACCCAGTCCACGTACCTGAAAAATGTGGGAGATTCCCCAACCGTGGCCCAATAATCCCGCATGTACCAATAGTGTACCGCGGCAATAAAGGTAATGATGCCCGATACCAAGATCGAGGTCTTCCATTTTCTATCGAAGTCGTTCATCGATAGAAAGAAAAAGGCCGAAGCCGCCATCATGGCCATACACCCCACAAAAAAGGTGAAGCCAACATAATCATTCGTAGCCATTTTGGATACGAGCGGAAGGGTACTCATTAAAGTTTCCATAAGTCAATTGTTTTTTGTTTAAGTAAATTTACGTATCATTAAACAATTAACGTTTATTAATTTTGTTAAAAAATTAAACAAAATGAAGAAAAGTGCTATTGAGAGTGTCAGTTTGGGTGCATTTGTCCTCGTTTTTACCTTTTTCTCCCTTTGGTTGTCCGTTTTTATGGACCAGAAAGTGGAAACGGCCCTGGCCTTTGTGCTCATTCTTAGCTTTGGGGTGCTGCACGGTGCCAATGACATTAAGCTCATACAGGCGGCCAAGGAGCGCGAGGGACGGCATTTGGATTTTAAGACGGTACTGGTTTATTACTCGATCTTTATTTTTGCAAGCGCCGCCGTATTTGTCTTCCTGCCCAGTTTTGCCCTATTGATGTTTGTGCTCTTCAGTGGCTATCATTTTGGGGAACAGCATTGGGTGGACAAGGCAGTTGGGCACCAAAAATGGGCAAAGATCTTTTATTTGGTCTATGGGCTGCTCATCTTGTTCCTGCTCTTCAATGCCCACGCCGCTCAAGTGGCAGATGTTGTTCAGAGCATCTGTGGCCATTGGCTGCCGCAGGTGTTTTTTAAAAATGGTCTCTATCTTTTCGGTGCGCTTTCCCTTGGCCTGGGAGCCTTCCTCTTCATAAAAAAGGCATTGCTTTTTCACGTGCCCAAACAACTGTTCTTTGTTCTGGTGCTGTTTGTGCTTTTTGAGACGGCTTCCTTGTTGTGGGGCTTTGCCATTTACTTTGTTTTTTGGCATTCCCTGCCCTCCATGGTGGATCAGATTACTTTCCTGTACGGAGGGGTGCGTGCGGCCACCATAAGGAAGTATGTCTGGTCTTCCCTGCCCTACTGGTTGGCCTCCGTGATCGGTATGGGCGTTGTGCTGTATGTCTTTCGGGAGAATCTGGTGGAGGCGCTTGCTTTCTTCTTTGCATTTCTGGCCGCCATTACCTTTCCGCATGTGCTGGTCATTGGCGGGCTCAACAAGAAAAGGAAGGAACAGCCTTAGAACTTAAGCCGGAAAGTGGCATTGGGTGTAAGGCCCAGGGCACGGCGCTCAATGGTTTCCAGTTCATTGCTGTCGTTTAGGCGGTGGTAAATGTTTAGAATGTTCGTCCTATGGGTAAGATTTAAGACCGATGCGCCCACCGTGGCCCGCAGTTTGCCGTTTATGTTGAAACTGTAGCGGGCGGAGGCATCCACCCTGAGGTACTCGGGCAACCTGCTGCCGTTGGGGGTTGCATAGTTTAGGGTGTTGGGTACCACATCCCGGTTTACGGGAGCGTTGGCGTCCACCAGGGTATAAGGTCTGCCGGAACGGTAATTTATCCCAAGGCCCAGGCTAAAATCGTTGTAGTGGTAATTTCCCGCCAGGGTAAGGCTGTGCCGGATCTCCAGATTGTTGGGAAAGACCATGGGGGTCAAGGTATTGAAGCGGTATTGGTTGTCATTGTAGGTGTAGCTGAACCAGGCACTGTAGTTGGTGTTCTTTACATTGGCCAAAAACTCCAGGCCCCAAATATCATAGGCCCCGGTTTCATTGTTGAATTGGTCTTGATTCTGAAAGCCCTGCGTCCTGATGTTGATGCCCTGCACTTCTTTGTAAAATGCGGTAAGCCCCAAATACAGGGTGTTTTTGTCATAGTTTATGCCCAAGGAGCCCTGTTGGCTCTGGGTAATGGGCAGGTTCTCCCCGTCGGAGAGGATCCAACGTCGTCTCTCAATGCCCAGAAAATTCTGTTCCAGATCAATGATCTGGTTGGTGGCCTGGCTCTTGAACTCGCCCAGGGCCTCCATCCTCAAATGGGGTAGCACTTCATAGCTCAGGTTTGCCCGGGGTTCCACCAAGGTTTTCCTAAAGCTGTCCAGGTTCTCGTAATGGTTCATGCGCGCTCCAAGGCGCGCAAAGAACTTCTGGTCTTTGGACCGGTGCTCGGCCTCGGAATAAAGGGCGTGGATGCGCACCACGCCACGAACGGTACTTTCAAAAAAGGGTTGGTCCAGATTGGTGGTGTTTGTAATGCCCGTTTCGGTGAACTGATAGCCGTTGTGCCAGGAAAAGTTCGGTGCCGGTCGGTATTCGGTGTCCAGGCGCGCGCTGGTCTCTAGAACATCGTTCTTTTGCAGCAGGGTCTGCCTTCCGTTGGTGCGCGTTAGGGCATCCAGCCCATAGCGGGTGTAATAGGTGCTCGCCCGGCTGCGGAAGACATCGCTCCATTCACTGTCCCAGCTACCGCCAAAGGAGAGGTTGTTCTGGTCCAAAAGGCTTTGGTTGGCGCTTGCGGGGCCACTGTTTCCCTCCTGGTAATCCAAATTATTGGACATACGGACAAGGCTGCCCCTCAGTTGGTGTTTTGGGCTGATGTCGTACAGCAGCTTCGCGGTGAAATCGTAGAAATGGAAGTCACTGTCTGCGGCCACATCGCTATCTTGGAAAGCCCTTTCGGAAAAGGAGGTGTAGGTGGGCGTTTGGAGCACATCGGTATGGGATCGCCGGGCCGAAAATTGCAGGGCCACATCCTTTCCGAGCGGCACTTGGGCAAAGGCGTCCCCACTAATGAGGTTAAAGCCCGCCCCACCGCGGAGCGTGTTGCCCAGCTCGTTGCTGGTGCGCATGTCCAGGGTACCGCTCACCCCGTCCGAAAACCGGGCGCTGCTTCCGTTGTTGATCAGGGTCACCCGATCGGTCAAATAAGGGTTAAAGGCAGATATGAGCCCAAAAAAATGTCCCGACTGGTACATCTTTATGCCGTCCCAAAGCAAGAGGTTCTGGTCATTTGTGCCGCCCCGTATGTTGATGTCGGATACGGTTTCGTCCACGCTCTTAATGCCGGGAAGGGCCTGTACGGTCTGCAGCACATCCGGTTCCACCAGTCCGGGCAGAAGGTCAAACGCATCGGTTTCGAGCACAATGCTGGCATCGGTGAGCTTGCTAAGGCCCGTGGTCAGGAAATGGTGCAGCACCACCTCCTCCAGTTCTTGATAGGCCATGGCCATCGCCAGGGCGGGGCAGGGTTCGGCCAATAGGGACGATGCCGGGACAAAGAGGGGCTTAAAGCCCAAGTGGTTTATTTGCAGCATGGCCCTGCCGGGCACCTCTTCCAGTAGGAGTTTGCCCGTGGCATCGGTAACCCCTTGGATCTTGGTGCCCAGCACCTGTACGCTGGCCCCCGGGATGGTGTTCTGTTCAAAATTGTCCAATACCCTTAAGCAAAGGCTTAGGCTTTCCCTGGTGGTTACGCTGTAGTACCGGTCATTGAGGGGCTGAAACCGTAGGATGCTGCTGGCCGAGATTTCCTTGAGTATCACCTCCAGCACATTGGCCTCGCTCTGCGGAACCTGTATATTGCCCAGGGCTTCGTCCGCATAGGAAAACTTCACGTTAAAACGTTCTTCCAACAAGTTCAGATAGGTGGTTGCCGCCACTTTTGGCCGGGCCTCCCCTTGGGCGCCAAGGCCTTGGGCAAGCAGTAACATTGCCCCAATCAGGAACTGGATGTAGGTCTTGGGTCTAGGGGGTGCTTGGAGCATTTAAACGCACTTTGTTCCCTTCTAAGGTAAAACTAATTTTTAGGGGAACGGTAATGCTTTTCAGTGCCAGTTCCATATCCGTATGGGTAAAGGTGCCCGTAAACCGTTGCGAGGTATCCAAGGTCCCGGCATCCACGTGTACCTTGTACTGCCGCTCAAACTCCTGTAGCACATAGGTTAGGGGCATGCTGTCAAAACTGCTCTCGCTGTTTACCCATGCGGGTGCCCCGTTCTGGCTCACCTGCATCATTTTTTTGTCGCCCTTCAAATACCTGATGCCTTGGCCGGCTTCCAAGGTGGTGTCATTGCCATTCACGGAGACCGCCACACGACCCTCGTAACAGCTTACTTCAAAGTAATCCTTTCGTTGGGCCACATTGAACTGGGTGCCCAAGACCCTTACTTGGCCCTGTGCCGTGTTCACGGTAAAGGTTTCTCCCTTGGCCACCTTAAAAAAGGCTTCGCCGGAGAGGGTAACCCGCCTGGCCGTTTCCCAGTCCTTGGCATAGCTCAGTTCCGAGGCGGCGTTCAAGAGCACTTCAGAGGCATCTGGCAGTACCACTTCGGTCTGCTCTGCCAAGGAAGTGTTTATGCTGTGGTCCAGGCTGTTGAGGTACACATAGGCCCCGCCCATCAAAACGGCAATGGCCGCCGCTATTTTTAGGAAATTTCTAAAGGGGTGCAGGGAGAAGACCTTGGGCGTTTTCCCCTTTTGCCCTGCCTGCAACTGGGACCATGCCTTTTCCGCATCAAATTCGGGGGCCTGGTAGCGCTGGGAGGTTTGGGCAATTTTTTGGTATGTGGCAAACGCTTCGGATTGCTCAAACTCCCGTTTTTCCGCATCCGTCAGTTCCCCACTGAGCCATTTTGCCAAGTAATTCTCTTGCATTGTCCTTTACTTTATACAACTATAACAACCATCTTGTCCAAAACCCTACTTTTTTCCCGCAAGCTTTTTCCTGGGCATACTGTGGGCGTATTTGCCCGTGATCATTGGGCCGCCGCGCCAGAACATTGGGTTTCTTGCACTGGTGCCCCCGCTTTTTTCAGGGCGGCGAAACCCCCGGCCACATCCACTAGGTTGTGTATGCCCCTACTTTTTAGGATGGATGCGGCAATGACCGATCGGTAGCCTCCGGCGCAGTGCACAAAAAAAGTGTCCTGGTCCGGCAACCTGCCCAAGTGCGCATTGAGGTCTGTGAGCGGGGCGTGCAGCGCACCTTTTAGGTGGCCGCTCTTGTACTCTCCGGGTTTCCTAACGTCCAACACCGGTGCGGCATCCTTTTTAAGGGCCCTCACCACTTCCGTGGCGGGCATGGACAGCAATTGATCGGTTTTCTTTCGGGCGGACCGCCAAGCTTCCAGGCCGCCCTTGAGGTAGCCCAAGGTACCGTCAAAGCCCACACGGGAGAGCCTGGTAATGGCCTCTTCGGCCTGACCCTCTGGCACCACCAGCAGCAGGGGTTGCAGGGTGTCTGCCACCAAGGCGCCCACCCAAGGCGCAAAATCGCCATTGAGTCCAATGAAGATGGAACGCGGAATGTGGCCCGCGATAAAATCTTTCTGGTGCCTTACGTCCAACACCAAGGCTTCGGTCCCGTTGGCCATTGCCTCAAAGGCGTCCGGATCCAGGGCTCGGGTGCCGCGCTGCAGTACCTTGTCTATGTCCTCGTAGCCTTCCTTGTTCATTTTCACGTTCAAGGGAAAATATTTTGGGGGAGGTTGCAGCCCGTCCGTCACTTCCTGTACAAAGGTTTCCCGGTCCATATTGGCCCGTAGGGCATAATTCACCCTTTTTTGGTTGCCCAGGGTATCCACGGTTTCCTTCATCATGTTCTTTCCGCAGGCCGATCCCGCGCCGTGGGCCGGATATACTATAACGTCATCGGACAGGGGCATGATCTTGTTGCGCAGGCTGTCGTACAGGGTGCCGGCCAGTTCTTCCTGGGTAAGGTCCGCTGCCTTTTGCGCCAGGTCTGGCCGGCCCACATCGCCCAAAAAGAGGGTGTCCCCAGAGAAAATGGCGTGGTCCTTTCCGTTTTTGTCCTTGAGCAAATAGGTGGTGCTCTCCATGGTATGGCCCGGGGTGTGCAGTACTTTTAGGCGGCATTGTCCCAAGGGGAACTCCTGGCCATCTTCCGCGATGATGGCGTCAAAGGATGGGTCTGCCAGCGGTCCGTAGATGATCGGTGCCCCAGTGGCCTTGGAAAGGGTGATGTGGCCACTGACAAAATCGGCATGAAAGTGGGTCTCAAAGATATATTTTATGGTGGCTTTGGCATTCTTGGCCCGTTGCAGATAGGGGCCTATTTCCCGCAAGGGGTCAATGATGGCCACTTCGCCATCGCATTCTATGTAGTAGGCACCCTGGGCCAGGCAGCCGGTGTAAATCTGTTCTATCTTCATGGGCTCAATTTCTTCTAAATTAGGTAAAAATTTTCAATGGCCCATCCCCTTTAAGGATGGCGGGTTCTCGTTTGCCCCCACTTTTCTTCCGGTGCACAAGGGAGCGATCGGGCGGCCTCAGTTCTTTTTTTTGCTTTCATGGGCCACTTTGCTGCCCGCTTCGGAAACGTTCTTGGGGTCGTCAAAATAGGCAACGGCCTCATGGGTCTTCACAAAAAGGTGGTCGCGGTCCAGGGCTTGGCCAATGTCGCTGTTAAAGATGATGTCGCGTGCGGGGCCAATGGCACCGGCAATGTAAAAGCCAATGCCGCGCCGCTGTAGTTCCCCAATGATCTGTATGAGGGTTTCCGTTCCGGTGGCATCAATATAATTGATGGGCTCGGCGTTTAAAATGACCCCTTTTAGTTCGGCTCCTTTTTTTTGTACTTCCCGTAACAGGCCCTTTTTAAAGTAAGTGGCGTTGCCAAAGTACAGCTGGGCATCAAAACGGACAATGAGCAGATCTTTTCGTATGAGCACATCTTCCCCGAAACGTTCCACATTTTTGTAGTAATCCGTGTGCGCCACCTGGCCCAAGACGGCAAAATGGGGCCTTGAGGTCCTGTACACCAAAAGGAGCAGGGCAATGAGCGTTCCCAACAGGATACCCTCTGCAATGCCCACAAAGAGGGTCATGAGAAAGGTAATGACCAGCACCCAGAACTCGTCCCGGGCGCCTTCCCACAGGGAACGTGCGTAGGGCACGTTTATAAGGCCAAAGACGGAGACCATGATAATGCTGGCCAGGATGGCCTTGGGCAGGTAGGCAAAGACCGGGGTCAGGAACAATAGGGTGAACAGTACCAAGAGCACCGAGAAGATACTGCCCAAGTTGGTCTTGGTGCCCGCTTCATGGTTTATGGCCGATCGGGAAAAGCTTGCGGTTACCGGAAAGGCCTGCAAAAACGAGCCCACAATGTTGGCGCTTCCCAGCCCGATGAACTCCTGGTTGGGTCTTATGGTATCTTCGCCCGCCTTGTCCTGCAGGGCCTTACCTATGGAAATGGCTTCCAGATAGCCCACCAGGGCCAGGGCCAGGGCCATGGGCAACAAGAGCGCCAGGCTCTCCCAATCCCATTGGGGCATGGAGAGCCTGGGTAGGCCCTGGGCAATGTTGCCCACCAATTTTAATCCGTATTGCTCCAAGTTAAAAAAATAGGTGCCGGCAATGCCCAGTACCACGATCAATAGAATGGCCGGAAAATTTTTGCGCCACAACTTAAAGGCCACCAAAATGCCAATGCCCATAGCGCCCACGAGCAAATCGGCCGGGTTGGTCCGGGAAATGCCCTCCACGGCGTGCAGCACCAGCTCGTGGAATGTGCTGCTGCCCGGTAGGGACACGCCCAGAAGGTGTTTTAACTGACTCAGTATAATGATCAGGGCGGCGGCAGAGGTGAACCCACTGATCACCGGTCTGGACAAAAAATGTACCAAGAAGCCCATTTGCAGCACGCCAAGCACCAGCTGTATGGCACCCACCATGAGGGTGAGCAGGGCCAATAGGGCCAGGTAGTGCTCCATGCCCACAATGGTCAGGGTGCCCAGGCCGGCCGCGACCAAAAGGGAATCCATGGCCACTGGCCCCACGGCTATTTTCCGGGAGGTGCCCAAGAGCGCATAGGTAAGCACGGGGAAGAGGGATGCGTACAGCCCGTACACCGGGGGTAGGCCCGCGATCATGGCGTAGGCCATTCCTTGGGGCACCAGTACAATGCCCACGGTAAGGCCGCCAACGAGGTCCTTGGGCAGGTAGTCCCTTTTGTAGGTCGATGCCCATTCCAGAAAAGGTAAAAATCGGCGCACGTGCAAAGGTATCAATATTGTGGCAAAGACTTCAGGGCTTCGTTTTTGAAGTGGCCCTGGAATACTTGGTGGGGCGCCCAACCCTGCCCCACGGCCAGCCTGTCTCCGTTAGGACATCGGAACCAAGGGGAGGGCATCCTTCAAAACATCCATCCATCAAAAAAAAATAATCAATGTGCCGTAAGAAGCACGGAGTAGTGCCGCCGGTCTTTTCCCAGGGTTTGGAACCCTTGGTGAAGCTTTGCCTGGGGCACGGCATACGGATAAAAGGTAATGGGTTCCATACAGACCATGTTGGGCACCTCCGTCCACAGCATAAAATGCGGGAATCCCGTTGTTCTCACCTCAAGGGTTCTGGTGTCTTCCAAGAGGATGCTGTTTTGGTCCAAGATGGGCATGGCCCTGCTGCCCACGGCCATTACCTGGGCCAGGGTGAGCTGTTGGTTGTTGGTGCGGATGGTTGCCGAATCCGAGTGCACCTTAAAGGCCGGATGGTAGCCCAGCATAAAGGGCATCCCTTCCTCGCCCTGGATTTCAAATGAGATGGATAGGCCCTGATCCTTTAGGAGAAAGCGTTTTGTGAAGCTAAAGTCATAAGGCCATTGGAGTTGGGCTTCGGTAGATTTCCCGGGATACTTGGCGTTGGCCACAGGGGTGTTGGCGGCATATTCTTTTACAAACGCGGCGCAAAGGTCATTTTCCTCCACTTTTTGGTAGGGCATTTCAAGGAGCAGCCCGTGCTGGTCCTGCACTGCATGGCCCCTTGGCGTGGCCACCCTGAAATTGGCGGTATCGGTGGGGCCAATGATGGGAAACATCTCGGTGTCCGAACTGCGCCATCCCGGACTTCCCTTTTGGTGGATGAATTCGTGGCCGTCCACGGCGTATCCCACCAGTTCGCCCCCGTCAATCCGTACCGTTTGATCCTTGTGTTTCAGTATTGTCATCTTGCAAGTTTTGTTGCGCTATTATGGTAAACGTTGGTTTCCCCTGTTGCGATCACTCGAACCTAATGGCCTTTACCGGACTTACCTTGGTAATGATGTGCGAGGGGATCACCAGCATGAGCAGGCACAGCAGCAGAACGCCCAGGTTCAAGAGCAGAATGGTCGTGGCGGTGATGTGCACCGGAATGTGCTCAATGTAGTACTCCTCCGGGTTGGGGAACTTGAACAGTTTAAAGCGTTGTTGCAAGAACAGCATGCCCAGGCCAATGGCATTGCCCCATAGGAGCCCCTTGCCGATCAGGTAGGCGGCATTGTAAAGAAACACCTTCCTTATGGTCCAGTCGTTGGCGCCCAAGGCCTTGAGGACGCCGATCATGGGGGTGCGCTCCAGGATGAGCACCAAAAGGGCCGTGATCATGTTAATGCCCCCCACAATGATCATGATGCCAATGATCAGGGCTATGTTAAAATCGAACAGGCCGATCCATTCAAAAATCTTGTAGTATTTGTCCTTTAGGGTGCGGGTATCCAAATTGGCCAAGGTCTTTCCGTAGATTTCGGCGCTCTTTTCGTCTATGGCATCAAAGTCGGTCAGGAAAACCTCAAAGTTTCCCACTTCGTCCTCCTTCCATTGGTTCATGCGCTGTATGTGCCTTATGTCCGTAAAGATGTAAAGGGCATCTATTTCCTCAAAACCGCTGTCATAAATGCCGGTAACGGTAAAGTTGCGTTGGTTGGGCAAGCGTTCTGTGTCATTGTCCGTGAGGAAAAAGGTAAAAAAGCGATCGCCCACCTTCAATTGCAGTTTGTTGGCCAGTATGTTGGAGATGAGCACCTCGGTGTTCAGGTTTTCCGAATAGTCCGGCAGGGAGCCGGCCACGAGAAATTCTTCCATCACCTCCCACTTAAAGTCGGCCCCCACGCCCTTGGCAATGATGCCCTCAAAAGTGGTCTCGGTACGGATGATGCCCCCCTTGGTGGCCACGGCCTGCACGTGTTCCACCCCGGAAACATCCTTGAACTCCGGATAGAAATCCTGATTTTTGGATACCGGCACCACGGAGACCTGGGAGTTGTTGTTGTCGTAATTGTATATCTGTACGTGACCGTTAAAGGCGGTGACCTTTTCACGGATCTTTTCTTTGAGGCCCACTCCCGTGGCCAGGGCAATGAGCATCATGATCACGCCCAGGGCTATGGCCGTAATGGCGATTTTTATTATCGGCGCGGAAATGCTAATTTTAGGCTCCTTTCCGGTGATGAGCCGCTTGGCTATAAAAAACGCTAGATTCAAATGACACTTATTTTATCCTGTTTCAAAAGTACAGTATTATTATGGTTTTTTGCTTTGGTGGCCTGCGGAAACCAAGGCAGGGAACCTGGGCCCAAATCCGTTGCGCCAGCGGAGCACCTAAGTGCTCCGGACACCCCGGTGACCACGGCCGCCAACCGCACGGACCGTTACTTTCCCTTGCTGCGGGGCAAGCGGGTGGCCGTGGTGGCCAACCAGACCAGTGTTCTGTTTACCGCGTCCCAACCGGTACATTTGGTAGATACCCTGATGGCTTCGGGCATTGAGGTGACAAAGGTGTTTGCACCCGAGCACGGTTTCAGGGGGCAAGCGGATGCGGGTGAAAAAGTAACGGACGGCATGGACGATAAAACGGGATTGCCCATTGTCTCCCTCTACGGAAAAAACCGAAAGCCCTCCCCAAAGCATTTGGAGGATGTGGATGTGCTGCTTTTTGACATACAGGACGTGGGCGTGCGTTTCTACACCTACATTGCCACCCTGCAGCTGGTGATGGAGGCCGCGGCGGATGCCGGATTGCCCGTGATCGTGCTGGACCGTCCCAATCCCAACGCACATTATGTGGACGGCCCCACCATGGAGGCCGCCCATACCGGTTTTTTGGGACTCACCCAGATTCCCTTGGTCTATGGCATGACCATTGGTGAATATGCCCTGATGATCAATGGCGAGGGCTGGTTGGAAGGGGGTGAAAAGGCAGACCTCAACGTGGTTCCGTTGGACCATTGGGACCATGATACCATCTACAGCCTGCCCATAAGGCCCTCGCCAAACCTGCCCAATGATACCAGCATTCACCTATATCCCAGTTTGGGCCTTTTTGAGGGCACCAATGTCAATGCCGGTCGTGGAACGGAATTTCAGTTTCAGCGTTACGGGGCCTCTTTTCTGGACAGTACGCAATATGAGTTCACCTACGTGCCCCGTCCCAATTTTGGTTCCAAAACACCCAAGGAGGAAGGAAAAAAATGCTACGGCAAGGACTTGTCCAACATTCCCCGAATGAACGAGGTTTCGTTGAAATGGCTTATGGACGCCTACCAAAATACCGCGGACAAGTCCTCGTTTTTCCTCACCTCCGGATTTACCAAGCACGCCGGGACGGAGCTTTTGCAAAAGCAGATCGAGGCCGGACTGTCTGAAGCGGAAATAAAGGCCGGTTGGCAAGAAGATTTGGAACGATTTAAAAAGATCAGGGCCAAGTACCTGCTTTACACGCCCCTGTAGTGGATCTTGGGCCCCTGGGAACACAAGCCCAGTGGTTGCCGCCCGTAGCGGAAAAAAGGCCAACAGGGGCGTCCGCTTTCTTTTGGTGCCCTGGTTTGGATTTCAGGGCCAAGGGAATCGTGGGCACATTGTCCGTGCATAAGCCGTAAGCCCATTATACCAGTTCTCCTTTGAAAGGCAGCCATGGCAATTGAATTATTTCTTGGCCTGCGAAAAAGAAAAATCGGGCAGGGCCCGGCCACGGCTTATTTTTATGTTGAAGTAGGGCGTAAAAAGAAACCATTTATCGGTCCATTTTCAATTGGGAAATGGTATCAAAACTTTGGAACAAGGCGTGTTTTAAGGGACGTCCCCTTCCCATCCCGTGGGTTTTCGGTATTTGTGAAACGGCTGCCTCAGCAGGCCCCGGATACTGGAATTCTCTTTTTGGTCCGGAAAAGTATCCACCCCATACACTATTTTGTCCCTGTCAAAGGCCATGTACGTGCCAAACAACCGGTCCCAAATAGAGAAGATGTTGCCGTAGTTACTGTCCGTGTAGGGTAATTTGTAGTGGTGGTGCACTTTGTGCATGTCTGGGGACACAAGGAGCCAACTAATGGCCCGGTCCACCTTGGGAGGGAGCTGTATGTTGGCGTGATTGAACTGGGAGAGCACCACGGAAAGGCTCTGGTACAGCATGATGATGCCCACGGGTGCCCCCACGATCAAGACCCCCAACAACGTAAAGCCGTAGCGCACCAGGCTTTCCAGGGGATGGTGCCGGTTGGCGGTGGTGGTGTCCACATTATGGTCCGAGTGGTGCACCAAGTGCACCATCCAAAGTGGTTTTACCTTGTGCTCTACCCAATGTGCCGTGTACGCCCCAATGAGGTCCAGCAGCATAAGGCCCAAAAGCACATAGAGCCATAGGGGCATGGCCGGAAGCCAGTTGATGATGCCAAAATCATGGGCAATGGTCCAATCCGAGGTTTTTAGCAACAAAAAGGCCAGGGGGAAATTGACAATGATGGTGGTCAGGGTAAAAAAGAGATTGGGCAACGCGTGTCGCCATTTTTTGTAGGGAGTGCTAAAGAGCGGCATGATGCCTTCCAGGATCCAGAAAAAAGTAATGCCCCCCACCAAGATGAGCGAGCGGTGACTGGCGGGAATGGTCTCAAAATAGGCAATGATGCTTTCCATTGGTTAAAGATACCGATTTTTTGGAGTTTTGAAGTTGGTGTGAAACCGTAGGTGCTTTTTTATAGGTTCAACGGAATGCTGGTGGGAACACTGCCACAAATTGAAGGTTGATAACGGCTTTGGGCTTTGGGCTTATTTGGTGCAAGAGAGAAGAGACAAGGGAAAAGATGCAAGAACCAGTACTTAGGACTAGGGGCTTAGGAAGGAAAGCCTTAGGATGAACCCATTCAATTCGTCCTAAATCAGGAAAATGGCCTCTCGGTACGCACTATGAGTACTCAATACTCCTTACCATCCTTTTGCGGCCAATTGTGCCTTTAAGTTTTCCACAATGTTGAAGGCGGCCGGGCAAATGGCCACGTTTTTTTGGGTGAGGTGCCCTATTTGCTGAAACTTTTTACGATCGGTATGGGGAAATTCCCGGCAGGCCTTGGGGCGCACCCCATAGATGCCACAGTGGTTGTCCGCGCCCAAAAAGGGGCAGGGCAATTGTTGCAGGACAAGGTCATTGTCCTCATCCGTTCGCAGATAGGTTTCCACAAACTTTTGGGGCTTTGACCGGAGATGTTTGGCAATGCGCACCACATCGGTCTGGGTGAAGAGCGGCCCGGTGGTCTTGCAGCAATTGGCGCACTGCAGGCATTCTGTTCGCTGAAACTCCTCCCGGTGGAGTTCCTGCATTTGGTAATCCAAATTTTTGGGCGTTTTCTTGCGCAGTTTGGAAAAGAACTTCTTGTTTTCCTTTTGCTTTTCCCTTGCCCGTTGGGGCAGTTTTAGCACTATTTCTTCCATGCCCGCTAAACTTTTGGTGCAAAAGTAGGCAAGGGAACAGGAAATTGGAGACTTTTGTACCCAAATTGAAAAAACAAGGCGGCATTGGATATTTTGGGCAAGGCACTTTTGGACCACTACCACGGCAGGGCAACGGAAGATATCCGTACCCTATCCACTCTGGAACATGATGATGTGCTGCCCTTGTCCCATCTCTTCAGGTCCTTTGACGGGATGCCCATTTTGGAACAGCGGGCCCTGGGCTTGTGCAGGGGCACCGTATTGGACGTTGGCTGTGGGGCCGGGAGCCATAGCCTTTGGCTTCAGGAACAGGGGTTAAGGGTCACGGCCTTGGACCGATCTGCCGGAGCCATTGCCGTATGCCAACTTCGGGGGGTGCAAAGAACGGCGCACCAAACCTTCTTGGAGCATTCCGCTGCGCGGTACGATACCTTGTTGCTGCTCATGAACGGCCTGGGAATTGTGGGCCAACTTTCCCAGCTGGACGCCTATCTGGCCAAGATGAAGACCTTGTTGAAGCCTGGCGGACAGATACTGCTGGATTCCAGTGACCTAGCCTACCTCTATGAAACTGATGCCGATGGCGGACTTTGGGTGCCCGGAGATCGGGACTACTACGGCGAGCTGGGCTTTACCATGGCCTACCAAGGGGAAGTTTCGGAGACTTTTGATTGGTTATATCTGGATTTCAACACATTGGAGCGTGCCGCGGCACATCATGACCTTAACTGTGAAAAGGTGCAGGAGGGCGAGCATTACGACTATTTGGCCAGATTATGGTGCCGGTAACAAAATTCCCACTAACTTGTCTTTCCAAAAAAGAAATGATGAAAAAAAAATGGAGCCTTTTGCTCTTTGTCCTTGTGGCACTGGCCATGTCCTGTACGGACAGGGAAACGGAAGAGGGGCCGGTGGACAAAACGGCCAACCTCAGGGGCACTGGAGATTCCGCAAATGACATCCTCTCCAACACCCGGTACGACAAACTGGAAGTTGAGATTGCCTATGTCACCAATTTTAGGCCCACCAACCAGGCCATGCGCGAATTCCGGGAGTTTTTGCAGCAGCATACCTTCAAGGAAGACATTCAAATGAAGTTTACGGAACTGCCCTCTCCAGACGAAGAGGAGCTTACCATTGAGCGCGTTGCCGAGTTGGAAAGCCAGAACCGAACGGCCTATACCCGGGGCAGTACCTTGGCCGTCTATATTTATTTTGCCGATGCCCCCGCCGAGGGCGATGAAATGGACGAGGGCCTGGTAACCTTGGGTGCCGTGTACCGCAACACCTCCATGATCATCCACGCGGAAACCATACGTCGCTTGGCGGCCACCACCAGCCTCATCAGTAGGGGAGACGTGGAAGGCGCCACCCTGAACCACGAATTTGGCCATCTGTTCGGTTTGGTGAACTTGGGAAGCCCCCCGGTGAATCCCGAGCACGAAGATACCGAAGCCCCCAACCACTGCAATGTTGCCGGTTGTTTAATGCGCGCCGAACTGCAGTTTGGGGTCAGCACGGGCAAAACCAAGGCCGTGCATGACCTACGGGCCTATACCGCGGGTTTTGAGCCCGGCTGTGTGATCAGCGGCAACAACGTGTTGCAGCTGTTGGGTTCCAAAACCGGCAAAGGGGCCATTGCCCCCGGCTTGGGAGAGGAGTGCCTTTTGGATCTTGAGGCCAATGGGGGGCGCTGAGAAACCGGTAAAACCAAGGTGATCATATCACTGGGTGCCAATGCTGCGGTGTCCCGCCGAGTGGCCACAAATTCAAGAATAACCGGACAAAGGGTTGAAAATGGAATATCTATTTACTTCCAAAAGACTTGGATTTCGGAATTGGACAGAAAATGATCTGGCGGCATTTGCGAAACTGAATGCGGATGTGGAAGTGATGGCGCATTTTCCCAAAACCTTGACGGAAAGGGAATCAGCGGAATTGATGGAGCGTTTTCAAAAACACTTTAAAAAGAACGGCTACACCTATTTCGCAACGGAAAACAGGGAAAATGGGGAATTGATCGGATTTATTGGTTTGGCATTTCAAGAATACATATCTGAATTTACACCTGCCATTGACATAGGTTGGCGATTGAAAAAGGATGCCTGGGGAAAAGGATATGCCACCGAAGGGGCAAGAAAATGCCTTGAGTTTGCCTTTAACACCTTGCATTTGGAAAGCATCATCGCCACCTGTACGGAGAAAAATTCCAAATCGGAAAACGTGATGAAAAAAATAGGGATGGAAAAAATGGGAGCATTTAAGCATCCAAAACTCAGGGAATATCCTGAACACGAAAAGTGTATTTGTTATGCCATAAACAATGTGGTGTGGCAACATTGCCCATAACCACAGGCCACTTCCCCATCATTGGAAAAAACGGGCAGACCTTCCATTTACCGTTCATTGGCTGCGCCAGGTGCCATAGTGCGCTGTTGATCGGACACCGCCCCGGTGGTAGGTGTTACGGAATGTTCAGGTACTTATGGGTTTGCAGGGACACTTTCCATTTGGGGTGCCGCATCACGTAATCCACGATCATTGGGGTCACTTTTTCCCGTACGCTCCATTCCGGTTGTAGGTAGAGGATACAGTGCGCATTGGTCTTTGCGGCCTGCTCCTCGGCAAAGATGAGGTCATGTTTGTTGTACACGATCACTTTGAGTTCATGGGCCTGCTCGTACACCGGTCCAAAGGGGAGCTTGTTTTTTTTTGGCGATAGGCAGATCCAGTCCCACTCCCCGGTAAGTTCATAGGCGCCCGAGGTTTCAATATGGGTTTTTAAGTTCCTTTTTTTCAGTGCCCTGGTCAAGGGTGCCATATCCCACATCAGGGGCTCGCCCCCGGTGACCACGATGGTGTCCGAGTGCTTGGCCGCTTGCTCCACAATACGTTCAATGTCCGTGGGCGGATGGGTGTCCGCGTTCCAGCTCTCCTTTACATCGCACCAATGGCAGCCCACATCACAACCGCCCACCCTAATGAAGTAAGCCGCCGTGCCCTTGTGGTAACCCTCGCCCTGAATGGTGTAGAATTCCTCCATCAGCGGCAGGTACAGTCCTTGGTCCACCAAGGCCATGGTCTCCTTTTTTTCCATCGTGCAAAGATAGGCATAACCCTTCCCCTGAAAAAAGGAAGCGCCCCAATTTATGGGACGGCTGGCCTTGGCCGCTTTGGGATGGCGCCACTGTGACGGCGTTTTTGCACCGCAGGGGCCAAAAAAGGGAGGGCCCTGCCCTTTTGTATTGGGTAAAAATCAGCTATTTTTAACAAAAATTTTAAGTATGCCCAGTAAAGAAGCGTTTTTTGATCATATAGCACAAGGTTACGCCACAAAAGGGGATTATATTGCCATGGGTGCCGCCATGTTTCAGGGGGAGGCAGTGACCAATGCCCTTGTAAAGGTCCCGCTCAAGACCTTGAACCGCCACGGTCTCATTGCGGGTGCCACGGGAACCGGAAAGACCAAGACCTTGCAGGTGTTGGCCGAAAATCTTTCAGAAAAAGGGATCCCCGTGCTCCTAATGGACCTTAAGGGCGATCTGAGCGGTATTGCCAAACCCAGTCCGGGCCATGCTAAAATAGAGGAGCGCCACGCCAAGATCGGCTTCCCGTTCCAGGCCAAGGGCTTCCCGGTGGAGATCTTGTCGCTTTCCGAACAGGACGGGGTAAAACTAAGGGCCACGGTATCCGAATTTGGCCCCACTTTGCTATCGCGCATCCTAGACCTCACCGAGACCCAAGAGGGCATTATGGCCGTGGTGTTCAAGTACTGTGACGACAACAAAATGCCCTTGTTGGACCTCAAGGACCTGAAAAAGGTACTGCAATACGCCACGGGAACCGGTAAAGCGGAGTTTTCCAAGGATTACGGCAGGATTTCCTCGAGCAGTACGGGCTCCATTCTGCGCAAGATCATTGAGTTGGAACAACAGGGCGCCGAACGGTTCTTTGGTGAGAAATCCTTTGATGTAAAAGACCTGACCCGTATTGATGCAGATGGGCGTGGTTTCATCAATATTATCCGGCTCACGGACATACAGGACCGCCCCAAGCTCTTTTCCACGTTCATGCTGAGCCTCCTGGCCGAAATCTACGCCACCTTTCCCGAGCAGGGAGACAGCGATCGGCCCGAGCTCATTCTTTTCATTGATGAGGCCCACCTCATTTTCAAGGAAGCTTCCAAGGCCCTCCTGGACCAAATTGAGAGCATTGTAAAACTGATCCGCTCCAAGGGCATTGGACTGTACTTTGTAACGCAGAATCCCACGGATGTGCCCAATGAGGTACTGGCCCAATTGGGTCTTAAGGTACAGCACGCCCTTCGCGCTTTTACGGCACGGGACAGAAAGGCCATAAAGCTCACCGCCGAAAACTACCCGGAATCCGAATTCTATGATACCAAGGAGGTGCTCACGTCCTTGGGCATTGGGGAAGCCTTGATATCGGCCCTGGATGAAAAGGGGAGGCCCACCCCGCTGGCGGCCACCCTCTTGCGTGCCCCCATGAGCCGCATGGACGTTCTAGACGATGCTGAACTGAAAGCCCTTATCAAGGGGTCGGAACTTGTGGGCAAGTACAATGAAGTTCTGGATCGGGAAAGTGCCTACGAGATCTTGGGCGAAAAAATTGAAAAGGCCGAAACCCTGGCCCAAGAAGAAAAGGCAAGCCCCAGGCGCCGATCCACGGCGCGCAGGAGCACGCGCATGAACCCGGTGGTAAAAGTGCTTACCAGTGCCACGTTCATCAGGGGTGTCCTTGGGGTCTTGAAAAAAGTGATACGTTAACCCCAGATGATGCATTGAAAAAGGCCATCACGGCAGCACATCAGCGCCAGATGATTCGCTGTTCGGACCTTCGCCCCATCATTACGGAAACGGCCAATGTCCCAGTGGCAAGCAGCTTGGTTTTGTTGCAGGTGGATGGCCCAATCCCAAAGTCTGGCACGTCATTGGGGTTAAAAGACCAGGGGGAAATAGAGGTTTTTGTCCATCAAAAATGCCCTCTATTTCTTTTAAAGAAGTCATAATAACGTAATTTTGTAAGTAAAGGGTGAAAGGTTGATGGAACACCAAGAGGGAAACCCATCGACCCCAAAAATCGAAATCGCATTGATGAAAGGAACAACACAGATAGTGCTGGCGCTCTCCGCACTTTTTTTACTGAACTGCTCCCCGGAGAAGGACAGCAAGTTCACCATTGCCAACGGCAAGGTGGGGCAATTGGACAAAAACAGCCTGGCCAGGGACCTTGAGCTCATTTTTGCCGAGGATTCCGTGGTGATGGATACCGTGGAGCTCAGTTTTGGAAGTGGGGCCAGCAAGATCAACATTTATGAAAAAGGGGGAGCTCCCTTATTGACCATTACCCCGAGCACGGACAGTATTCCAAAGATACAGAATGTCATGGTTCAGGACCCGCGCTTTAAAACGGACAAGGGCATTGGCACCCAGAGCACCTTCAAGGACATCCAGGCGGCCTATGACATCAAAAAAATCATTACCTCCCTGAACAATGTGGTGATCTTGGTGCACGGCAGTGATGCCTATTTTACCATTGATAAAAAGGAGCTGCCGGAAAATCTCAGATACGATACCAGTAAGAAAATTGAGGCCGTACAGATTCCGGACAACGCCAAGATCAAGTATTTTATGGTGGGCTGGGAGTGATGAGGCAGGTGTAAAAAGAATGTCCTTGAAAGAAAAATACAGCCTACAGCGAAACCCTTTCCTTGTTCCCACGGAAGATGGCAAGTACATTGCCGAACACTTTGGCCTGGCCACCGATGGGAGCGCCGGGATGAGCGTGGCACACATGATCGCCCCACCGGGGTGGAGCGAACCCTACCAGACCCCTGATTTTGATGAGTACACCTTGGTGGTCAAGGGGCAAAAGCAGGTTGAGGTGAACGGGGAGACCCTTGTGCTCAAGGCCGGGGAGTCCATTAAGGTGCGGCGCCACGTGCGGGTAAGATATTCCAATCCGTTTACGGAACCTTGCGAATATGTGGCCATCTGCACCCCGGCCTTTACCTTGGGCACGGCCCATAGGGAGGCCTAGCCGCGGCCCCGGGGGCTCTTTTTTTCTTCTGGGGCTTTCCCGTACTTTTGCCGCTGTTTTGTGCCCATTTCCCAAGAATCGTTTGTATGCAGACACTAGTGTCCAAACTTGTGACCAAGTTATATGGCTTTTTCTTTAACATCATGGTGTTTTTTTCACCAGAAAGAACCGCCCAAACGGCGTTTCAGGTGTTTTCCAAGGTACGCAAGGGTAGGGTAAGGCCCGATCAGCGCCCCTTTTTGGACACCGCCAAGAAAACGATGCTAGAGGTCGCGGGGCATGGACTACAGGTCTATGAATGGCCGGGCGCCAAAGAGACCGTGCTTTTGGTGCACGGCTGGGAGAGCAATGCGTGGCGTTGGCACAGGCTCATTGGGAAACTGCGGGACGCCCATTACCATATCATTGCCTTTGATGCACCTGCCCACGGCAACAGCAACGGTACCCATTTGCACATTCCCGGCTATGCCACGGCCATACAGGCCCTTATTGAAAGGTACCGGCCCCAATACCTCGTGGGCCACTCGATGGGGGGCATGGCCATTCTGTACAATGAACACCTCCGCCCCAACGAAGTTGTGACCGCCATCGTGGCCATAGGTGCCCCAGCGGAATTCAAGGAGACCATGGCCCATTACCAAAAACTGTTGGGTTTTAACCACAAAGTGCTGAACGCCCTGGACACCTACGTGCAACAACGCTTTGGGATGGCCATAAGGGAATGCTCTTCCGTGGACTTTGTTTCCGCAAATACGAAAAAAGGACTGTTGGTCCACGACCGATGGGATCCCATTACCCCCTACCACGGTTCGGTAAAGGTCCATGAAGCTTGGGAGGGCAGTGAATTGATGAGCACCGAGGGATTGGGACATTCCATGCACCAGGACGAGGTGAACGATCGCATTGTTGATTTTTTGAATCGGGTGGGAAGCTGAGGTGGTGGGTAAATAAGTCTTTTTTTATACCTTTATCGCAGTTGAATGATTTAGAGGTCAGTAGATAAATACTTATCCATCAAACAAGGTAATTATTTGATTATAATATGGTTAATAATTTTTACTATTGTCAGTTCGAGCGCAGTCGAGAACCATTTGCCAGCCAAGGAAGACTTCGACTGCGCTCAGCCTGACATTTAGGCTAACAACTCGATTTAAAATAGGTAACTATCTACTGACCTCTAAAATGATTAAATAATGACACAGCTTACCCCTTTCCACATCGCCATTCCGGTGCATAACCTATTGGAGTGCCGTACCTTTTATCGGGAAGTGTTGAATTGCAAAGAGGGCCGGAGCAGCGACCTTTGGGTCGATTTCAATCTGTTTGGCCACCAGTTGGTGATCCACTACAAGCCAAAGGCCGAAAACAGCGAGCTGCACCACAACCCGGTGGATGGCCATGACGTGCCCGTGCCCCACTATGGGGTGGTGCTCCCTTGGGACACCTTTGCCACTTTTGCAGAAGCGCTGCGAAACAAAGGGGTAAAGTTTGTCATTGAGCCCTATGTTCGGTTCAAGGGTCAGCCGGGAGAACAGGCCACGATGTTTTTTTTGGATCCGGCCGGCAACGCACTGGAGTTCAAGGCCTTTAAGGACCTGGGGCAGTTGTTTGCCACGTAGGGCGTTATTGGGACCAAGCGGTGGGCACCCGGTCCCATCGGTGTTTCTTGAGCAGGTTCAACAAGGGTTGGGAAAGCCCCTTTCCATCACTGGTGGCGGTATTGGCCAAGACATTGGCCGGTTTTCGCATTCCGGGAATGACGGTGCCCACATCATCGTTGCTGAGGATGAAACGAAGGGCCATTTCGGCCATGGTCATCCCCTGGGGTACCACAGGTCGGAGCGCATCTGCACGTGCCGCACTGTTTTTTAGGTTTTCGGGCACAAAATAGCTGCTGCGCCAATCGTCCTTTGGAAAGGTGGTGTTGGCGGTAATGTTGCCCGTTAAGGTGCCCTCGTCAAAGGGAACACGGGCAATGACCCCTAGGTCCAGGGCTTTGCACAAGGGAAAGAGCGCGTCTTCAGGGGCTTGGTCAAAGATGTTGTAAATGACCTGCACGGCATCCAAAAGGCCCGTTTTCAGGGCTTCCATTCCATTGGCGGGTTCCCATCTGTTCACACTGACGCCCATGGCCCCAATCTTTCCGGCCAACTTCAAGTCCTCTACGGCGCGCTGCCATTCCTCGCGCTGGCTCCAGCCGTCGTCCCAGGTATGGAACTGGAGCAGGTCCACCTGTTCTTGTCCCAGGTTTTTTAAGGTTTTGTGGGTGTATTCCATAATGTGCTCCACGGGATAGGAGTCTTCCAGCCGATATTCGGGCCTTGCCGGCCATTGAAAATTTTTTGGTGGGATCTTGCTTGCGGTGTATATTTTGGTGGATGGATGGCGTTTAAGGAGCGCACCCAAGAGCCGTTCGCTGTGGCCCTCTCCATAGCCCCAGGCGGTGTCAAAGAAGTTCACGCCGCGGCTCACCGCCAGGTCCAGGGACTCGGCAGACTGTTTGTCGTCCGAGGCGGTCCATCCGGCCATGCCCCACATTCCGTAGCCCACTTCGCCCACTTGCCAATTTGTTCTGCCAAATCTTCTATATTCCATATTGTGTATGTTCTTCAGTGCCTTAAACCCAATTGATGCCTTACACCCAGATGAAGCAATGGAAATTCCCCGCCTGAAAGGAACGGGCAGGTAGTACGGCTGCAAATCCTTGCAAAACCGATGGCTGGGCAGACCTTCATCCAATCCACATCGCGATGGCGATGCCCCGATGCCAAAAGTCTTGATGTTGTTCGGGGCTTGCACCCCAATGGCGAAAGGTCCAATGCGTCATCTCGGTTAAAGATACCATATCAACCCAAAAAAACCATCTTTTTATTGGGGTTTCGCCCACGGGGAAGGGCTTTTTATGATGCGGGGCAAGTGGGGGCTTCAACCAATGACCATCCCCTTTCTCCTTACCCAGAAAAAGGCGAACACCATATTGGGCACCCAGCACAACCAAGCAGCGATTTGGTAGGCCAGCAGGTGGGCGCCCAGGCCCAAGGTGAGCAGGGGCAGCCAAACCCTTAGGGTCACGGCGGCAAAGCAGGCGGCATAGCTATAGACCATATAAGCTTGGTGCCGGGCCAGGTCCCGATTTTTTATGGCGGCATAGGCGCCCATGGTAAAATAGAGCCAAACCACGGCCAAGCCAAGAAACCCCAATGAGGCGGGGAGGCCTCCCGTGGCAAAAAAGGCCAGATAGGCCCCGCCGAGCCCACTGAGTAGGGCCGCCACAACGTATGTGCGGCCTATGAGACGGTGCCTTTTTAGATTGGCATTTCTGAACCTACGGCTCAGTTGCACCCAACCGATCATCAGGGCAAGGCCCCCAAAAAAGATATGGGTGTAGAACCCAATGCGCCACGGCAGACTGGCCAGTATGGCCGGACTTTTGGACATCTTCAAGGCCACATCGCCCTCCGAGAAAGCATACACCAAGGGATATAGCCCCACGGCTACCGCCAGAAAGCCAAAAACAAACCAAGCCACCTTATTGGAATTGTTCATAATGTCCACACTTTGGCATACGTTGTATGCTCCCCAGGGCCGTATTGGCCCCTGATGGGTTTTAAATGTTGATGTCGGACCCCACAGCCCTGGGTGCCCCCGCCCGCCATCCGCGGCTTTTTTCCCCGGCACCTGGGGTGCCACTGGGAAATGGATGCCTTGGGTGGTGGCGATGGGAGCATGTTCTGCCAACTCCTGTTCCCCCAAAACGGCAAACGCTGTACTGCCCACCATTGCCGGCCCGGACGGTCCCATCCATACTAATGGACCTAAAAGGTACGTTATAATTCAGCACCATCAAACCCAAGTTGGCCAAAGGGAGTCCATTTGGTGTGGTTTTGGCGCAAGGAACCAACTAAAAAAGGAGTCTGATGAAATGAGCCAAGACCATGCTGGATACCAACCAAAATGTTGATTGGCAACTTACACCCGCCTGAAAGGGAACGGGCGGGTCTGACCTTAAAAAATAAATAAATAGCAACAGATGAAAAAGTTATTCGCCTTGATTTCCATTTTTGTGCTCATTGTTGCCGCGGGTTGTGATTATGACGACAGCGATGACCTGGATATCCTCATACCCAATGACACCACCCAGACCGGGGCAGTTCTGGAGAAAGCACCGGAGTAGTGGGGACGAGACAAGAATCAAGAGACAGGAGACAAGAGGTAAGAAACAATAGAAAAGAGACGAAGGACGCAAGGCCAAAAGCCTAAGGTCACACCAATTCAATTCGACCTACACCATAAAAACGGCCTCTCAGTACTCAGTACTCAGTACTTAATACTTTATACTCACTACCGCCCTCCACCCACTACCTGCCATGCTTTAACGGATGGCGGCGTCGCGATGGGCTTTGTTTCTTGGTTTCAACTCGGGGCTGGCTCCTCGCCTTGACGGTGTGTCTAGAGAGAAGAATCAAGAGGTAAGAAACAATAGAAAAGAGACGAAGGACGCAAGGCCAAAAGCCTAAGGTCACACCAATTCAATTCGACCTAAATCAGACAAGCGCCTCTCAGTACTCAGTACTCAGTACTTAATACTTTATACTCACTACCCTCCACTACAAACTACGACTACGGTGGCGTTCCCTTGCCAATAGGGTGTTTTTTAGCAGCATGGCAATGGTCATGGGGCCCACTCCTCCGGGCACTGGGGTAATGAAGGAGGCTTTTTTGCTCACTTGCTCAAAGTCCACGTCGCCGGTAATGTAGTACCCCTTTTTCTTGGTGTCGTCTGCCACCCGGGTAATGCCCACATCGATGACCACGGCATCGTCCTTGACCATTTCGGCCTTAAGGAAATGGGGCACGCCCAAAGCGGATATGATGATGTCCGCTTGGGAAATGATCTGGGTAATGTTCTTGGTATGGCTGTGGGTCAGGGTCACGGTGCTATTGCCGGGCCAGCCCTTTCTGCCCATGAGGATGCTCATGGGGCGGCCCACAATGTGGCTGCGGCCAATGACCACGGTGTGCTTGCCCTTGGTCTCCACCTGATAGCGTTCCAGCAGTTCCAGGATGCCAAAGGGGGTGGCGGGAATGAAGGTGCTCATGTCCAGGGCCATTTTGCCAAAATTGGTGGGATGGAACCCGTCCACGTCCTTGTCCGGGTGCACCGCCATGATCACCTTTTGGGTGTCTATCTGTTTGGGCAGGGGTAGTTGCACAATGAAGCCATCTATGTCATCGTCCTCGTTGAGTTCCTTTATTTTTTTCAGCAGTTCCAGTTCTGAGGTGGTACTGGGCATCCTTACCAAGGTACTGTCAAAACCCACCCGTTCGCAGGCGCGCACCTTACTGCCCACGTAGGTGAGGCTGGCCCCGTCATTGCCCACAATGATGGCGGCAAGATGGGGCACTTTTTCGCCCCGTGCCTTCATTTGGGCCACGGCCGCGGCGATTTCGTCTTTAATGTCGTTGGAAACTTTCTTGCCGTCCAGTAATTCCATTTTTGGTTTTTTGGGTTATGATGGGTATAGTTGGTGTGTTCTTTGTTTGGCGGTCAAGACGGCCCTGTCTTTGGTGTTCCTTTTCGCGGTGGGTGTCCAAGGGTCATTTCATGTTCTGCATCATCTGCATCATTTTCTTGCCGCCACCGCCCTGCATCATCTTCATCATCTTGCCCATTTGGTCAAATTGCTTCAGCAACTGGTTCAGCTCCTTGACTTCCCTGCCACTGCCCTTGGCGATCCGTTTCTTCCTGCTGGCGTTCAGTTTGCCGGGATTGGCGCGCTCGTCCGGGGTCATGGAGTGGATCATCGCCTCTATGTGCTTAAAGGCATCATCGTCTATGTCCATCCCCTTCAGAGCCTTTCCCGCACCGGGGATCATGCCCATCAGGTCCTTGATGTTCCCCATTTTCTTTATTTGCTGTATCTGGCTCAGGAAATCATCAAACCCAAATTTGTTCTTGGCAATTTTCTTTTGAATTTTCCGTGCCTCCTCCTCATCAAACTGCTCCTGTGCGCGCTCCACGAGCGATATTACGTCGCCCATGCCCAAGATGCGCTCTGCCATCCGTTCCGGATAGAAGATGTCAATGGCCTCCATCTTCTCTCCGGTACCAATGAACTTAATGGGCTTGTTCACAACCGATTTAATGGAAATGGCCGCACCCCCGCGGGTATCGCCATCCAATTTGGTGAGGATCACCCCATCAAAATTAAGGATGTCATTAAAGGCCTTGGCGGTGTTCACGGCATCCTGGCCGGTCATGGAATCTACCACAAAGAGGGTTTCCTGGGGCGATATGGCCTTGTGTATCTCGGATATCTCTGCCATCATCTTTTCGTCCACGGCCAGGCGGCCGGCGGTATCTATGATCACCACGTTGTTCCCGTTGGCCTTGGCCTGGGCAATGCCCGCCTTGGCAATGGCCACGGGGTCTTGGTTGTCCCGATCGGAATATACGGGCACATTGATCTGATCGCCCACCACGTGCAGCTGGTCTATGGCCGCGGGCCTGTACACGTCACAGGCCACCAGTAAGGGGTTCTTGGTTTTTTTCTTTTTAAGGAAATTGGCCAATTTGCCGGAGAAGGTGGTCTTACCGGAACCTTGGAGGCCGGACATCAAGATCACGGACGGATTTCCGGAGAGGTTAATGCCCTCGGATTCGCCCCCCATGAGCTGTGTGAGTTCGTCCTTGACGATCTTTACCATCAATTGGCCGGGCTGCAGGGTGGTGAGCACGTTCTGGCCCAGCGCCTTTTCCTTGACCCGGTTGGTAAATTCCTTGGCGATCTTAAAATTGACATCGGCGTCGAGCAGGGCACGGCGCACTTCCTTGGTGGTCTCTGCCACGTTGATCTCCGTGATCTGGCCGTGCCCTTTGAGCACGTGCAGCGCCTTGTCCAGTTTATCGCTTAAATTGTCGAACATCTCATCAAATTTTTAAGGAACCACAAATTTAAGAATATCCTTGGGACAAGGGCAGGGTGCGGCCCAAAATTTGGAAATGGAAAAAGCACCTATTCTCATAGATGCTTTTTCTTCCTGTGGGGCAAAAAAGGGGTGTTTACAAAACACCCGCATACAAGGGCTCCATCATCACCGCCAACGAGGCCCAACTCTTAACTGTTGGCGGTGCCTGTTTGGATGTCCTTATTTCTTTTTAAGGGTCAGGACGGTCTTGATCATTCCGTTCCCATCCACGTATTTCAGTTCGATCGTATCTTCTCCGGCCCCTAGAAAGGTCCATTCCTCCGTAAGTTCTTGCAGGGGAATGATATCCCCAAAGTTCAGGTACACCATGGCCTCCTTGCGGTCGTCCCTAAAAGCGTTCCAAAGACCTTTGGCAAAGGGGTCGTTGCCTTCCTTTAAGGTCATTTCGCCAAATGCATCAAAGGTAAAGCCATAGCCCGAGAAGGTGGTGGTCTCGTTCTCCCCTTCATCAATGTAGGAGGCCACTTCCCATTCCCCCTCCAGCATCAGGGCATTGATGTTGGTTATTTCCTCGTCCGGCTCGCAGACGCGAATAATTTCCAGTTCGTGACCAAATTCGTCCTTTTTAAAAACCATCTTTCCGTTATCGGCATGTTTAAGGGGCCACTCAAGCGTTAGGCCCGGTTCCTCTTCCAAGACCATGTTCAGGAACAATCGCTTGTTTGCCTTTTCCGTGACTTCCCAGGTACCGGTGGTTGCGTTTTGTCCCATACCAAGTTGTAGGGCGCCCTCCGGGCCAAAGGTCAGGGTGTTGGCAAAGACACGGTCCAGTGCCTCGTTCTGTAGGGTAAGGCCATCAATGACCCAGGGACATTTCTGGAGTTCATTGGCCAGTATGGCGGGCAATGATGGGGTGCCACCATTGTCCGATCCGTCATGGTCCACACCACAAAAGGTTTCCAGCACCACGCGGTTGCTTTCCCCATTAAAGAGTTTTATCCTGTCTTCATTCATTTCGTAGAGTCTCCAGCTCAGGGTAAAATCCTCCAGGCCTTCAATGGTCATGGTCAAAAGGGCACCTTCCTGGTTCACCGTTGTTTGGTAAGAACCGGTAAATTGGGTGTCTCCATTGGTCACTGTCACGGTTCCTTCCGCTTTAAACTGAATGGTATAGTTCCTGTACTCCGCAAACCGGTCCTGATCGTTGCGTGTAAACCTTTTAACGCTCCATCGGCATTCGGCCAGGTACCCATCCAGTTCATCGGCATCAAAATCATCGTCATTGTAATCGTTGTCGTCATCCTCGTCACAGGCATCCCTGGCACTGTCTATGGCGCGGGCCAGTTCCATATTGTTGTTCACGGTAATTTCCGTGCCGTCGTACTTCTTTAGCGCAATGGGAAAATCAAAGCTCACCAGGTCGTCATCGTCCAGGTTGGCAAAAAAGCGTCGCAACTGCTTGTCGCTCTCCACAGTGGTGTTGCCGGTCTTCTCCAGGGCCACATCAAAAGTAAAAAGGGTAACGGGGTACACAAAGTCTATGCACTCTATGTCCTCGTCCTCACCACCTTCCAGACATTCCTCTGCCAGTTCTTGCAGGGCGTCCAGGCTGCCAATGGAGATTTCGGAGTAATCCCCGGCGGTCAGGGTAATGGGAAAAAAGATCTCCAGGAGATCGTTGTCACTGTCCAGCTCGTCCAGAATGGCCTCCACCAGTTCCAGGCTCTCCTTTCCGGTAATGGTGATCTCCAGGCCGTTCACCTTAATGGTGTAGGGAAATTTAATGTCAAAGCAACTGGTGCCGTCCACAATATTGTCAAAAGAACCATCTTTGGTGGTGGCCTGTTGCACTAGGAGTGCGGTGTTGGAGTTGGCCAAGATGGCCTCCGGTTCATCGCCGGTACTGATTTCCTCAATTTCGTTCTGGCAAGCGCCCAGGCCCATGAGGAGCATAAGAAAACCAAGGTAAAGGGTGTTGGAAAAAAAAGATTTCATAACTGTTGAATTTGGGTTTGTACACCAATGAAACAACCTGCTTAAAAAATACCCTACCCCAATTTTAATTTTTTTTAAAATACCTTTGGCCAAAACCCATCGCCCCATGGCGCAAGAGCCCAACAACGTATGTGAGGAATCTGTTTACAGTGCCGTTTTCAAGGCACATGCCAAGACGGTGCACCACTATATCTTCTACAAGTTCGGCAATGAGGAAAAGGCCCATGATGCCGTGCAGGAAGCCTTTGCCAAGTTATGGGAGAACTGTGCCAAGGTGGCGCCCGCCAAGGCCAAGTCTTACCTCTATACCGTGGCCAATAACCTGTACCTCAATGTGATAAAGGCAGAAAAGGTGCGGTTAAAATATGCCGATCAACATCTGGCCAACAGCCATGAAACGCCCGAATTCCTGTTGGAGGAACAACAGTTCAGGGAAAAACTGGACCGTGCCCTGAACAGCCTGCCGGAAAACCAGCGCACCACCTTTCTGCTGAACCGCATAGACGGAAAAAAGTACGCAGAGATCGCCGAAATGGAGGGCGTGGGCATCAAGGCCATAGAAAAGCGCATGCACCTGGCCCTGAAACAACTACGGGAACAAATAGACGGCATATAGGCCAAGGAGCGGGCCACGGGCGGTAAAATGGTATGGGCGTGCCCCGGTGGGTCGGGCTATTCGCTGCAAGTCCTCGTTCGTGCCTCACTGCGGGCTTTCCGCTGCTATCCCTCACGCAAGGAACCCCAGCCCCCTTGGTGCCCCCACACGTTTGGTCATGTCCGCTTTGCCTTACGGCCCCTTTCGTGCCATAGGGTACGGTGGGTGCAGGGCACCGCTCTTTTGCCCTGTTTGGGGCGTCCCGGACCGGTATGGCGGCCTTTACCTTATGGAGGCCCGGTTTGGACAAAGATGGGCCGGGCGTCCCGTGCAACTGACATTTATCATGTTTTATCTACCCTTGGCCGGTTAGATTTGCGGTGTGGAACATGACCCGGCCCGTGAAGGACAAGGCCCTATGGTTCCATCGAAACAGATTCATGTTAAAAAACGAATAGTTATGGTTAGTTTACTTCCCTTGGTCAACTGGAACAATGGCATTATCATGATCGCCGTATTCGCCTTGGTGTGCATTATTTTGGTCAGTGTGCTCATTAGCCTAATGAACAGCGGCAAGAAGAAGGAAGACTCTTAGGGCCTTTCCTTGGGCGCGCCCGCAGAGGGAAAAGGAGGGCTTTGCCCACAGGGCGGGCCCGGCCAAAAATATCCGTTGGAACATCCACTTTGCGACCCAAAGAGACGTGTTTGTAGGTCTAAAAGCCCAATCTGTAAAAAGATTTATGGGCCGGTCTGCGGTGCACCGTCCGTAACGGTCAAGGCACCATCCGTTCCCAACGCGTTAAGCGCCTTTGTCCAAGTGGGCCGTTTGCGCCAACCCGCAAGGTAATGGGTATTTGCCCCTAGTGAAAAGGCATAAGGGCATGCCCAATTTCTTTTTGGTACCCATACGGGCCTGGGGCCCTGGTATTTTTTCAAGGCACCGGGAAGGGGCCTTCCTTGCTTTGGGCGGTTCCCTCCTTGCCGCAAAAGAGGGCTTTACGGTGTTTGGCACAACGCCCGGGTATGGGCCCCATTACGCGGGTACATTCTAAATTTAGGGTGCCCATGGGGCTTAGGTCAGGGGAAAAACATATATTTAAGACCCAAACGGGCCCATTTTTGGCGGGGGCCAGGGCGGCTGCCCCTGTTCGTGCCAACTGCCGGTCACCGGTTCCGGAGCCCATTCTTTGGGTGCCATTTGCCCCAAAAAAGGCACACTGGGCTACCGTTGGTCGATTTGTTAAAAAAAACTTAAAAAGTATGGGGCTGTTCCCGCGCTTATTTATTAACTTTATAAAATAGTCCGTAAGCTATGCTAAAGAATTTTGTACGCCGCATCGGATTAATGAACGTTTTATTGCTTTTGGTTGTCCTTTCCATCATTGTCATTGCAGAAGTGCGATTTTTGCAGGGCGAGAAATTGGAGGCCATATTCATAGGCTTATGGGCACCCACCATCCTAGGGTTCATGAATTACCTGAAATACCGTAAATAGTGGAATTTGTGTTAGTTTACTCAATTATTGTCGCGCTGGTTTTTATGGCGTGGTTTTACTTCATCGTGAAGATGTACCATAAAATGAAAGATTAGGCCTTCCCTTCTTCTTGGTCCGGTCTTTATGCTTTTCCCCTGTTCCTTTTTGTACCCCGTTCGCTGGCTTTTGCCGCTTTTTTGTGTCGTTTTTCAAAGTCCCTGCCGGTACGTGCTGTGCCGAGCGGTTTTTGGCACCAGGTTTAGCCCAACGAAAACGGCGCCGCTTCCAGGGGCACGGCGCGGTTTGGATATTTCCTCAGGTAGCCCTCGGCCAAGCGCTGTGCCTCCAGGGTGTTCTTCTGTTCAACGAGAAAAGGTTCCAGGTCGGCCAGGCGTGCCACGGTCTGCGCTTTGGGCACATAGCCATAGCCGCGGTACCGGAAGGCCTGGATCAGCACAAAGCCCTCTTCCTCTGGGTGCCTTCCCGAGGTGCGCAGCACATAATCCCCCTCCTTTTCGGCCAGGTTTTCAATGGCCGTGCGCACGCGCTGGTTGTAGGCCTCCCGGTGGGCGGTGTCCCTGCAGATGCCCACGCATTGGGCAATCTTGTAATGGCTGCAATGGGCCACGCCTTCCTGCAGGTGGCAGTACTTGGGGCACAGCCCAAAGGTTTCGCACAAACGTTCCATAAACGCCCGGCATTCCGTTGGGCTGTACAGGGTGGCCAGCGCATTGGGCGCCATCTTAAGTTTGTTGTAGGCCAGGTGCAGTACCCCGTTCCTGTCTTCGTAGCTAAAGATGCCGTAGGGCTGTACCGTACGTTTTTGGGCCCGGTTGTACTTGGGGAAATGGTGTTTGATCTCCGCACTTTCCAACAAGAGGGCAATGATCTCGCTCCCTGTTTCACAAAAGTCCAGAAAAGCGGTATCCGCACAGAGTTGCTGTTCCTTTTGCTTTTTGTCATAGAAATGTCCCAGCACCCTTTTTTTTATGTTTATGGCCTTGCCCACATAAATGATCTTTCCCTTGGCATCCTTAAAGTAATAAATGCCGGTGCGCTGCGGTAGTTTCTCAAATTCCGATCGGGGCAGGGCCGGGGGTAGGGTGGCCTCTTGGGAGCGGGCGTTCAGGAATTTTTTAAAAACGGCATCGGCATTGGGGCAATGCAAGAGCTTTTGGAAGAGCAGCACCGTGGCCTTGGCATCCCCGCGGGCACGGTGCCGATCGGACAGGGGTATGCCCACGGCGGCACAAAGCTTCCCCAAGCTATAGGAATGGTAGCCCGGCAACAGTTTTCTGGAGAGGCGTACGGTGCACAGTTTTTTTTTTGGAAAAATCAATGCCCAATAGCTTCAGTTGCCTTTTTATGATATTGTAGTCAAAGTTCACGTTGTGGGCCACAAATACGGCATCTTGGGTCAAGGCCATGATTTTTGGGGCAACGTCCCGCAGCTGTGGGGCCCGGCGCACCATGGCATCGTCTATTCCGGTAAGCCCGGTGATGAAGCCCGGAATAGGACACTGCGGATTCACCAGTGAGGTAAACTCGTCCACCACCCGCTGTCCATCGAACCTAAAGATGGAGATTTCCGTGATCCGGTGCCCCTCTTTGCCACCCCCGGTGGTCTCTATATCGACAATACTGTACATTTCCCTTTTCAAATCAAAAAAAACACCACTGCCCACTACAAACTTCTCATTACAAACTACCCACTACCCACTACCCACTAAAGACTGACCACTCCTCCCTTTTACCTTTACAATGACCGATTTGCTGATCGGCGTATGGCTCTTTTTTGCGTAATGGTTGTGGGGCACCAGTACGTTGGTCTCCGGAAAATAGGCCGCCAGGTTGCCCCTGGGAATGGCATAGGGAAGCACAAGGAACTGCTCTGCCCGGCGCTCCTTGCCATCGTAATGGCTGCTGAGGTCCACCACCTCGCGTTCGGCAAAACCGCGCTCCTTCATGTCCTCGGGGTGCATGAACAGTACCCTACGCTCGTTGTAAACGCCCCGGTACCGATCGTTGAGCCCGTAGATGGTGGTATTGAACTGATCGTGGGAGCGAATGGTCATCAGCAGAAAATCGTCCGGTTCCATCTGGTGTTCCGCCGGTGGGCAGAGGCTAAAGCGGGCCCTGCCGTTGGGCAGTTTTGAAAAGTCCAGCTGGCGTACATTGTTGGGCAGGTAGTAGCCCGTACCCTTGGATCGTTCCTCAAGGTCCCGGAAGCTGGCGATCACTTCGCCCAGTTTCTTGCGGATCAGGGCATAATCGTTCCCCAGGGAAGCCCAGGGTACCGGATGTCCCTCCCCAAAATACGCGCTGGCAACGCCTGCCACGATTTCCGGTTCGCTCTTTAAACCATGGGCCTTGGGCGGCAGTACCCCTTTGGTGCGGTGCACTTTGCCCATGCTGTTCTCCACGGTGAGAAAGCGCGCCTTTCCGTCCTTGATATCCTGTTCGGAGCGGCCCAGGGTGGGTAGGATCAGGGCGGTTTTTCCGGTGATGAGGTGGCTTCGGTTCAGTTTGGTGCTCACCTGCACGGTAAGCTCGCATTGGTTCATGGCCGCGGCGGCATAATGGGTGTCCGATACGGCCGAGACAAAATTGCCCCCCAGGGCCATGAACACCTTTACCGCACCGGAGTGCATGGCCTCCAGCCCGTGCACAGTGTCCAGCCCGGTTTCCGTGGGGGCATCAAAACCAAACACTTTCTTTATGGAGGCGTTCAATGTGGGCGATACGTAGTGCATGATGCCCACCGTGCGATCCCCTTGCACGTTGCTGTGCCCCCGCACCGGGCAGGTGCCGGCGCCTTCCTTGCCCAGGCTTCCCTTTAACAGCAGCAGGTTTACCAGTTCCTTGATGTTGTCCACGCCATTTTTGTGCTGGGTAAGGCCCATGGCCCAGCAAATGATGATTCTTTCGTTTTTGGCCAACAGCTCCACTGCCGCATCCACTTGGTCCGAGGCCACCCCGCAGGCCTTCAGCAGCGCGGCTTCGGAATAGGTTTCCAAGTCGGCCATCAGCGCCTCGTATCCTTCGGTATGGGTCTGGATGAATGCATGGTCAAAAACGGCCTCCCCGGCTTGGTCGCGTTGGGCCAACCGTTTTATCAACAGTTTCATCAGGGCCACATCGGCATTGATTTTTACGGGCAAAAAGAGGTCCGTGAGCACGGTGCCCTTGGTAATGCCCTTGAGCTGTTGTGGGTTTTTAAAGCGGACCAGGCCGGCTTCCTCCAAGGGGTTCACGGTAATGATCTTACCGCCGTTATCCTTGCATTTTTGGAGTGCCGAGAGCATTCTGGGGTGGTTGGTGCCGGGGTTCTGCCCCAGGATCATGATCACTTGGGCCTTGTTAAAATCCTCAAGGGTCACCGATCCCTTACCTATGCCCAAGGTTTCCGAGAGCCCCACGCCGCTGCTCTCGTGGCACATGTTGCTACAGTCCGGCATGTTGTTGGTGCCAAAGGCCCGCACAAAGAGCCCGTAGAGAAAGGCTGCCTCGTTGCTGGATCGTCCGGAGGTATAGAACATGGCCTGGTGGGGAGTGTCCAGTTGGCGCAAGTGCCCGGCAATGAGCTCAAAGGCTTCTTGCCAGGAGATGGGGCTGTAGTGCACCGCTCCCGGGCGCAGCACCATGGGCTCAACGAGCCTACCGCTTTTCCCTATCCGGTAGTCGCTCCATTGGGAGAGGGCCTCCACACTGTGTTGCGCAAAAAAGTGGCGGTCCAGCGTAAGGTGGGTGGCCTCCTCTGCCAAGGCCTTGGCCCCGTTTTCACAAAATTCCCCCAGTTTGGAGGGCTTTTCGGGATCGGGCCAGGCGCAACCGGGACAGTCAAAACCTTCGGTTTGGTTCATCTGTGCCAGGGCAGAAAAGGATCTTGCCACCCCCATTTCCTTGAAGGCGTGGGCCATGGCCGCTTTTATGCCTTCCACCCCGGCGGCGTGGGTGGCCGGGGCGGTGGTTCTGATGCCGGTAAATTTTATTTCCCCCGTGGCAGAGGTGTTGCGTTTCTGCGATGTGTCCATTGAGCGTATTTTTTTCCAAAGTTAGTCATCGTGGGCCGCACTTTTCGGGTCCAGGCCAAGATATTGGGCGGGGGCAAATAGCCCAAAAAAGGTTAAGGTGCTTCCTGTGCACGCCCCTGGCCTTTCGTGTTTTTCCGGGTGCACGTGCCCCTTTTTGGGCATGGTCACGGGGTTTGGGTTTCTTTCTGTCCCTGCCCGTGTTGTGTTCCATCCATTACAATGCGGGTGTTGTGGTCCCCTGGCGGAGGTTGAAACCAGCATGCCGTCCTTCCCTTTTCGGGTCTCGTCGTCTTCCACCGGGGCGTCCCTTGGGGTCATCGGGTATTGGCCAATTTGGGGTGTTCCTGTCCCCTGGCCCATCCTTTGATGGCATACCTTGGGCACCCTGTCTTTTTTTGCACATAAGGTCATCGGGCCAGTGCGTAAACCTCGGTTTTGCCCACTTCTTCTGTTATTTCCTCGTTCTGGAGGGCATCGATCCAGGGTCCATCACCAATTATCTCCATCGGCCATAAACCGCCTTTTTCCGTTCCCATTGGCAGGTCTTCACAGCCTCAAGGGCCATCCCTTGGCCAAGGTTCCCAAAACCCACATAATCTCCACTAAGGTATGAAATAAAGAAGGATCGTGTAAGGTGTGGGAGATGAAAGGGGAGGTTGGGGCCTGCCAAGACGAGGGAACTGCTGGGATGTGGTTTGTGGGGGAAGTACCGGTCCCGCTGGGGCATCAAAGGCCAGCTTTGTATGCCGTTGCACCGGAAACCGGAGCCCAAGCCTGGGGCGTCTTGTTTTGTGTTGCAGGCGTTCCGGGTGCTGTGGACCTTGTAAAAAAGACCAATGTCCCGCACCGGAAAGCACTCCGGTCTCCCCCGATCCCATCGTGCTCCCTTTTGGCGGGACATATTTTTTTGTTCAAAAGGCATGGAACCCACCAACAAAAACAGCTTTTGGCGTGCTGTCTGCCGGATGCATCCGGTTTTTGGTTGGGCGGTTCCCTATATTGTTATGGCACCACAAGGTCTTTTGCTCCCGGTGGCACACTGCCTAAAGATGGCCTAATGCGGGACACCCCTTTCATGGGGCGTTACCAAGCGCATTTGGCTTCATTTTCGGTTTTTTTTTTCTGCACTGTCTTCATAAAAAAGAGCGCTTAGTGCGCCAGCATCGTTCTTACCAGGGCAACTATGGTGCTTGCACAGCCAAAGGAGCTCCAGTTTGGTGAGGCCATACGATTCCAAAAAGAGCGTCACCCTTTTGGAGGCCAAGTGGGCCAAGTTGAAATGGTTGTCCATCGTGGGCATATGTTTGGTTCTGTATTGTTGCCATTTGCCAGATGGCAGGCCACGACCGGGGGCGTCTTGTTTCATTTTTCGCTAGGGTAAAGATAAGGGGCCCTGCTTCGCCCTGCCATACCCAATGAAGGGTATTTTCGCCAACCCGGTTTGTTTTGCCAAGGGATGACCTTGTTTTTTTCCAGAACGGGCAAGCAATGCCCTAGGCCCACAAAATGGGTCCATTACCGAATAATCCGGGCATTGGGCCAAAAGTGCGGGCTGGGTTCCAATATTGCCCTACCTTGTTCGGTCGTTGCCATTGGGAGTCCCAAGCTGCCGTGCGTAAGGCATTTCCCCTGGGATGCAGGAACACTGTGTGCACCTAAAGGAACTGAATGATGAAAGTAGGCATATTGATAAGTGATTTGGAGACCATGCCCCATTGGAAGCTAAGGGTGATGGACCTATTGCTGAACCACGACCAGGTGGCGCTGGTGGTGCTCACCAAGCCCATTAGCCCCAGTGTCCTGCAAGGCGCGCGATTCAACGGGGTGCTGGGTACGCCCGCTTCCAGGCTGCTCTTTACCCTGCAACAGGGTTTGGAGCGCAAGCTGTTCCCTTTTGCCCCCACTCTGGACCGTGCCCAATGTCTGCAGCGCTTGCAGCAGGCAGAGCAGCTTTTCCTGAGCCCTTATGAACAGGGCGGGAACCCCGTTTTTTCAGAAGAAGACGAGGCCCAATTGGCGTCCGCTGGGATAGGCCTTATCTTTCAGACCGATTTTAACGGGTTTCCGGGCACCGTGCCCAAGAGCGTGGCGCACGGTATTTGGTCCCTTGGCAGCCAAGACCAAACCCTCGGTCCCAATACGTCCTATGGGTTTCGGGAGGTGGCCATGCGCAAGGATGGGGTGGCCGTGAACCTTTACGCCTCTAGGCATGCGCTGGGGGAGCAGATTCTGTTGGATTCGGCCTTTTTTAACATCAGTTGGTCCTATGCCAGAACCAAAAAAATGGTGGAGGAGAGCAGTGTTTCCTTGATCGTGAAACATATCAATGGGCTGCTCAACGGGCGATCGGTCCATTCCAGTGCTTTGGCTGTCCCTGTGGATGGACCACTTGAAAAGGGGGGCTTGGGCACGGTATTGCCTTACTGCACCCGGTTCTCAGCAACCTTTTTGGAAAAGAGCTTTCAGAAAATTAAGCACAGGCTATTGGGAACGCGCTATGAGTGTTGGACCCTCTTTCTGGGCAGCGGGTCCTTTTTGGATGCCGATATTGCCAGAATAGCCCCAGTGCCCCTGCCGAAGAACGAGTTTTGGGCCGATCCCTTCCTGGTGGAACACGAGGAGGGCGACCATATTTTCTTTGAAAGTTTTGAGTACGACCGTAATTTGGGCAAGATCTGCTGTGCCCCACTGTTGGGCAATGAGGTGGGCCCCGTGCAAGATGTGCTGGTGACGGACTACCACTTGTCCTATCCCTTTGTCTTTAAGCATAAGGGCCAGTGGTACATGATGCCCGAATCCAGTGAGAACGAACGGCTTCAAATCTACAGGTGCATTAAATTTCCTTTGCAATGGGAACTCCACGCCACCGCTTTTGAGGGCGAACGCGTGGCCGATGCCACTTTTTATACCGATATGGACGGGGTGCAGTGGTTGTTTGTGAACAAATCCGATGAGCCCAGTGTAAGTTTTGCCAATGAGCTGCACATTTACAGGGTGGACGATTTTGACACCATGCAGCTCACGCCCCACCAGCAGAATCCCGTGCTCATGGATACACGTGCGGCCCGCGGCGCCGGTGCCCTTTTTGAGGAGAACGGCATGGTGTACCGCCCCTCCCAGCACACCGTGCAGGGCATCTACGGGAAGGCGCTGAACATTAATCGGATACACCACCTTAGCTTGGAAGCCTATAAGGAAGAGACCGTGAAGACCGTGCACCCCGACTTCAGGGACGATCTCATGGCCCTGCACCACCTCCACCAGACCAAGAAACGCTTTGTCTTTGATGCCTGCTACGCGGCGCACTAAAGAATTTTGGGGTTGTTTTTTTAAACGGGAAGATGATGGTAGCTTGGTAATGTCGGGTCCCCAATGGCCAGGGCCCACCACTTTTTTGGTGCCAAATTTCAGGGGTTGGGGCCGTGCCTGCCAAAGGTAACGACAAACGGGAAAGCCGATTTTTGACGGTGGGCCAGCCCTTCCCTTGAACCCTTCCAAAGGCATCCCTTTCCCTTTCCAATCCCAAAGATTTCCTTATCTTTTGAAAATACCTGTTAACGGGTATGGAAACGACCAGGGAAAAAAGCCAATTTCCCATCGAATTAAAACCACCTGATCATGAAATTGTCCAGCCACCTCTTTTTTGTTTTTTTTCTAGTGTTCCTCGCTTTTTCACTACCCTCCAGCGCTCAGAAACAGGGAGCGGTGCTGGGTGATGCCCCGACCTGGGTGGTGGAAAGGAAATCCGGTTTGGGTGCCTACACCTCCACCATCGATTTTAAGGATGAACGCAAGCAGCTGCTCATGGCCGGCCAAAGCTATGGCACCAATTACGGCATCTATGCGTCCATCAAGATGGGAAAGTCTTCCCTTGGGGCTCGATACCGCACCCTGGAGCGCATATCGTTTGAGGTGGTGAATTACAAGCCCATCTACTTCATTGGCATTGACAGCGTGGTGGTGGGCAGCGGACCATCAAAGGATGGGCTGGTCTTTAAAATATACACCCGTGCCATGAGCCAGCAGACCACTTTGGTCTTAGATCGGCAAGCATTGGCGCACATCCATTTTGAAAAGGGCAGCTACCTGCATTCCCAAAGACAGCTCAATCCCATGTTCCCCAGGTTGGGGAAAGATGGCCGGGCGGTGTTCCTGGAAGACGGCCGGGTGGCCTGTGATCCCGATAACGGCAAAGCGTTCGATTTTGAGTTCTTTTACAAGGATGGCAGGCACGTGGTGCGCAAACAAGATTACGATAGGGAAGGGGAAAGGGCACAGGGAGACGGCTACAAGGGAGAGATCGCCCTGTCTCTGCCGGGAAGGCGCTGTAGGCACAGTTTTAACAAAGTGGTGTTTTAAATGGCTAGGTCCTTGTTTTGCATATTTTTTCTCTGGGGTGCCCTGCTTTGGGCCAATACCCCTGCAATGGAGGCTTTTTTTGATGCCGCCAAGAACAAGGACTATGGCAAGGCCCAGTTGGTTGCGGAGGAAGTACGGGTTCCCGAGCTGCGCTCCCTCCTAATGGAACTGGCCAAAATGATGGCCCAGAGGAAGCCCGCACCGGACTTTCTGTTGGCGCAGGGCAATAAGGGGGATAGGAGAACGGAGTTTGCAAGGCATATGGTGGCCGGATATCACTTTTCGGAAGGGAACATCCCAGACCATTTGGAGGCCTTTAAGCGTTTTTCCGAGGCCCTGAAGATGGCCGAGGACATGAACAACGCCATTTTTTCCAAGGCTGCCCTCATCGGAATTTTAAATCTGTTTTCAAGGGAAATTTTCATTGGCGGCAAACAGTACAAGCCTTATTTGGAACGCTTTGCGGCCTTGGGCACGGACGCTGCGGACAAGGCCCTGCTCATTATGTATCAACTTGTCTTTCTCTCCAAGGGGGATGACGATCTGGACCGGGTGGATGCCCAGTATTACGCACAGTTTGAACGCTTGGACTCCATTTTTGAAAAATTGCCCAAGACCCATCCTTTTTTTCCCAGCTACTACTTTGAGAAGGGCATGTTCCACAAAATTGAGGGGGATAAGGAAAGAGCCCTTGGATTTTTTCTCAGGGCAGATAGCCTCTCGGCCCAAAAGGACAATAACGGCCCCTTCCGGGCCTCGGTGGCCTGGCAGTTGGCGGCCGTACATTACGAGCATGACGAGCTACCTCAGGCCTGGCGTTATCTCAACCTTTACAGAAAGGGCAAGTCCAACAACTTGTGGGATGCTTTTTACGATACCCGCTTGGCCTCTTTGATTTTTGAGAAGCAGGGACAGTATGACAGTGCCTACCACTACCTGCAGCAGTCCGTGGAGACGGAATACCTCTTGGGTTACAAGAGGAACACCTTGGAGACGGCGCTCCTCACCGTGCGCAATGAGACCGATCAGCTAAAATTGGACAAGCTCCGGTTGCAGGCCAGCACGGCCACCAACAGGAAATGGGCCATTTTTCTGGGAGGGATGCTGTTGGCCGTGGCCATGATCGCGATATTGGCACAAAAGAACGCCAAGCGCAAACAGTTGGTGGCAGAGCAGGGCAAGGTCATTGAAGAACAGAAAGTGGCCACCCTGCTCAAGGAACAAGAGCTCAGCACCATAGACGCGATGATTCAGGGACAGGAAAAAGAACGGAGACGGGTGGCCAATGAACTCCATGACGATCTGGGAAGCCTTATGGCGGCCGTGAAGATGCAGTTCAACGCCCTTAAGGAAAAAAAAGGGGAACGTACGGGCGGCAGCCTGGAGAAAACCGAGGAGTTGATCAACGAGGCCTATGGAAAGATCCGGGCTATTGCCCATGCGAAAAATTCCGGACTTATGGCCAAGAAAGGCCTGTTGCAGGCGGTACGCCAAATGGCCGGCAAGGTGTCCGTTGCCAAAGACCTGCACATACACGTTATGGACCATGGCCTGGAGGCCCGTTTGGAGAACAGTATGGAACTCACCCTGTTTCGCATGGTGCAAGAGCTCATTACCAATGTCATTAAGCACGCGGCCGCCACGGAGGTGAACATCCACATCACCAACCACGGCGACATCCTCAACATTTTGGTGGAAGACAATGGCCGGGGCTTTGATGTGGGCAGCACCTCTATGGCAAAGGGAATGGGACTCCGGAGCATAGACAAGCGCGTGGCCCATTTGCACGGTAACATGAACATAGAATCGGGCCCCGAGAACGGGACGGTGGTAATAATAGACATTCCATTATGATACGATTGGCCATAGCCGAAGACCACCAGTCCTTGATAGACGGTTTGGAGCTTCTATTGAGGTATGAAGAGGACATAGAGATCGTGGGCACCGTAAATGACGGTGCCGCCCTGGTAAAGCTGGCGCGGCTAAAAGAGCCCCATATGGTGGTCACGGATATCCGCATGCCCAGAATGGACGGTATTGAGGCCACCAAGATCATCAAGGCAGAATTTCCGCACGTACAGGTATTGGCATTTTCCATGTTCGATCAGGAAGAGGCCGTGACCCAGATGCTGGCGGCCGGAGCCACCGGCTATGTGCTCAAGAACACCGCCTTGAAGACCGTATTGGAGGCCATAAATGCCGTGGCCGGGGGCACTACTTTCTATGATCCCAGCCTGCACCTTACGGATGGCGGCAGCCGGGGCAATACAAAAAAAGGGGTGCTCACCAAGCGGCAGAGAGAGATTTTGAAGCTCATTGCCCTGGGCAAGACCTCCCGTGAAATCGCGGATGAGCTCTTTATAGGCATCCATACCGTGGATACCCACCGAAAGAACATGGCCCGCATTTTGGGCCTGAAGGGAAAGGGCGAACTGCTTCGCTACGCCCTGGAACGCAAGTACGATTTTGGCTGAAAGGGCAGTGGTTGGTACGGAGCATCAAATATTGGGTATGGAGTTGTGAGAAGCTGTTTTTCCAATTGGTACGGATGTATTTTTACTGGGCCTTGGTTTTTTTTGCCATTGGTCCTAAAATCCTAAGTCTTTTCTCTTGGCTTTTGTCTCCTTTACCTGTTCTTGATGTTTGTCCCTTGTTTCAGCGCCGTCATGGCGTGGAGCCCAGATGTTGTTTAAACGCGGGAACCAAGTTCCCCGCAACGTGGCCTTCTGGAGATGGGCGCTGGCCGTGTCAAGGGCGGAGTGTTGGGTTGTTGGTCCCTGGTCCCAAAAAACACCGGCAATAGCCAAACCAAAAACCCTATTTTGAAGCTAAAAAACCATAAGACGATGAAACATCCAAAACAGAACACCGCAAATCTGCTCTTTGGCTTTTGCCTCTGCGCAGCGGCGCTCCAACCCTTGTTTGCGCAGGGCGAAACGTATTATAGAAGCAACGGAAACGGAATAGAAAAGACGAGCATGCAGCAAGTGCGTTCCCAATTGCGTTTTGAGGGGGCGCAGGAATCCGGCGATGAGGTTTTTAACCTGGGACTGCTCAAAATAGCGTCCAACCTCATTCCCCTTTTGGTGGATGAAGCCTCCAAGCTGTTTTACGATCCGGACAATTACAATAAGGAATATGCGGCCCATCTCGATTTTTTTGATGCCAACGGCACTTTCAGGGAGCTGGACCCCAACCGTACCCTGATTTTTGAAAAAAGGGGCACCGATGCCCAGGGCAAGGAAGTGCTATTGTCCCGGTTGGAGTTTGCGTTGGGAGCAGTGGGCAATGTGGAGGGATACCATTACCTGGGTCTCAAGGCCTACGAGCTCAATCATGCACAGGCCAAATTAAGCGCGGCCAAGCAACGCCTCAACTATGTGCTGGACATCCATTTTTACTATTTTGATGCGGCCGACAAGGCCCAGGAGTTTCAACTCAACCCCATTTTGCTCAGTGGGGTGCGGCTACCCTCCAAGGGCACCGTGGAAAACGTGGCCTACCAGGTGGTGCCCAAGATGAAAGTGTTGCAGCGCATGCAGTTGCGGGTGCGGGAGGTCAATGCCAGTAAACAGAACTGGGACACCTATTTGAAATTGTACCGGAGCAATCGCGATCAAATTTCCCGTTTTTTGATCCGGGCCCTGCCGGGTGGTTGAGCAGTAGTGGGGCAAGGACCGTTGCAACGGCAATGAGCCAGAACGCCGAGAAACCGTTGTTTTGGGTAATTGCGTTCTATTCAATGCCCTGGGGGGCAAGGGCAGAACGCCAAGGGCTTGGCAAAAAAAAATTTGGGTAGCTTTGCCTAGATGCGGCACATCTTTCCCGGGTGGCGGTGCACCTCCAAAAAGTAGGGGATGGGTTTCGGGTTCAATTAAAGAATTGATTTTCCAGATCATACCACATAGAGCCAAATATCAGATTTCCCCAACCTCCTGAATCCTTGTCCCAAACACCGGACATGTAGCCACCGCCAAAACTCTGCTTGGCCGGATAGCCCACATCTTGGTTGTAGGTGTAGAGATCTACCAAATCTTGGTCTTTATAGTATAGGTTGGCCATAGCGGGAATGGCCGAGGGTTGTGAAGTGCCCACTGAGTTCAATGCTGTGCCATTGAAAAACCTGACATCGTTCCAACCCCCATCTGCCGTGCTTCTCAAGTATTTGGAAAGTGCCTTTATCACCTTTAAAAGGCTTTTTTCCGTTGTTCCGTCCGTGGTGCTCGTGCCCTCATACGGAGTATCGGAAATGGTGGTGGAGCCGTTCAGGACACCATCGGCCGTTCTGTAATCGTAAAGCCTGTCATTGGGGAAATGGTTTGCCATGGCATCCGTGTGGGCCATCCTTACCGCAGCCTCGGTACTGATCCAAGAGTAAGCAATACCGGCAAAGGGCGTGCTCTCCGTGGCCCTGGACATTTCCCAAACGGTGCCATCGGGGAAAACCCCGTATTTGAGCCATACCTTAAAAAAATTTCTGGTATATGTTTCCCTCTCCACATCATTGTTTTCAACGGCCCAGGAATGTACATAGCCCACAATGTCCCAAAACCTGTTGTTGTAAACGTCTTGGGCAATGGTGACCTGGAAAAGGTCATTGCCCTGCGCGTCTTGCACCGGAGGGGCATATCCTGACAATCTTCCCCTATAGTATGGGTCGGGAAAATGATCGGCGTCCCAACCAGTGCCAAAGTAAGCATTGTCCAGCCTCTGCTTGAGCCCTTCGTGGCAGAGATGGGCAAATCTGGCGAACCAATCGGCAATATTGGTCTTGTCGGTTTCGGTGAGCACCGTTTCCAGTTTTTTTACAAAGTTGTAACTGTCCTTCATTTTTAGGGCCTTGCTCGCCATGATCCAATGGTTTTCCGGCTGGTTGTCCCAGCGCAGGGTATGGGAGTTGTTCCAATAACCCGTGTATAGGTCGTTGGTGTTCACAATGGCCAATATTTCCGAGGCAACGGCATTGGCCATTTTTACGTCATCTACGGCGTAGGCATAGACGGCGGTGGTGTGCAGGTTATGGCCTTCCCTGTTAATTTTACCATTAAAGCTCTGTGACATATCCTTTTCCCCAAAGATTGGCCTATGCTCCCCGGGGTCTTGCATAAAGGATGTGGCAAAAGAGCGGACCTGGGCAATGTCATCATTGAACCCGGGACCAAATACAAAACCATTTTCAAATCTTTGTTGAAGCACCGCCTTGGCCTCGTTGGTATATAAAAAATTCTCGCCATGATTCGTTACGGTGATGGTAACAGTAGCCGTCGCTGGGTTCGGTTGGGTATTGCTGCCTTGATTTTGGGCGATATAGATAAAGGTATCGGTCATAGGCTGCGGAATGTTTGGTGCAACATAGGTCAGGGTATTATCGTCGTTTAGGGTGACTGTTCCCTGGCTGGGGTTGGAAACATTTGTGATGGTGGTTCCCTGGGTATCGGAGAAGCCATCATTGGCCAATACGTCCAGAATTGTTTGGCTGTTCGGGAGTAAGGTAAAGGCATCATCCACGGCTACCTCCTTGTCATTGGGGGCCAGCGCCACGTACTCGGCTAGCAAATCACTGTCTTTACTGCAGGATGTTACCAAAAAAAACACAAATAACAGGGAATTGTGCAAGGGATGGGGTGGAAAACTGGGGACGAATTTCATAACGTAGGTAGGAGTTTGAAATTCAAAATTATTTATTATTCGAACATAAACGCTATAATGTTCAATTTATTCGATGAACTACCTAAATGTTTTAAAATAAGAACGTTAATTAGCCATTTTGAATACATTAATCGACTTTAATTGGTATACTGCCGGTGTTTTTAAACGGGTGCTAGTCTACGGTCTACGTTATCGTATCGAGAGATCGGCTGCCTTCCTTGTCATCCGCGCCAAAAGCCCGCTAAGGTTCAAGCGCCAGTACTCAAGGCCGAAAAGCGGCCAGCAAGACATCATCTGTAACCATATCGGTGAACCGGTCGTTCAAGGGTCAAGGCAAGCCTACCCGATAAAACTCAGGCGCATCAGGACCAAAGACCCTGAAACGGGCAAGGCCATCCTGCTGCTGACGAACCACATGGATATGGAGGAGCAGAAAATATCGCTGCTCTACCGCCCGAGATGGAAGATCGAGATTTTCTTTCGATGGATAAAACAGCACCTTGGAATCAAGGTGTTCTGGGACGAGAACGAGAATGCCGTCAAGTCGCAGACCTGGGTCGCCATGGCACTTAACTGATCGTGGCAATTGCCAGGCACCACTACCAAATCCAATAAAGTATGCACGAGATGCTACAAATCCTGAGCGTCTTTACTTTTTATAAAGTACCTGTAAATGAGCTGTTTAACAGAGAAGCATTACAAATTTCAAAGAGCGAAGATTTTAAAAAATTGAAAATGCGTTAGCTACAGCAGGACACTTTTGACTAAGTACTCCATACACTCTAAAACTTCCCTTTACCAACTACCCACTAACCATCATAGGTATAGCCATACTTACTGCCATAGCCCAAATTCATAAGCGGCACATCGTTTAGCACCAAGCTCATGTTCTTCAGTTTTCCGGTTTGCTTGGCCTCGATGGCAAAATCCATTAGGCGCTTTTTGGTAAAGCCCGCCCGGGTCACATAAAGGGTAAGGGACGCGTATTTGTTGATGAGGAAGGTATCTGCAATGAGGAGGGCCGGAGCCGTATCCACAATGACGTAATCGAATCGCCGCTCCAACTCGTCAAACAGCTCGCCCAGCCGTTTTTTCTGCAGCAATTCCGCTGGATTGGGGGGGATGCTCCCCGAGGGCAGAATCCGCAGGTGTTCGTTCAGGTCGGTTTCCTGTAACAGATGCATCAGTTCCTGTTGCTTGTTCACCAAATAGTCACTTACGCCCAACACCTTTCTCAGGTTTTTTTGGTAGCGCTGCAGTTGGGGGTTCCTTAGGTCGCCGCCCACCAGCACCACTTTTTTTCCGGTCAAGGAAAGGGTGATGGCCAAATTGGTAGCCACAAAGGTCTTACCCTCGCTTTTGATGGTGGAGGTCACAAAAATGGAAATCCCCCGCTGGCCTTCCTTGGGTCTGGTCTGCAGGTACTGCAGGTTGGCAGACAGGATACGGAAGGCCTCCGAGAGTACGGAGCGGTCGTTTTCCCTCACCAGCTCATCTTCCTTTTTGCCAATGCTGGGCAGTTCGCCCACAATGGGAATGTCCTTGTTCAGGTTTTCCAGATCTTCCCGGGTCTGTATTTTATCATTGAGCAGTTCCTTGCCGCGAATCACCAGAAAGGGAAGCAGCAAGCCCAGGATAATAGCAGCCCCCAAGACAATTTTGGGACTGGGGAAAATCTCCCCATTGGAACTGTAGGCGCTGTCCACAATCTTGGCCTTGGGCCCGGTGACCGAGAGTTCCAGGGTGTTTTCCTCGCGCTTCTGCAAAAGGTAGAGGTATAAGGATTCCTTGATGTTCTGCTGGCGTTCAATGCCCCGTACCTGACGTTCTTGTCCGGGTACTCTGGAAATTTGGGAACCTAAGGCCCCCGCCATACGGCGTAGATTGTCCTGGTTGATGATCAGGTTTTGCCTTTGGGCCAGCAAACTGGCCTTTACGTTGGAGCGCAACTGTCCCAATTGTTCATTCAAGCGAACCACCAAGGGGTTTTTTTCCGTAGATCCCGCCAACAGCCGATTCCGTTCCAAAATCAAATCGTTGTAGTCGTTCACAAATTCATTGCCACCGCCCTCAAGGCCCAAGTTGGTGGGCAATAGGTTGTCTTCCCCGGAATCAATATAGCTCAGCATAGAGCCGGTTACCTCCAACTGGGTCTCCACCTGTTGTCGCTGTTGGTTGTAATCGCTCACATTTTGGATCATCATGTTCGATTCTGCGCCAATGTTGGTGAGCCGGTTTACCTCCTTAAACGATTCCTTTCCCGATTCCACACTATCCAATTCGCTGTTGATGATCCTTAGGCGTTCATCGATAAAATCCGCCGTGTTCTTGGCAATGAGGTTTTTGTCCTCAATGGCCTCCTTGTTGTACTCAAAAATCAATTGGTTCAGGATATCCTCCGCCATGCGCCGTACTTTGTGCGTTAGGCTCAATTGAATCAAGGTGGATTGTTCGTCCAAAAGTTCTACTTTAAGGGCCTTGCTGAATCCGGAAGCCACAGCGCCCACCGGCAAAAATTTCAAGACGATATCGGACCATTCCTTAGCTTCTGTTTCGCCATCGTTGGCATTGAGGATGACAAAATCCACAAAACTTAAACTAATGGGGGCATTGAATTCCGTGTCAAGGACGGCTTCGGTGTTTTCTGTAATCAGCTGTAAGCGGTTTTCATTCAATTTTCTTACTCTGAACACGTGATTTTCTTCTTCCATCGCCAGCCTCAATTTGGCTTCGTCCAAGCGAAGGACCTGTACTTTGATCGGGCTGTTGCGGTAAAGCTGTTGGGGAATGAGCTGGCTATCATCCATATACTGAATGTTAAGATCCAGAGCTTTTACAGTGTTCAACATCAAGCGTTTGGAGGTTAACAAGCCCAGTTCATTGGCCATACTGTTGGTGCTCATCCCGCTGAAAAGGTTTACGTCAAAAGCATTGGAGGCTCCTGAACTGCTGCTGTTTTCCTCGTCCTTTACAATGATGCTGGCCAGGCTGGTATAGTGCTTGGGCGCTAGTTTTATGTAAGTAATGGCAAGGGCCAAAAACACAAGTGTCATTAGCAGGAACCATGGCCAGAACCTTTTGTATTTGTCCAAGGTGGCCCGCAGATCCAATTCATTGCGCTCCTCGACCACCGGGAGATATTTGTATTCTTCTTTAGCCATATAGGGGAGTTTTACTTTAAAGGATCTGTTGTTTTTCTAGACCAATCATATTAAGAATGCGTTTGGCCGGATGGGTTTGTTTCTGTGGGGCAAGTTACATAAAATGAAGCTGCTGGCAACTGGTCGTGGCCATTTTTGAGATAGGTTTGCAATGCGGAATTGATTCTGTTTGGGTTCACCGAGGTGGTGTACCGGTGGGTTCAGTGATGAAGAACAAGAACACCGCGTTCCTTTATGGTCTTTTTATTGGTACCTGTCAAAAGTTCGGGTTTTCAGTTGGCAGCAGTATAGTAAAAAAGTACTGGGTTTTTAGGGTCTTCGAATGCTTGCACGAAACATAGGGGGGCACTCAGCCTGCCATCTTTGTTTTTTGTCATTTACCCAGATTTGCTGGTCGTACAGCACAAGACCCTTAGCTTATGGCTTAAAGCTCTCTTTTTTCCGTCATGGCGAGGAGCCAACCCTTATATTTAAGCAGGAATACGGGCGAAGGCGACGCGGCTATCTGTTGCAATTCACAAAACTACATCCTTTTGTCAGCCTTGTGTCCCGCTAGTAAAATTATGGGCTACCTTCAAAATCCTGCATCCCGAAGGCTCCCCTCCGACCCCGACGAAAAGGTCGGGGCCACCTCCCCTCGAAAATGAGGGGAAGAGCCCTGTTTTTTGCAATCTTCCACCTCTAAAGACGTCAGTCACCACGTTATTTAAACCTTTAAATGGAGCCTCCCAGGTTTTGCCTTAGCCACTAAAAATGGTGGGACGCCGGTTTTCTTTGTGCTTCATGTCCTTGGCTTTGGGTTTATTTTGGCCTTGATCAGGTGGCCCCCATAAATCAGGCCGTAATAGATATAGCGCTTCCACATCCGTTTGGGTTCCTTGATCAGGCGGCCCAACCACTCCAAGCCCCACCGTTGCCAGATGCGGCCCGGTCTGGTGACCGTTCCGGCGTAGAAATCAAAGACTGCACCAATGGCACAGATGGGCCCCTGCACCCTCAGGGCCTCCATGTGTTGTGCGCTCCACTTTTCCTGTTTGGGAGCGGTCATGCCCACGAACAGCACATCTGGTTTAAAGGTGTTCACGGCCTTAATGATGGCGGCATTTTCCTGTGTGGTAAATTCCGCTTTAAAGGGCGGGGAATGGCTGCCCACCCGGATGTTTGGATATTCTTTTCCTAGGCGTTGGCGTATTTTTTGCAAGGTGTCCTCGGTGGCGCCCATATAAAAGCAAGCCCCGCCCTGTTCGTTCAACCGTTGCAGAAGAAACCGGTGCAGGTCGGCCCCGGCAATTTTTTGAATGCTGCTACCGTTGAGCCATTTGGCGGCCGCCACGATGGCCACCCCGTCGGGCAAGAGCACGTCGGAGGCCAACAGGGCCTGTTTGAACTTCGGGTCTTTTTCGGCGATGCAATAGGAGTACTGGTTTATGGTGTTAATGACCATTTTTATATCCCTGGGAAGTCGTTCCAGTTCGTCTGAAAAGATGGGGTACCCCAAACACGGGATGGTGGCTAATGGCGTCATTGTTTGTTGTTATCTTTCTTGAGCCCCCAAACCGGATTCATTTTTGGTTTGCGGCAATCACGGTCTGCAAAATTCCCTGCATACGCTTCTCAAAATTGGAAAGGGTGTATCGCTGATGGTATCGATTTTTTCCGGCTTCCCCCATTTTTTGGCCCTGTAGCGGGTTCCGCAAGAGTTTTTCCATGGCGTTCGCCAAGGCGGCCGTATCTTTCTGTGGGGTTAAAATACCCGTTTTGCCCTGCAGCACCATGTCCGAAATGGCCCCTTCGGGGGTTGTGATGATAGGCAGCCCATATTGCATGGCCTCCAATAAGACCAAGGGAAAACATTCGTTATGGTAATAGGTGGGAAATACGAACACATCGGCCTGGGCAAAAAATTTGAATTTCTCTTGATGATACTTTCTGCCGTGGGCAAACACCTGTTTGCCAAGCCCCAACCCCGACACCGTTTGTTCAAAAAAATCTTTCGAAATGTCGGACCATGCCCCTATAAAATGGCATTCAAAGGAGAAATTCCTCAATTTTAGGATACGGCAGGCCTTAAGCAGTTCCAAGACCCCTTTTTCCCGCATCATATTGGATAGAAATAGAAATTGACAGGGGGTATCAGCCCCTTTGTCTTCCCCTATTTCAATATCAAGGTTTGTTGAATTTTCAATGCCATTGGGGCAGTAATGGACGTTGCGTTCATCCACATACCTTTCAATATCGGCGTACAATCTGGGGGACAGCAAGATGCACTTGGTATTTTTAAAAACAAAACGATACAATAGGTGGTTGACCCTCTTTTTGCTAAACTTCTTCACCCCCTTATTGTGAAAATGATAGATGATGCGTTGGTTGAGTAGTTTTAACAGGGCCACGACCAGCACGTCTTTGTAAAAACCGGTACCCCGAGTGGTGAGCGAGACATAGCAGAGGTCGTAAGATTTTTTCCTTAGCGCGAAGAAGGTGTTCCGCAGAATTTGATAGACCACCTTAGTTTTATACAGACTGCCCTTACCAATTTTATCCAAGGTAAAGGAGGCGGTTAAATTGATGTAATCCGTTTCGAAATGTTGGTTGATCACTTTGCTGCCCTTCAGGTATTGCCCCATAATGGCGGCCCCGTTCACCGGAGGGGGTACGTGCAAAATGAACAATATCTTCTTTTTACCCATCATCGTGAGCTGGTTTATATGTTAAGGATGTTTTTTATTTTGTAGCTCAAGCGCACTTTAAAGCTGTACGGGCGCACGAACTGCTTTATCAAGTGTTTGTCCAGCCCTACCTTGGGGCAAAAGTTGAACTTGTGTGCATCTCCGGCATCCAAGGGGGTGGCAAAGCGTTTATGGGCATCCTGCCCCTTGGTATGGGTGGCCCCGGCCACAAAGCCAATGTTCTGGATTTTGGATACCACCGGAAATACCGAGTACAACTGATGCTGAAATTGGTGAAAGCACCAGCGAATGGCCCAGGAATCCAATTTCCCGGCTGCCTGTTGGCTCAGAAGCCTGGTCATGTCCGAGCCCATTTGGTTGAACCTGCGTTGTTCCCTTCGGTTGGTCTTAAAGGCATGGAATCCAGCCATACTCCAATCTACCGTTTCCCATTGTTTTTTCCAAGTGGCCCAGCCCCAAGAGCTGGCCCGGAGGGTAAAATAGGTGTCGTAGGCATATCCCTCTGGCAGCTGGGCAATGGGGGGGGTGTAGCCCGCAACGGAGAGTACATCCTCATAAGGGCCATAAAAGCGGAGCGCGGCGTTCATGTACCGTAAGAAGTTGGGGGAGGTCAGCAGGTCGTCCTCTAGCACAATGAGGGCTTCATAACGTTGCAACAGTTCGGAAACGCCAACGATAATGGAGTTGGCCAGTCCCTTATTGGCCGCGGCCTCGTTTATCGTCACTTTTTTAAAGCCGGTGATGGTAGCTATATATTCCCGTACCTCCTCTACTTCTTTTTTATCCTCGGGTTTGGCCGCGGCGTCGGAAAATATAAACAATTCCGACTCTGCGGCCAGGTCGTTCTTTTTTAAGGCGGCAATGGCCTTTTTAAGGGGGGTTAGTTTTTTAAAGGTAAATAGGGCAATGGGTACGGGATACGGCATGTGCTGGTAAGTTTGTTGTATGAATGTGCAGTGGGAGGGTACTTTTTAATGGTTGTATTTTTCCATACCCATCTTTACCAAAACGGACTTGATGGCCGTTTTGATCCAGTCAATGGTGGAGGGCGGGTTTACCGGTTGTGACAATGCCTCCGGCCATAATTTGCTGATGGTATCCCGATAAAGTTGGTAGTTCTTGGGCTTGGAGCGGTATTTTGGATCGATGCGCAGCATGGTGTCCAAAAGTTCCCGGTTGTTGAAGGGGGTAAAGGTCTCGTGCACCATATCCCATTCCAACTGATTTTGGGTTTGCCAGCTGCCCGTGCTCACTTCCCAATGGAAGAGGTCCAGAATGGGATAACCCAAATGCGCTTTGGGATGGTTAACTTCATTGAACCATTGCTCCAGGCGCTCCTCGATGAAGCCGATGCCCTTCCAATTGGGATTGTAGTTGAGCAAGTCTGCCCCCGAGGTAAGCACCGGGTGTTTCCCCGACTTATAAAAATAGCAACGGCCCGTTTCCGAACAGCTGCCCTTGATGGCAACGGTGCCCTCTTTAAGGTTTTGGGAGATGCCGTAGGCAATGAAGCCCCAGTCATCCAAAAACGCCATATCGCTGTTCTGTTGGTAGATTTGGGCGAACTCGGCATCCACCGGAATCTGACAGTCCATCACCTGATGGTTGAAGTGCATGATCTTGTTCAACTTGGTGGGAATCCGGATATCCCTTGAAGCGTGGTTCATGTCCCTGTATTTCAGGGTGTAGAATTGCATCCGGTCCTTTACCGGACGGCACGCACTGAGAATGATGCGGCTATCAAAGCCCGCGGTAACGCCTAGGCCCAGGGAGTATTTTTTTGCACCCACGGCCAAAGTACTTTGCAAGAGCTCCCTAAACTTTTCCGATGCGGGCCGGTAGTCCTCAATTTGGTGCTGTTGCACGGGCCAATATCTTTTTTGTTGCATGGTGCGGGAATCCAAGTAATGGTTGGGCACCAGGTGGTGCACCCCCTCGTAGAGGGAGGTGCCGCTGGGGAACCAGTTTTCGCGGTGGTTCCTGACATATTCCGATTCAAAAAAACTCGCGTACCGCGCTCCTTGGGCCACCTTGTCGGCCACCACCATTTTCAGCAATAACGGTTGGGAAGCCACTTGCAATGCCCCTTGGTGTTCCGTGTAAAAAAAAGACCGCAGCCCACAGGCATCGTTGAAGAACAATAGGCCCTCCGCCGTTTTGATGATGAGCACGAAGCGTCCGGACAGTCCATAGAGCTGCTCGGCGATGGCGGTGGGCTGGGGCTTGGCAATGATGCCCTTTAGGATGGCCACCTCGGTACGGGCCGCATTCCCGGGATCTAAAACGTGGCCTAAAAGGACGGCCTCGGCTTGTTCGGCCTCAGCGGCAAAGACGGTCAGGTCTGGATGCGCATAGAGAAGGTGTGTTCCCAAATCATAACGCTGCCAGTTGTCCAGACCCACCACCGCTTCGGTGGTGAGCAGAAACTGCCTTCTAAATTTTAGATTTTCAAAATCCATATTTTTATCTTCACGGGACGGCAACAAATCTTGTTTAACATATCCATTTTGGTCCAACCCGCTTTTTAAATTCCACCTATCAGGCAGGCGATGCTAACAATGCCCACTATTTTTTTACCCAATAGCTAATGAGCCTTTTTCCCGTTCCTATGGTGGCACTGATGGGCAAGAGGTACCAGGGGCAATGTCTGGACACATAGGTAAAATAATATTTAAGGTTGGCGGCACCACGCATCCCGAACAGATGTTCCATGTAATTTTTCCAGGTCTTCTTGGCCATCAGTTCGTTGGCCCCGCTGGCCTCCGGGTAGGTGCCCAATTGGGCATCCACACTACAAAATATGGTAAATCCGGCCTTAATGGCCCTAAAGGTAAAATCGTAATCGGCCATATAATGCGGAAAGGCCGCTTGATCGAACAAGCCAATGGCCTCGAACACCTTGCGGGGTATAAGCAGTCCACGTCCGGGAAAATAGGAGACGGGGAGCAATTGTCCTTTGCTCTTGGGGTCAATCTTGTTTTTTAGCGGTTTGGCCGCATCAGACCACCAGATGATTTGTTCCCCACAATAATTGATGTTGCCGGTGGTGGTGTCCACCCCCGTGGAGCCAATTAGAGCGCCAGGTTTTTTACGGGATGCGGCCATCAGTTGCTCCAAGTACTTTTTTTTGGGTAGGGTATCATTATTTAGGGAAAGCACATAATCTGCCTTCTTTTGCAGCGCGTATCTGATGCCCATATTGATGCCCCCGGTCCACCATAGGGATCCGTTGCCTTTCAGTACGGTCACTTCGGGATAATCGGTGGCCAGGAACTGGGCCGTACCATCGGTAGAACCATCATCCACTACCACAATTTTAAAGGCGGTATGGGATTGTAGGCGCAATTGATCAATGCAAGCTTTGGTAAAGTGCCAACGATTAAACACGGGGATTACGATATAGATCATTTGGTTTGCAAGTGTCAACATTGATTATGTGGGGTCCTTAAAGGTAGCGACCAGTTGTTTTTTTAAGATGGCCTTGCGATAGCGGTGATCAACAATTCCCCGGAACCAGTTTTTGAACTCGTTGTCCGTCATCTTTCTAAAGGATTTGGAAATGCACATCGCAATACAGATCCATAGAAATAAGGTTGATAAATCGAAACGGCTTGAATCCTCCACCCATGAGTAGAGCCATCTAAAGGATACATAAATGGCCATCAGTTTTAGATGCCAATTGTTAGACCTCTTCAATCCCAAATAGGAAGCTTTCACAAAAATCAGGAAGTTGAGAACCACGCCCAGAAGCCCTGTATAGGTAAAGATATTGGCTATGCCCACCTCATTTGTAAATCTTTCATTTTTGTTTCGGTTCAATTCCTTATCTATCTGCGGTCCAAAGGAAGGGGATTCATTGCCTCTGGCCGGTGTTCTCCCCATCCATACATACCCGTACTTCAAAGCAGAGGCAATGACTTCAACATATATAAAGGTTCTGGTGTCAGCCCTTAAATCTTCAGCACCTTGTACATATTTATTGCTCGTTGCAACTCGGTACTCCCCTTCGATGTAATCACTTATTTTAAAAACATTAAACGTATTGGTCACGCCCAATACCAAGAGCACAATGGGGGCCACCAAAAAAGTGGTTCTGATATAGCCAAGTAGGGGGAGCACGAGCCGTGATCTGAAAAAATATAAAAAGCTGAGGCCAAAAGGCACCAAGAACTTGATCACATTACTCCGTGCACTCAAATCAACGGTAATAACAAGGAGGGCAACAAAAAGACAGAGCAGCTTGTATTTTTTGTTCAACAAGGGAAAAAAGAGGAGCATAAAGCTCACGGGGAATAAAAAACGGCCGTAGGCGCCTAATCCAATAAATAAGAACACCAAAACGAAGGCAGGCAACACAAAGCGCATCCAACTGTGCAAGATTTTTTGTACGTAAAAGGTGTTGGAGGCAATATATACCACCAAAGGGAGCAAAAGCACCATGGAAGTGTAAATGAGGTGCTTCCATTCCCAATAGTCCTCTGCCACAAAAAAGCCCCTCACGATACATATTACATTCCATAACAGATACATTTTTACCACAAAGAAATTGGCATCATTTTCCGTGTTGTAGTAGGTGTGTTTTGAATTTAAGAGCATAAAAAGAATCAAGGCATAAATGAGCCACCAAACAAAAGTGTTGTTTATGGGCAAGGTCGTCCACTGCAAAATGGAGCTCACACTGATCAAAAAGACACCGATAAGAATACTCTTGCTGTTTATTTTGAACATTAGTGGTATAAGGTATCTTTTACAAAATTAAGGTTAATCTTAAATATGGCCCTACATTAAGACACCCCCGAAAGGATGTTTGAACTAAATTCCCCGATGGCTCTGTTCGCTTGTATTGGGACGGGACCTTAGGGCGCGACCGACCAAAAGGCACGGCTGGGCCTCGGGCATAGTGAGTTTTAAGAAATATTTGCTTTTTTGAAACAAGGTTTGCAAACTTTCGGTTCTAGGCCATTCAAAAATGGATCATGTGCTCAGAGGCTAACCGCGTTGCCTCGAGAAATATTCACTTTCACTTGCTTCCAAATGAAAACACCTGCTGGATTCATGTCAAAAACAATTCCCCTTGGGAATGGATATTTACAAGAGTTTTGAACTTGGGTTAAACCTACTAGCCTTGAGCCTAGTTCATCCGTTGCTTCGCGCCCTTGGCACCTTAACTGCCAACCATACACAACCAGAACCAAAAAATTGAATGCCAGCCCTAGCCCAGACAAACCGTTTTTGGAAATATTTTTAGTGATCAATTTTCCAGTTTTATCGGTTTATAAGGAGGCCAGTTGTACTCTTCTTTCGAGAATAGGGACAGGGAGAGGGCTTTGCTGGTATCCTCGATGAAATAAAAAGGAACATTACCATAAAAAGAAGCCCAGGCGGAGAAAGATGAAGGTGGCCCCAAAATGTAGTCGCAAACTCCCAATCCATAAAGATCGTGCGCTGCAGATCCATTTGTCAGGGAAAAGGCCCTATGTGCGCCAAACCGTTTTAAATCCAAAAACTCATTACTGCAAATGAGAAAGCCCACCTTCTTGTTTGTAAACAGCGCTTCCATTTTATCCATAATACGAAGATACTGTTCATCAGAATAATAGAACTTCCCGTACTGCCAAGTTTTATAATCCCCCCTTCTTATGTGTACACCAACGATGACATCGAACAAAAATCTCTTTTCTGCCATAAAAGAATCCACAGACCGAATTATGGCGTTTTTTGGTTTAAAAATGCTTTTTAGTGCAGGTTTGTGACTGGTCCTGTTCTTACTTGTAAAAGCTTGCATGGCACCAGCAGTAAAACTGATCTTTGGGATAGGCTTGAACAACCAAGTAAGACATAAAACAGATACTTTATTTGCAAAAAGTACGTTGAGGACATTTATGTACCTCTTATAGGATATTACTTTGAGGAATGATTCATTGTAAAATGGGAAACCAAGAAAACTTTGTTTTCTCAGGTTGGGATAATCTTTTAAAGAAATGTCGGGGGCCAAAATCAAAATCCGCTCTTTGGAGACCATCGCCTCAGCGAAATAGTGGGAATAAATCCAAAATTGATTGCATGTTTGCCCCGCCGCTTGTACAATTTTCAATGGGTAATGATTTTAAATTAAACTTTAGACATAACATTAGAATCACTTCGAATACTATGATAGACCCTCACCAGCTCTTCCAATATTTTTTCGCGATCATGCCTTTCTTTGGCCACAGCCATTGCTTTTTGGCCCATTTTCGCGTATGGTTCTGGACTGGAGATAAAGCGGGTTACAAAATGGACTATTTCGTACACCCCATTTGAGGGTACCAAAATGCCTGTTTCGCCGTGTTCGATCAAGCTGCTTAGACCCCCAACATGGCAAGCTATGACCGGTAGTCCTACCATCTGGGCCTCGCACACGCTATTGGGACTATTGTCTATGTAAGAGGGGTGTATATAAAGGTCACTTTGCCTAAGTTCATCTATAAAATCTTCGGGTTTTTTTATCCCCAGAAATTCTAAGTTCACTTCGCTGTGGTAAATGTCAAGACTTTTTTCAAAATGTCGGACAAACCTGTGTTGCGCGGCCACCCCTATTACTTTCCAAGAAAAGTCAATATTGGTTTGCTGCCTTAGCAATTTTGCCGTTTTCAAAACTACATCGATGCCCTTGTATATGGTGGGCGATATGGTGGACACCAGTTGCAGCCTCTGATCTTTTATCCTCTTTTTCTTAAAACGTGGTTTTTCGTAAAAGATGGGCCGCAATACTTCATTAACGTTAAAGTACGTAATGTTTGGATTGCTAATATTCGTGACCAACCTGTCCCAGCCGGTCCTGCCCGTCACGAATTTCAGATTTTTAAAGTGTTCATTTTCTCTTCTTGCCATCCCGTAATAACGTTTGGCGGCGAAGCTGGGTCCTTTTCCCAAAATATTTTGAACAAAATAGCTTGGATTAAAAAGGAAATTCCATTTGGATTGGTTCACGGGATAATAGGCATTGCAATATGGATTTAGGAGTCCTTGCAAGTGAACGAGGACGGGAACATCCGTATGCTTCTGGACGTAGGCAAAAACGCCCTCCACCCCAAAAACTTGTATCACATCTGGCTTAAAATCCTCTATCACTTTGGTCAGGTCCTGGATGGCGCTTTCGTCATCGAATGTTCCCAACCAATCCCCAATGACGGTCTTTATTGGGCTTTTTCTCCTGGGGGCTTTATATATGGGATAGTACGTTACATGATCCTTTACCACCTTTTCATTGTCCTTCTCGTGAAAAAAAGAAAGACCAAGGTTTATCCCGGCTTTTCCTTCAAGCAGTTGTATTAAGGAATCTACCCATCCCGATCCAAAATAATGACTTTTACTTTGAGCGTATTTATAAGATGAAGATGTGAAAAACAATATTCTCATAACATAATGACTATTTGTTTAGTAGCAACTGGTTCAAAAAACATTAGTATCCCGTATTGGTATGAACATTCTTATCCATAACCAAGCCTTTATGGTCCACATTTAATAAAGAAGTTCTTAATCATTATAATTTATTCACGGTATAAAGAACAGCAGAACACGGATAAGAATACATTGAAGATGAAAAACAACAATTATTCTGGAATTTAGTTGGCTATAATCATGGGCTTTCGATTTAAAAAACAAAGGAAAGAGCACTTTGTTGTTACCAAAAAAGGACTATTGGAAATCAAAGTCGTTTTATAGGGACCATAACTTTTTTTTGATATAAAATTTTAAGTCGGACCTATAAAATTGAAATCCAAAAGGTGAAATAAAAGGGTAGACAAGCCCTATTTTTTTACAAATATTGTTGATTTCTCTGGCATTTAAGATATAATGCGCTACACGCCGATCAGGTGAATTTTTAGTGTAGAACTGACTAAAAAAAGAGAAGAGCTCATAGTTTACATCGATGTGAACTTTGCCATTTGAAATATTGAAATTACAATGGTCCGATTTATTTATATACTTGTCCGGTAATTTAAAATTTCTCCTTTTTGTTTCAATCTTGTCTTTAAACTTTATTTTTTCACTTTGTAGATAGAGCTCTTTCAGTAATTCATTGAACTTTTTATTTAAATCAGCCAACAGCAATTCTTTTCGAATAAATTGTTGCCGGATTCTTTCACTTTGGATCAGTGCATCGGAATTAGGGTTTAAGTTCACAATGGATTGGCATATATAAAAGCTTATCGAATTACAACAATTCATTGTTTTTTGTATGGTCTAAAAATTGTTGTAAAAATTTTAACCTTTGACCTCTTTAGAGGAAGCCTTTAGAGGTGGTTGAGAATTCTTTCTTCACGTAAAAACTTTGGACAAATTTCTCTACTAGAAGTTAAAATTTTAAAAATCAGGCTATATATTAAGTGTTTGCCATAAAGATTAGTAATTGGCATAGTTATTTAAGGTTTTGAGAAATTTATTTATGTTTTGTGTAGGTAGCTTTATTTCAGTTCTATATTCATTGTTGATAAAGTCGATAGCACGATCAACGTTTTCCCGTTTAACTACATTCAAATTAACGTCTCTACCGATTTCAAAAGCTCGATTGTCAACGGCTAAAATTAATGTTCTTAATCCTTTCTGCAAAGCTCTAACACCAGCATGCAGTCTTGTGCCGATATAATCAATATCGGCATTATCAAGAATAGAATTGTAAGCTTCAACGGTAGGTGGCACGAATTCGATTTTTTTGAAACCTTTATTTAATTCATTGTAGTAATGATGATCATTCGTACTCTGCAGCCATAAATATACTTTTTCATAATTTTCTTCTAACAATTCAAGCATTCTATAATCTTCCACTTTGTTTTGATGATAAAAGGTTAGGGTGGTTATCACTGCATTCGCTCTTTTACGGGGTATGGTTGCACACTTTTCCGGGGTCAATTGCCATAAGGTAGGGCATGTCGTATTAGCGACATTCATTATACCAATATCGTGTAATTTTTGTTCGGTATAGCTATCCCTCACAGAATGCACAACATTCTTATTCAATACGCTATTATATATTTTTTCCGTGTATTTGTTAATTCCTCCTTGGTACTGCCACCATCCTGTACCAAACAAAACAACCTTATTTTTTAAAAAACGTTTGTGCGAATTATTTATCTTCCATTGATGTCTAGTCTCTAGGTTGGACGATAAAAGGTTTGTGCCAGAAATGAAAAGCAATTCCTTTTCACTCATCATAGTTTTGGCGTCGAAAGCAGTATGTAATTGGGTTGGGTAGTCTGTAAACATGTCATATGGAAACACTTGCCTCAATACGGTCCATACACTGTCATAAATGATTCGGTCTCCTAAGTTGGTGGATGCAATGCTGGGATTTAAAATTCCAAAATCCTTATATCTCTCCTCACTAACTGAATCATTGATTTTTTTTAAGCGACTCTTAAGGTACCCTTTAAAATATTTTTTTTTATAAAGAATTCTACTTATTTGTTCCATATTCCTGTTGCTGTGTTATTTATTATTTTATGATACTGTAACGGTCTTAAGACGACTGAATACCCCAAGCTAAAACACGTGGCCAAAATGACCCCGGTGGATCCCCAACCAAGATACTTGCCCAAATAAATACTCAAAGGAATGTTAATGGTCATGGAGACAAGGGAGGTTATCAATTGTAATTTTATTTTCCCTACACCATTGATAAAGTTAACGTAAATCATATTAAAGGTGGACAAGGCAACGAACAAAGCCATAGCCATGGACAAGTACAAAGGTACATCCACCTTTTCCCCTACCCAAAGATCATAGAACCAATTGGCAATTAAAATCATGCCAATGAGCCCAACGGGAACGAGCAGCCATATTTTTTGAATATTGGCCACAGCATTTTTTATCCAGGCAAAATCCTTTTTGGCATAAGCCTCGGTAAAAGATGACCAGAACGGAGCTATCAATATGGTGTACCCCATTGTCACAATGGAAAAAAATTTAAAGGCAATGTTATAGGGCACAACTTCTTCGGGGCCAAAAAGTTTGCTTATGATCAAATTATCTGTTGAAAACAAAACAATGGCAGCAATTTGTACCACAAAAAATTTAAATCCCAACCCTGTGATTTCCTTTAGATAGTGTTTGTTCCAGAGTGAAAATTTTGGTTTGAATCTCTTGTACTTTTGTTTGAAAGCAAAAACATTCAGGCCAAGTAAAATTAGTACCGGCAGTGCGGAAAAAACACTGCCAAAAATAAGCAATGAACTTTTGTCGGTCTTAGTAAGTAACCAAATCACTAAAAGAGATATGGCCTGTGTATAAAATTGGACCTTTCCCTGTATGGAATGGTTTTGATCGGCCTGATAAATGGTGGTAATCAATTTTGCCACGAGCTGTAATGCAAAAAATACAAATACTATGGGCAATAAGATGGACAGATCTTCTTGTAACCCTGCTTTTGTGTTAAATAATTGTGCCCAGTTTATAAATGGATTGAGAAATAAAAACACAAACAACAACAACATACTGATGCTGCCAATGGTATAGTAGGCGGTACTGACGAATGCCTGTGCATCATCAAACTTTCCCAATGCCTTTGCTTCCCCAAACTTATTGCGCAGTCCATTTCCAAGGCCAATATCGAAAAACGAGAACCAAGCAATAAAAGAACTTAACGTTAACCATACCCCGTAATTTTCTGTGTCAAGATAGTCTATGGTTATGGGCACCAGAAGAAAATTGGTCAAAATACTACCCATTTTAAAAACTGTAGACCAACCTATGTGGTTAGCAATATTCTGGGTTCTATCACTGGAAACCCCTAATTTTTTATAGATTTTGTTTTTCATTTATTTTAAGAAAAATGCTGGTATCGCCACCGCACCGCCCACCACATTGAAGATGCCAAAATCTTCCGTGGCAAAGGGCTGCCAAAATCAGTGGCGTGGCATACAGGGACACAAACACAGTAATGCCCATCTGCACATATGGAATACCCGTATTTTTGGCTACCCGTTTGCTTGTTCCAATTTTTTTCGTTTTTACACCAAAAGATGGCTTTACGCTAATAATAGTTTGGGCGGTTCCCGTACAGCAGGAAATTCATGGCACCACTGCGTTTCACAATGCCATAAACAAACATGCAGATCATTACCACAACAAGGGTAAGGCTGCCCGTTATGAGGAACAGGGGTACCTGTTGGAACGAAGCGGGGATAAAGGCATGGGAAAAAACGGCCGACACAGCACCGTGGGTCACATAAATGACCAGGGAGTGCACCCCCCAATGGCGGATGTGCTTGTCTAGGGCGGGTGGCCAGGTCAGGTGTTTTACCAAATAGTAGAACACCACAATGGCAGCGAAGGCGCTGCTCACTTTCACCAGCGTATTGGTGAGGGAGGAAAAGCCATATTCATAGTGCCCCACAAGTAGGACAAAAGCCAAAAGAGCCGCCGAGAACACCTTGGAATTCACCAGTATCTTGCTTAAAAATTCATATTTAGCCATCAGTACACCCGTAAAATAAAAGACAAAGAACAGCATAAAGTTGGTCATAAAACCAATGATGTCCATTTTCCAGATGGCCGAAAGGGCCAAGCCAATGCCGGCCAAGAACAAAAGGTCCAAAAAAAAGCGGCGCTGCTTGTTGAACCGATGTGAAAAAAACAACCATAGGGAGTACAATTGGGTAATAAAAAACAGGTAGTACAAAAACCAGAGCCCCCCGCCATTGAGCAACTCCTTAATTTTGCCCCAGTAATTGAAATGAATTGCATCCGAGAAAAAGAAAGGTTCTACCAGCAATGGCCAGGCGAAGAAGGGCACCAACAGCGTTCTGCATTTTTTGAGCACAAAAAGCCCGTAACGTTCAAATATCTGGGGTTTAATGACCTTGCTGGCTATGTAACCGCACAAGAACATAAACAAAGGCATCCTAAAGGTGGAGCCGTACACCAAGATCTTGGAAGTTTCCCCATTGATCACGTTTGCGGTAATGACATGTCCCATGACCACCAAAAATATGTTTACCCCCCGCAACCTATCTATATAGGCTATTCTTTCTTTCTTCATCTTTTGTTTTGCTTGAGACAAGCAAGCACCTTAGCATATTTGTATAACAATCTTTCAGATTTCCCTAAAAATCTAGCATCAATGCACTTTTTCTAAATTCAAGACCACTTTTTTTTGATTGTTTTCAGGTATTGCAGTAATGATTTCGGATTCTTGTCAAAACTTGAACGGTGACTATTTTTAGGTTTAAAACACCAAATTAGGCACTAGAAATTGGGACCTTACCGACAATAACAAAGCTGTTTACAAACCTTTGTGTTTATTTGCGGTCTTATTGCCCCTTTAATGGTGCATTCTTCTTATGTAGCCATTATTTTTTTAACATCTGCAGTGTTGTGGTCTCGCCAGTGTCACCAACGATTACAATGGAGTACAGGCCAACGGCCAAGTCTGTTGCCTGGACCTCGATATCCCTGGTGAGGTCCATAACCACCCGTTGCTGCTTTACCATGGTTCCAGTAACAGAATATATGTACAGCATGGCATTTTGTGGGCTGAGGTTTTCCGTACGGATGTAAAAACGGTCGCCCACCGGGTTGGGGTAAAGCGAATAGGAAGTGGACAATTCCAATGCCACGCCCATTCTTGTTTTTAAGGATACCGGTGTGGTCACTGTACCATTGGATGGGCACAGTCTAACAAAATCCAAAAGGTTGGAAGAATCCATATCCCCATTGCTTGCTCCAGAAGGGGTAATGGTGAACTGAATCTCAGTTATATTGGCCGGCACCTGATATTGCCCTGAATGCGTGATCCACTCCATATTTGAAGAGGTGGCCACGGCCAATACCGTTTGGTTTCCCACGGGACCTGCTGAGATCGTAATCTCATCTTCCCCTTCACGTCCGCGGTGCGACAACTCCCAATCCAAGACCTCACCAGGGGTTACAGAAATGATTTGATGGTGGTGATTCGCGTCCATTTCCACAAAGACATTACCGTCAGCTGCTTGACGTCCTAAGAAACCGCTTTGTCCCAATTCCAGGGTGCCACCTTGGGAAAAACCACCTTGTTGCAGGGCAATGCCACCCGTGGTGAACCAGCCAGGCACCTCCTCATCTGGATGCGCATCAATAAACTTTACATTACCAAAAGAACTCCCTATCCCTTCAATTAGGTCATAAGCATTGGCGTATGTAGGGTTGTTGATCTCCTCAAAACTTCCATTGACCAGGCGACTATACTCTCCCGAGGTACATTTGCATTGGTCACGCGCTACTTTTATGGAGGCTATGACATCGTTTATCCCCAAGGTCAGTAGCTCCGATGCATCCGATGTAAGCACAACGGGAGTACCACTAAAATTCAATTGCGGATATAAAGTTATGGCGTATCCTTCCACCACTTGCACAGAACTGATTTGGTTTAACGGAATACCTTCGGTGGTTATGTCCGTATATTCCCCAAGCGGAAGACCCCAAGAATCCCCACCGAATTGGTTATCCTGAAAAAAGGTGGCTAATACCGGTTCACTATATGCATATATTTTTGCAGATGATACCTTATCGTTGAAATTGGGATTGTTCAAGTACGGGGTGTTATTTTCCAATGTAATTGTGTCCCCGCCAAAGTCCTTTTCCGAATACAGTTCTATAACGTAACCTTCCTCTATCTGCAGTGAGGAGGCATCGTTATTGTTAATACCTTCCAAGGTAATGTCCGAATACTCTCCGACACTGAGTTCCCATGCCATACCGGCATAATTACCATGTTGGAACAGCGTAACTACTGGAACTAATGGAGCCTGCACAAATTGGTACACCTTAACCGAGGATACCTTGTCGTTAAAATCCGAGTACCCTAAAAAGACTGTACTCTCTTCCAATATAAGTACATTGCCTCCAAAGTCTTTTTCGGAGTACAGTTCTATGATGAACCCTTGGTCCACCTGAAGTGAAGAGGCATCGTTATCGTTGATTCCTTCTAAGGTGATGTCCGAATATTCCCCAACCCCAAGCTCCCAAGACGTGCCGCCGTACCACCCGTTCTGAAAAAGAGTTGCCACAGGTGTAACAACTTCTAAAGATACTTTCACAGACTCCGTATCATCGTCAATGCCCAAGGCTAAAAGGTCGTTCGTATCCGAAGTCAATATTACTGGCGTACCGCCAAAGTTCAGGTCCGGGTAAAGTTCCACAACATAACCGGCTTCCAGTTGTACAGAGCCCACCTCGTTCAATGGAATGTTTTCAAGTGAAATGTCCGCATATTCACCTACATCCAGCCCCCAGGCCGTGCCGCCGTATTCACTGTCCTGGAACAGGGTTGCCACGGCCGGCTCGGGCGGTGCCACGAACTCGTATATCTTGATGGAGGACACCCTGTCGTTGAAGCCATCGGGCCCGAGGAAGGGTGAGCTTTCATCCAGGAGGAGCATATCCCCGCCAAAGTTCTTTTCCGAGTATAGCTCCACGATGTAGCCCTGGTCCACCTGCAGGGAGGAGGCATCGTTCTCGTTGATCCCCGCCAGGGAGACATCGGGGTGGTCTCCCGCACCGAGACCCCAAGCGGTGCCTCCGTACCAGCCGTGCTGGAAGAGGGTGGCCACGACCTCGATGACCGGGACGTGGAGGGTCACCCTTGCGGACTCGGCGTCGTCATTGGCGCCCATTGCCGCGAGGTCCGCGGTGTCCGATGTGATTGCCACTGGCGTGCCGCCGAAGTCGATGTCGGGGTAGAGTTCCACCAGGTGGCCCTCTTCCACCTGCAGGGAGCCCACCTCGTTCATGGCAATTCCCTGGAGGGATAGGTCCGCATATTCGCCTATGGGCAGCCCCCAGGCCGTGCCGCCGTATTCACTGTCCTGGAACAGGGTTGCCACGGCCGGCTCGGGCGGTGCCACGAACTCGTATATCTTGATGGAGGACACCCTGTCGTTGAAGCTATCGGGCCCGAGGAAGGGTGAGCTTTCATCCAGGAGGAGCATGTCCCCGCCAAAGTCCTTTTCGGAGTAGAGCTCCACGATGTAGCCCTGGTCCACCTGCAGGGAGGAGGCATCGTTCTCGTTGATCCCCGCCAGGGAGACATCGGGGTGGTCTCCCGCACCGAGACCCCAAGCGGTGCCTCCGTACCAGCCGTGCTGGAAGAGGGTGGCCACGACCTCGATGACCGGGACGTGGAGGGTCACCCTTGCGGACTCGGCGTCGTCATTGGCGCCCATTGCCGCGAGGTCCGCGGTGTCCGATGTGATTGCCACTGGCGTGCCGCCGAAGTCGATGTCGGGGTAGAGTTCCACCAGGTGGCCCTCTTCCACCTGCAGGGAGCCCACCTCGTTCATGGCAATTCCCTGGAGGGATAGGTCCGCATATTCGCCTATGGGCAGCCCCCAGGCCGTGCCGCCGTATTCACTGTCCTGGAACAGGGTTGCCACGGCCGGCTCGGGCGGTGCCACGAACTCGTATATCTTGATGGAGGACACCCTGTCGTTGAAGCCATCGGGCCCGAGGAAGGGTGAGCTTTCATCCAGGAGGAGCATGTCCCCGCCAAAGTTCTTTTCCGAGTATAGCTCCGCGATGTAGCCCTGGTCCACCTTGATGGAGGATATCGCATTGTCCGTGATTCGGTTTAGGGCAAGGTCTGTATACTCTCCAACCACAAGCTCCCAAGAAAAGCCAGTATAGTAACCATGTTGGAACAAGGTCACCACAGGTTCGGGTATGATCTCACCTTCTATAGCCGAAATGTTTATGCTGATATTGAATTGGTAGCTCCTGGCCAAGTGCTGTGCTATGGTATTTCCCTGAGGAATGGAGCCCATCACCAAATGCGGGTCTGAATTCGCATTTCCCTGGTAGGATTGCCATACATCGTCGGTGATCCCAGCGGTTACCGCTGGGATTAAACTATTGCCGGGAACAGAACCAGAACCATCTGGGTAGGCGTCCATAAATCCAGGAGCAATACTCTCACCGGGTTGTAGAACAACGGCATCATTGGAATGATCACTAAAATTAAAGGTATTTGTACCGGTGGCGTAGTCTTGGGGTGTCCTTGTTTGTCCAATGGCGATTACTGTAAAATCGTTTTCTCCATTCACCTTGGCCACAAATGGTGTCACAGGATTGCCCACCCTACTCGCAAAAAAGGTGAATTCCTCGAGACAAACGCTCACGGCTTCAACACTATTGTTGGTGTACGATCCAGTCCTGTTTATGTTAATGTGTGGGCTATGAACATCGAGAAAGTCGCCATTCCCCAAGTTGTTAAACCCCAATAAACTGGCGTTCCCGTTCTCACAGCCATCATCCAAACTATTTATCCAGGCTTCCAATAAGTGCACAGCCTCTATATCTATTCTTCCTTTTGCCAAGGGTGGCATCATCGCTGACGGATCAAGGGAATTGAGCCGGTAATGTACATTCGATTTTGAAGCATCTCCGGGCACTATGGCCTTTCCACTACCTGTTAAATCTTCTATTATGGAACCATTTATCAAGGCCTGTTGCGGAAGTTCCTGACTAAAGCGCATATCGAAACCGGCCCTTGTGTTGCCGGGCAGGTGACAGGATGCACAATTGGAATCGAAGTAGGACCGTACCCTCGTCTCCAAGGGTTCATTGTTGTCATCAATACGGACCAGGGTAGGCACGGTGTTGGTATCTACTGGAGGAATGAAGCCCAAACTGGCCAAGGTTTCCAACTGGTTTGCGGTTCTACCGGTCGAAGGGTACAGCATATCTTTGTTCAGTTGCCGGGTATTGAAGCCCAACACCCATCCTGCAATGGGATTGTGGCATTGGATGCAGGTGTTCGCCGCTGGATACTCGTAACCAAAGGTATCTCCGTCTATAGTGATGACTTCGTTGGTGCCAAGCAGCAATAAATCTGCTTCCATTCCGTTGGGGCGCCATTTATAAGTGCTGCCAAACCATTCCCCATCGGTGCCATGAATCCACAGTCGTGTCTCTAGTTTGGTGCCGTCGGGATTGTTGAATTGTTTGATAAATGTGGTGCCTATAGGAAAGGTCCAATCATCTTCCTCATTATACCCAATTTGTTCCCCCACGGAATCAACAAGGCCGTCTTGGGGCAGGGACACCCAACGGTACTTTTCCGTTCCCGACGACCAGAGTGGGGTGTTAACGTCGTAAGGCATGACCCCAGCGGCGGGGGTCAGGTTTTGCAGATCTGAGAAGACCCCGGTCTCCGACAACAGTGCGGGCATTGGGAGATTATTGTTTAGGCCCTTCTTTACGAGTTTAAAAATTTTACCTCCTCCTGGTACGCCATTGGACAACTTGAGCACCATAAGTTCGTTGTCATGATCGTATCCGAAGGATGAAATACCATTAAAAACCGACCCGCCTATATTGCCGATGGTCTCCACGCCTCCATTGGTGTTGCCGCCGGTATGGGTTAAGGCGAATACCAGGCCATTGGCGTTATCTCCATAAATGTATTTTCCGTAGAGCTCGGGAATCTCAGAGCCACGGTACACATAGCCTCCAATAACGGCACTGCCCACCGATCCGTCATAGGCATACAGCGGCACCCGTTCTTCTCCTATAATTGGATTTGGATAATCGATAAAATTACGCCCACCCTCCGCAAAGCCTTCCTTGTAATTCCATTGAAAATTAAGGGCGGGCTTATCCATAATATTCACTTCCTCAAATTTGGCTTCACCAACATCACCGATCCAAAAATTACCGGTAGGTGGGTCATAGGTCATTCGAAAAGGTTGGCGGAGGCCTATGGCATAGAATTCTTCCAAATGCGCTCCGGTTCCCGTAACCCAGGGATTATCACTGGGAATATAGTAGCCTTGGGTGTAGGATTGTTCCGCGTTGGGGGGGGTATTTGCATTGCTGGGCTGCCTTTGAATGGGATGGCTTATGCCACCGCCCTGCATGTCCACATCTATACGCCAAACGCCACTTCGAAATCGGTCATTTAAAGTCTGGGTATGTAAAATGGCATCCCCAAAAGAGCCTTCGTCCCCAACGGACACATACAAAAAACCATCGGCACCAAAGGCAAGGCCACTGCCATCGTGTCCTTTGTGGGTATCGTATTGATTGATCATGATCAATTCGCTGCCGGGGTCAAAGTTTGTCCCGTTCCAACTGAATCGACTTAATCTATCGTAATAGGGTGGTTCAAAATCCGTTTCTTCATTTTCCTTCTTGTGCAAGTAATACACATAGATGTAGTCCTTGCCCAATCCTTGCCCAAAATTGGGGTGAAAAGCCACATTTTGAAACCCCCCGTGTTTTTGGCCAACATTCCCGGTCCAGCTATAATACCAGCAGCGGTCTTGAATATCCATCACCATAGTGCGTTCTGCTTCCGTGGCGTCATCGTTATCCGGGACGGTGAAAAAGCGTCCGTCCATTTCCACCACAAGCAGCTTGTCCGTGCCCGGAAAAGGTAACACGGCCTGGGGGGACTCCCACGGGATATCCGTGTGGATTTCGACCAAATCAATATCACTACTAGGTTCAATATTCGGAAGATTGCCGTCCATGAAGGGGTCTATGGCTTCAACCGCATCCAAACCGGGCTGAAAATATATCACTGCTTTGAAACTTAAAAATATAAGGGGAAGAAAGAACAATAACCAAGTTTTGTTCTTCCAATAAGATGGTGTTGCCAAACTTTTCAATCTAAGTATTCTTTTGGAAGTTATGTGAAACGTTAAAACAGGTGGTATCAAACTTAAAAGGGGGAAGTAACATTTTCTGTTCTCTTCTGGCTACACCATAAAGTTTGTAACTAAAACAAATTTATGGGACATCCAAGAACTGAGACACCACTGTTAAAATAATACAGGAATTCCGATTTGTCATTTTTTATCGATGAAGGACCAATAAACATAGACCAACGTCTTTTATCTTGTTAATTTTAATTAAAGGGAAACTGAAACGTTAATTCCAAATACGATATTGGGATGCAATTCCTTGTGACAACAATGGCACAACTGTGTACCTGTTTCTTCTTTATTAAGACCAAAAGGCCACGTAAATCTGCTAAACTACAAGCTTTGCTTTGTTGCCGGGCACCTAAATTTAGTGGGGATAACAGGGCAAACGACTTTAGCGTGCCAATTTTGGGCCAGTTTGACGTTACCGCTACCGCAGCTTGGTGATACGATCGAGCCTTTTTTGTTCGTTCTTTCCAATAATGCGCCCCCAAAAGAGGGGCCAAGGGTGTTTCAGTGGTAAGAAAAGGCAATACAAGTACCATAGTAGCAGGCTCAGCACCAACATTTCTCCGCCCTCCTCTGTCAAGGTCAGCCAAAACCCAATCCGTGGCCTCCCCACAAAAAATGTTTGGAACACATCTAGGCCCACCCCAAAAAAAAGGAAGCCCGCCAACAGGACCAAAATATCCCGGAAGGCCCTCCGCAGCTCCGAGGAGGCCTTTAGGTAATACCGGCCTGAAACGCCCATAAACAAACTCGCGATGGTAGCCGTGTAAAAGATTTTCCCCAAGGGCTGTGCATGGACACCGGCCAGCGGCTGCAGCTGCAAGCGGTGCACAAAAACCCAACTGGCCCGGTTGTGCAGTTGCGAAACATCATCCGCGAACAAAAACGCAAACAAAAAAAACAGCGGTAGGTAGGCATGTTGTTTTTTAAGACCGATAAGGTAGGCCAGCAAACACAGGATGCCCAGGTACTTGAGGTACTGAAAACCTTCCGCAAGGCCCAGGGTACTTCCATTCAATAAAAACATATCTGTTGGGGCATCCCAAAACATCCAGGCGATGGCATGACCGGCCATAAACAGTGCATCCGCCAGCATTAGGAGCCAAAGGAGTCCTTGTGCCCGTATTGCCTGCCTAAATTTTTTTTTATTTACGCTCATAAACATTTGTGCAAAAAATCAAATAATTGCCCTGCCAAGGGCAATCATAGGTGCTACAGCAAAAAAAGGGTCTTGTAATGGGTCTTAAACGCTTTTTCGGGGCGGCGGGCCGGGCTTGCAACTTGCGAGCCCAGACTAATAGGCTTTTTCCTCTCCCCTAATGGCTTTGACAATGGTGTAATAAATAATCGCGATATCCAAGCGAAGCGACCATTTCTTAATATAAAAAATATCGTATTTTACCCGGTTAACGATATCTACCTTTTTTACGATTTCCCCCCTATATCCCTTTATCTGTGCTAAGCCGGTAATACCTGGTTTGAAAAAGTGGCGCACCAAGTACTTTTCCACGGAGGCCTCGTACTGTTGGGTATGCAATTGCATATGCGGCCGAGGTCCCACCACGCTCATGTCCCCAATGAGCACATTATAGAATTGGGGGAGCTCATCAATGCTCGTTCTGCGCAAAATGCGGCCCAGTCTGGTGATTCGTACATCTTGTTTGGTGGCCATGGTCGTGTCCGCGTCTCCATTCTTGGCCATAGATCGAAATTTGTAGCATTTAAAGGGGGTTTTATTGACCCCATCCCGGCTCTGCTTAAAAAAAAGAGGGCCTTTGGAGTCGAACTTCATAAGGATCCAAACCAAGGGAGTTACCCATGAAAGGACCAGTAGCATCACCATACTTGAAAATACCACATCGAAACCCCGTTTCACCAGATTGGCATATTCCAGCTCCAAGGGAGAGGCCCTGAGGTTGATTACGGGCACGTTACCGTAAAGCTCTATGGACATGGCATTAGAGTACAGTTCCTTGTTGTCCGGGATGATTCTAACGCGTTTAAAGCTCCTGTCGGCGATGTCCATCAGCATTTTTATTTCATCTTTGGACAATCTTGAGGCAATAAGGAAAACATCGTTTATATCATTCTCAAAAATGTACGTATAGCAGTTTTTAATGGGACCGAGATAGGTGGGACTCTTCGAGGTCTTGTTGTCAAAAAAACCCACATAGTGATAGTGGTGTTGGGGACGATCAAAAATACTGCGTATTTTTTGTAGATTTTTGTCCCAGCCCACTACCACCACTTTTTTATTTTTAAACTGTTGGGAGCGGTAGGTCTTGCTTCCCCAATAGAAAACAATGCGAAACACAACCAACTGTAGGCAAAGGATGCCGTACACCCCGCTGAGGTATAGCGGTGCATAGACCTCGGAACCCAAAAACACGAAGGATGCAAAAAAGGCCAGGCCGTACAGTACAATGAGTCTGGCGTAGTTATGGGACCTCAGGGTAAGGCGCTCCCGCTTTGTTTTTGCGTAAAACTCAAGGGTGTGGGTTATGGCAAACCAGGCCAGGTTATAGAACGCCACGGCCTGGGCACTGTTTCGGTAAATATCCGGAATTAAATAATAAAAGGTAACATTAAGGGACGCAATATGAACGAGCATCGATAAATGAATACCAAAATAAGACTTTTGCATTTTATTGGAAATACGCTGTTTACATCCGTATGTCTCAGGGGTACTTATTAAAGACTACTATGGTATATGACAAAAATCAAAAGTGTAAGTCCGAGCGATCGGCTCATTTGTAGGAGAGGCAGGCCCGTGCCGATGGGTCATGCACGGTACCAATTGTATATTTTCTGAATTCCCTCTTCTAGATCCACCGTATGTTTCCAGCCCAAGCCGTGCAGTTTTGATGGGTCGGTCAACTTTTTCATTGTGCCATCGGGCTTGTCGGTATTGAAATAGAGATGGCCCGTAAAACCGGTTATTTCTTTGATTTGATCAGCCAGATTCGCTATGGAAATGTCCTTCCCCGTTCCTATATTGATGTGGGTATTTCTAATTTCCGAGTGCCCATCTTGGCAACAGTCCTTGAAATCACGTTTTTCCATGAGAAAGACACATGCATCTGCCATATCCTCGCTCCATAAAAATTCGCGCAAGGGTTTCCCGGAGCCCCAAATTTCCAAATATACCGTAGTTCCCTTTTTTTCGATACCAAAGGAACGCAATACGGCAAGAATATCGGCCTCCCCCGCGTTACCGTCAATCCCCTTGATCGGCAGCTGGTCCAAATCTTTCCGTATGCTAGACCAGTCTTCCTTTTCCAATGCCTTTCCCAAATGCATTTTGCGCACAAGGGCGGGTAGTACATGCGATTTTTCCAAATCGAAATTGTCATTGGGGCCGTATAAATTGGTGGGCATTACCGATAGGAAATTGGTCCCGTATTGCAAGTTGTAGCTCTCGCACATTTTTATTCCCGCAATCTTGGCGATGGCGTAAGGCTCATTGGTGTATTCCAGGACATCGGTTAGCAAGGCGCTTTCCGGCATGGGTTGCGGACATGCCTTGGGATAGATGCAGGTACTGCCCAAAAACAGCAATTTCTTAACCCCGTGAACAAAACTCTGATGGATCACGTTGTTTTGGATCATGAGGTTCTCGTAAATAAAATCGGCCCTATAGGTGTTGTTGGCAACAATGCCTCCCACCTTGGCCGCCGCGAGCACCACATAATCGGGTCTGGCGGTCTCGAAAAAGGAATGGACGGCAATGGCATCCGTTAAGTCCAATTCTTTGTGCGTGCGGGTCACTATGTTCACATAACCCTTTGCTTGCAAATTCGTTACGATGGCGCTGCCCACCAAGCCCCTGTGACCGGCAACAAACACCTTTCCATTTTTATCCATGCCTAGAAAAGTTCCGTTAGTATGTTCCGTTGGCAAAGGCAGTGCCCATACAAGCCCCTTGGTTGCATCTTGGAATGACCGTTATTCAAAGTAATTATAAATGCCGAAGCCACCTTCTTTTAAGTACTGGTCCTTTTGCATCAATTTAAGGTCGCTCTGCACCATATCACTGACCAAATCCTTTAAATCGTATTCGGGTTTCCATCCCAATTCGGTGTTGGCCTTGGTGGCATCGCCCACCAAAAGGTCTACCTCAGTTGGTCTGAAATACTTGGCATCCACGCTCAAAATCTCTTTTCCCGATTCCAATTGTATATCGGGATTGGAGCATGCCTTCACAAAGCCCTTCTCATCAATGCCGCTGCCCTTAAACTCCAGTTCAATGCCCAGTTCCGCAAAGGCCATCCGTACAAAATCGCGCACCGTGGTGGTGACTCCGGTGGCAATCACCCAATCTTCCGGTTGATCGGCCTGGAGGATCATCCACATCATGCGCACATAATCCTTGGCGTGGCCCCAGTCCCTTTTGGCATCCAAATTCCCCAGGTAAAACTTATCCTGTAGCCCCAGGCCGATCTTGGCCGCGGCACGGGTAATTTTTCGGGTAACAAAAGTCTCTCCCCGTATGGGCGATTCATGATTGAACAAAATACCGTTGCAGGCAAACATCTGGTAGGCTTCCCGGTAGTTCACCGTGATCCAAAAGGCATACATCTTTGCCACTGCATAGGGACTGCGCGGATAAAATGGGGTGGATTCCGACTGAGGCACTTCCTGTACCTTGCCGTACAACTCCGATGTGGAGGCTTGATAGATTCTTGTTTTCTTTTCCAGACCCAACAAACGAACCGCATCCAATATCCTGAGCGTGCCCAAACCATCGGCATTGCCCGTGTATTCCGGAACCTCAAAGGACACCTGTACGTGGCTCATTGCCGCCAGATTATATATTTCGTCCGGTTGTATCTCTTGAATGAGACGGATGAGGTTGGTGCTATCCGTCATGTCTCCATAGTGCAGGATAAAGTTCCTGTTCTCAATATGCGGATCTTGGTAGAGATGATCGATCCGGTCCGTATTAAAAAGTGATGATCTTCTTTTTATACCGTGCACTTGGTACCCTTTCTTTAACAAAAATTCGCTTAAATAGGCACCATCTTGCCCGGTTACTCCTGTGATCAGCGCTTTTTTCATAAAATATCGTTGAAATTGATTCGTATGGTTTGGTTAAATTCAATCAGATGGGCTCTTTTATTTCGCTTTCGGGTAACGCTCCGCGAGGTAAGTCCCATTTGGGCCTTTACCTAAAGTCACCGATTCCATACCAAGGGCAAGGAGCAAAGTTCTCGATGGATGGAACCGGGATTTGGATTTTTTTATGCCTAAACTAGGCTTATCACGGCATTTCCCATACACCACACTTGGTAGCTTAGGCAAAACAAAGATTTTTTTTGGGGGAGAATTTTGTTTCTAATTAAAGAATCTTAAAAACGAAAATATTGGCAAAGAAAAACCTGTGCAAGTTACTGAGCCATTAATTCTTTAAAATTATCAAATTCAATTGCATACCCTAACCTATAGGGAGCTATTTTTAGAAAATGGTCTTTTTCATTACGGAGTTAATAACGTGAAAATCTACCTGCGAAAGGAATTTGTTTTAATCCTTTCGATGAAAGCAACAAAATGTACGTCAAAAAGCACTGATTTTTAAACAGATGTAACCGATGTCAATCAAAAAGTAGCCCTCTCTTGGAATGGAGGTTTACCAACAAACATAAGGACAAGGTAAAACTTGGTGCCTTGGGGGTGTACTCAGTTGTTTTTGTCTAAATACTTTAGTTTCATATTGAGAACGACACCCAATCCTTTAAGAAATAATCTTGCCCTGGTCTTGCCCACTTCTTTGACAACCGCTTGCCGGTCTTTCATGATACCATATTGAATGGTTACCCTATCGCCGGGCGAAAATGGGGTAAGCTTATAGTCCTCCACGCTGTCATTGGACAACCATTGCTTAAGCTCCTGCATCTCACTATCGCGGACCACGGCGGGCTTCCCCAACCAAAAAAGGTACCTAATGACCCCGGGGAAATCAAAGACCTGTGATCGCTCACCTTTCGCAAGCCGTACAAACACATAGGACTTGAACAGGGGTGCGTTAACCGTCTTTTTGCGGTCGCTCCACTGCCTTACTTCCTTTATTAAAGGACAGTAAACTTCAAAACCACGCTCCTCAAGGCGAAGGGCAACTTTTTTTTCGTTTCTGGGCTTAACATAAACAACGTACCAAACCTTAGACATAAAACACCGGTGTATTAAATTATGTTCTTAACCTAAAAACGGGTAGGATGGCCACAAGATCCTAAATTTGAGTGAGGTGTTGGCAGTGGTACAGGCCTGCCAACACCTCACTCCTTTCACGCGTAAGTTCTCAAAGGGTCTGAGAAGGGGTACTCTTTGGGCATTGGCAGGGTTGGGAATCCTGCCACTTGTAAAAAAGCAGGCCGCCAGAACATATTGTGTGCCATTTTCCCTTTGGCTGTCACAATATATGTTTTTGGGGGAGGGCGTATTTTTAGAGTCTGAAAGGATCATTATGGTTGTGTTTTAATCGAAACAAGCAGTAACAAATATAATGGGGTGGGATGGTTAAAAAAATAAAATCAAGCCTAGAAGGTCATTAAAGTCTACTTAACGCTTGATAGTGTAGTGAAAGAATTGGAGGAAAACGCCAAAATGGGAAGTAGTGGTGTTTGATTTTTTAAGGGTGATAGGGTTAGGAAACATCTAAGTCAGCCTTGACTCTCGGACGGGCAAATGCAACTAGCCTTTTAAAAGGAGGTTGATCTTGAACGATTTCTAAAGAGTCTCCCAGCGGATTCCTGTCCCCAAGCGAAATAAGGTCAACACCCACAAATGTCCTACCTTAGCCAAAAAGTTTCCCTCTTATGGCCAGGCACCTTTTGTTCTTACTGCTCATTGCCGGGATGGGCGCGCTGGCCGCCCAACAGCAAATGCAGCGTTACCAGGGCTTTGCCAGACCGCCGGAACAGGCACCGGATTCCCTTTACCAGGCGCTCCATTTGGCCCAAGGGGAGGGACGTTTGCGGCAAATGGAGGCCCTGGCCCAGGAATACGACCGTTTGGGCACCACGGATTCGGTCATCCATTACGGAGACCTGCTGCGGCGCAGCCTGGTGCCCATGGAGCTTTCCCGGGACACGCAGCGGCACTACCGTTCCCGGGCACTGGCCATTTTGGGCCGCGGTAAACTCAAAAAAGGGGTGCATGACGCGGCCCTGAAGGATTTTTTGGAGGGCCTGCAGCTCATTTCCCCGACCGAGTGGCCCCAGCTCTACCTTACCCACAAACTGGGCCTGGGCGGGGCCTACGCACAACGCAATGAAGTGGGGAAGGCGGAGGCCCAGTTCCGTGACGTGGTCCAGGGCTCCCAAGATCCGTATTTTCTGGCCAGGGCCCATACCGCCCTGGGCGATGTGGCCCGTCATGACAACAGATGGGAAGACGCCCAACGGCACTATGGGGACGCCCAACCCCACCTGGATCCTGAACGAGACCCCAAGACCGTGCTCCGCCACCAATTGGGCCTGGGCCACTTGGCCGAGCATAGGGGCCAAACCGAAGCCGCCCTCAAGGCATACACCACGGCCATGGAACAGGCCCTGAAAGCGGGCTTCTATGACCTGCACATCAACGCCATCTTGAACATAGGCCGGCTGTACGTGGACACGGAGGAATTCCAGGCCGCCGAGGCCGTGCTCTCCACCGCCTACCTCAATGCCCTCTCCTGGAACCGCTTGCAGCTGCAACAGCGGGTGTTGGAGGAGTTGCGCCGCCTCTATTACACCATGGGCGACTATCAAAATGCCCATAACCTCATGACCCAGTACGTGGGGGTCACCAACCAGATACAGGAAAGCCAGAACCGGGCGGCAGTGGCGGAACTGGAGGTACAGTACCAGACCCTGCAAAAGGAAAAGGAGATTTTCCAGCTCAAGGAAGAACAACTGTTGAAGGAAGGGGAAATTGTACGTCAAAAGACCATTAAAAATGCCATTTTGATCGGGTTCCTGATCTTGCTCGTCCCCATTTTTGCCCTGCTGTACCTGTATTACCAAAAACTCCAGGCCCAGAGCCTCCTGAACAAAAAACAGGAAGAGGTTAACGATCAAAAGGTCCGGGCCCTGCTCCGGGAACAGGAACTGGAACTGGTGCGCGCCTCGGCCGTGGCCCAAAATGAGGAGCGCACCCGCATTGCCATGGAGCTGCATGACAGCATAGGGGGCAACCTGGCGGGCATAAAGCTGCAAATGGCCAATTGGGACGGGAGCGGGGAACGGCACACCAGGCTTTTGGGGCAGGTGAACGATACTTATGAACAGGTACGCAACATATCGCACAACCTCATGCCCAAAAAGTTCAAGGAAAACAGCTTTACCCATCTGTTGCAGCACTATTTGGACAACCTGGACACGGCCGTGGAACAGAACATTCACTTTGTGCCCTATCCAAAAAAAGCGATCAATGCATTGGAAGAGGCCCTAAAGGTGGATATCTTTAGGGTGATACAGGAGCTGCTCACCAATGCGCTCAAATACGCTGAGGCCCAACAGATAGACATCTACCTGAACAGGCACGAGGACCAGCTGCAGCTGATCTGTGAGGACAACGGCAAGGGTTTTGATCCCGCGGTTACGGGGGGCATTGGCCTGGAGAACATAAAAAGAAGACTGGCCGAGATCAAGGGCCAAATGCACGTGGACACAGCGCCGGGCAGGGGCACGGCCATCACCATAGAAATACCATTGTAACATGACAGCAAAAAAAGCAAAGCTCATCATTGTGGACGACCATAAAATGTTCCTGGACGGCCTTAGCAGTATCCTTACCGATGCCGGGGGGTACGAGATCATTTTGAAATCCAACAGTGGGGCGCAGGTAAAAAAGTATTTGGACATCAATACCGAAGAACCCATAGATCTGGTGGTGACCGATGTGAACATGCCCGAAACGGACGGGATCGCCCTCAATGCCCACATCAAGGAACACCATCCCAGGCTGCGGACCCTGGTGGTGAGCATGCGCCATGACGCCAAGACCATACACCGCCTTACCCAAGACGGGGTGGACGGCTATGTGCCCAAGAATGCGGAGAAGGCCGAGCTGCTGGAGGCCATTGCCACCATAGTGGGCGGTAAAAAATACTTTTCCGAAAGCATCAAACAGACCTACATGCAGCACATGTTCGACGCAAAGAAAGAGGAGGAAAATGAGCTCACCACACGCGAGAAGGAAGTGCTGGTGCTCATTGCCCAGGAATTTACCACCCAAGAGATCGCGGACAAGCTCTTTTTGAGCAAGCACACCATTGAGAGTTATCGAAAAAACCTTATTTCCAAACTACAGGTACGCAACCTGGCGGGCCTTACGGCCTACGCCATTAAATCGGGCTTGGTGGAGTAGGGTGATGTAAAGCTCCCTTACTGGGACTGGGAAAGCATTTCGCTTGCGGCATAAAGCGGTGTTGGCTAAGGGTGATTTTATGCTAAAATGTTTGTTGTTGTCCCAAGATCCCCTTTTAACCCAGATTATGCAGTAGACTTTCGTTGATGAGGGTGTAAAGTTCAATAAAATCAAGACTTTTGCGATTGAGGCGCCCGCCTGAATGACTCAGTCGGGCAGGCCCGCCCGAACGTACCGTTCGGTACGGGCGGGTAGCCATCGCTACGGTGAGTGAGCAAAAGTCAGTGCAACGATTGATTTTGCAGGGATTTACAGCCGTAATGGAATTTCTATTGCTTAATCTGGGTTTAACCCCGCTCTGGGCGCTTGGGGACAACACAAACCAGAGGAACCACGAGGGAGACCCCTCCGCTTTTCCACAGGGAAGTGGAAAACCACCTCCCCGATCAAGGGGAAAGGCCCCCTAGCCCCCAAAGGGCGGACTTTATTCTGTCGTGTGGGGCTGATTGCCCTGAAATATCGTTTTTAAAAGGAAGAAGCTTAAAAGCTCCCCTCCTTGATCAAGGAGGGGAGCCGGCTCTGGATTTTCAAATTCGGCCCAAAGTCGAACCACACCGTCATTGCTAGGTGCGAAGCCATCTTTTTGTTTCGGGCCAAGGTTGCCAACAGAGGGCCGCCTCGCCATCGGCCTTTGCCAGAAATTCGCCATCACGGTGGCTCCTTGCCATAGCCATTGTGTTTGGAGGCAAGGTTTTTATTCCGGCTCTACACGTTCTTGAGAATGGTCAGATTTCTGATTTTCAGAAGGTTGTCCTTTGTTTTATGGGGTATTTCCTAATTTCAAAAGGCGGGACATCCCCGTTTTCAGGGAGTGACATTTGGCGGTAAACCGGTTAAAACCACAAAGGCTTTCGCCCTTACTTTGCCGTATTGTTAAACTTTAAACCTGTACATTATGTTTTACGGAATTACCTTGATCTTGTTGAGTATTATTGCAGTACCCTCCCTATTGTTGGCCAAAAAGCCCAATGCCAAGGAACTGTTGGAAAAAGTGGAACCCTACCAAGGCTGGATCGGTCTGGTATTTTGCATCTTGGGGCTGTGGGGCATTATTTCTGCCATCTTGAATTTGGGATGGCTCACCTCTGCGCCCATCTGGTGGGCCACCTTGTTGTTGGGCAGCATTGTTCAGGCAGCCTTGGGCTTTATGCTGGGCTTTGGTCTGGCCAACCGCCTCTTCCTGGCCAAGGACCCAACAGCACAGGAAAAAGCAGCGGCCCTAAGGGAAAAAATTGCCCCAAAACAGGGCAAGTTGGGTCTTTTGGGCATTGGCGTGGGCGTTTGGATGATCGTGGCCTCCTTTATGTATTCCATCTAAAAAAACATTACGAAACAATATGGTCATGAAATGAGCATAACCATGCTGGATACCCACCGACATGTTGATTGGCGAACTGCACCCGCCTGAAACGGATCGGGCGGGTCTGACCTTAAAAACCAAATCCATAGCAACAGATGAAAAAATTTATTTTACCGCTACTATGCTTTATGGCCCTTGTGGTCACTGCCCAAGAATTGCCTACCGTATCCGTTACCGGTTATGCCACGCTAAACCGTGAGATCACTGCCTACCGGGCGCAGGTGACCATTAACCTGGAGCAGCGCTTTTACCAGGACCGCACCTATGGCACGGTGGCCGAACTGCAAGCGGCCTATCTGGAAAAGGTACGGCAAGTGGGATTGGATACCGCCCAATTCAGGGAAGACCGTTTTGCCAACGGTGGCTACCCATCTGCGGACACCACCATCCTGATTTTTGAGACCGAGGACCAACAGGCCTTGCTTACCTTGGTGGACCTGAAGTTTGCCGGTGCCAACATCTATAACATTGAGGCGAAAACACGCCTTGGCGATACCGGCTACGCCCAATTGGTGAAAACCGCCCATGGCGATGCCCAAAAGAAAGGGACAGACCTGGCCAAGGCCATGGGCAAGCAGTTGGGCGCCATAAAGTCCATGGGCAACCGAACGGACATTGGGGAGCGGTGGTACTCCTATAACAGCAGAACCGAAATCTTTAGTTTGGAGGTCACCTATTGGGTGGAGTAAACACATCGGGCTCCCCAAGCGCTTGGGGGTGCCGAAGTCCGGCGATATCCAAAAAAGGGTGCGACAGCCTAGACCGGGAGGGATGCCCCACAAATGGGTGGTTCCTTTCTTCAAGGGAAGTCGTTCCCTTTTTTTTTCGGAGATGGTCTGTGGTGCAATGGAGAAAAAAGTCTGAGTCCCACCTAAGGCATCATCGTTTGGGGCGGTTTTTACAAAGGGTGCGCATGTTCCTTCCCCTGGGCGTCAATGAAGATGATTTCGCGCTCTTTCCCGCTCAACGGAATGGCATTGCTGGACTGGGAGAGGTAAGATGAGCCATGATAAAATTCACGAATCCTCTCCCGGCCATCCACGTACCGGATCTTGGCCTTGATCATGGTGTCTGGCACCTTGATGTGGCCCCTGCCGACCGTGGGTGCGTATGTGGCCAGGGAATCGCCAAAACGGGCAAACAATAGGGCTTGTCTGTCCTGGATGATGATCTTGGCCGCAGCCCTGGTGTTGCCATTGATCATTAAACCGCTATGGGTGTTCTTTATGGCCTTGAAATGCCCTTTGCCGTTCCCCATGAGCAAAGCGCCTTTAAGGGCACTGTACCTGCCGGTTCCCACCTCGGTGCCATAGTCGTTGCCGGACAGTAGGAGGTCTGTATGGCCATCCAGGTTAAAGTCCTCTGCCAATATGCCCTTTACGGGTGCCATCTGGGCTTCCATCGGGAGGGGCTTAAAGGAAAAACCATTGCCATTGTTCTCCAAAATTCCGGATCGTTGCTCAAATGCCTTGGCCACAAAACTGCTGCCGCGTTTTTCCTTGGGCACCACGACTTGCATGGACGCGCGTGCAAAACTGGCATAATCCGGGAACTGTTTCTTAAGGGTGGGAATTTGTTTTAAGATGTCGTCCCTTGAGGCTGCCGGGTATTCAGTGCCTTGTATAAAGTAGGACAGTAAGGGGTCAATGCTTCCGTTTGCGTCGTAGTCAAGGGCGTACAGGGTCAAGGGCTGTTCCCTGGAAATTTTGTACTTGGTGTTAAGCCCCAGGTTGCCCAACACGTAGTCCATATCGCCGTCATCATCAATATCTGCGGCGGCTATGCTGTTCCACCATCCGGCGGTGAACCTGGGACCCAGTTGGCTGCTCACATTTTTAAGTTTTCCGTTCTCGTTCTCAAAAAATTCAATGGCCATGAATTCCCCCACGACCATTAGGTCGGGATCTAGGTCGTTGTCCCAATCCGTCCACAGGGCATCCGTTACCATTCCCACCTTTTCCAATCCCGGGGCAATATCCGAACCGGCCAGGCTAAATTTTCCAAGATCATTGACAAGGATTTGGCTCTTGCCGGGCAAGGGATATTTTAAAGGGGTGAGGCGCCCACCAATGAAGAGGTCCAGATCTCCGTCTCCGTCAAAATCAGCTGCCCTGACACATGAACTGCTTGAGGTGGTCTTGGGCAGGGCCGCCAGGTCCAGGCTAAAGTTCCCCTTACCGTCATTCCTGTACAGACGGTCTTGGTAATAGGGACTGTTCCCATAAAATTCATTGCTGCCGCTGGCTATATAAAGGTCTTTGTCACCATCGTTGTCATAATCAAAAAAAAGGATGCCGGTATCTTCCGCATAGCGATGTTCTTCCTTTTGTTCCAGGGGTTGGCCGCCAAAGCCACCGGACGCTTTTTGGATGTAAAGGGTACCGTTGGCACTGTAACCGGCCCCAACGAAGAAATCATCGAGACCATCGCCGTTTACATCGGCCACGGCCAGTCCCGGGCCTTGTTCCGAATGTTTGTGCGGCAGCAGAAATTGGTGGTCAAAGTCCCTGAACGGCACTTCTTGGTGCAGATGGGAGGGTGCGTTGGGTGCTGTTAGCCTCGTGAACCACGGGGGGGCAATGGTTTTGGTGCTTCTTTTCACTGTTTTGGGCGCTTCCTTTTTGTCTAGGACCAGGGTGGTATTGGCACTGATGTCCCTATAGCTGCTTACTTGCCCATCTGGCCATGTCACCACCAGACTGTCTGCCCGGTCTTGGTTCCCCAGGCCAAAATGGATGGGTGTGTCCATGGAAGATTGGTACCCCCTTGTGGGCGCGTGCCTGCGGGTTTGGGTCATTCCACGTACGTATAGGTCCAGCCTGGTGCCCAGGGCCCTTCTATTGTCCGGGTCTCCCAGTAGGCCCACGTTCAAGAAGTTGTTTTTGTTGCGTTTTTGGCTCAGGTTCTCATAAACCAAGCTGTGGCTGTTCAAGGTGCTCACCACAATATCCAGGTCGCCGTCATTGTCAAGATCCGCATAGGCGGCCCCGTTGGAGAGGGATGGCAATTCCAGACCCCAAGCTTGCGACATGTCCTTGAACACCAGTGTTCCCGTATTTTTGTACATGATGTTATTGGGGGCAATGGAGGGCATTTTTTTTGCTCTAACCTTAATGACCTGGTCCAGACTATCTGGTCCCAAGGATTGGGAGAGGGTTCCGGTATAGTTTATGAAATCCAGATCGGTAACGTCCCTGAGATATCCATTGGTAATATAAAGGTCTTTGAACCCGTCGTTGTCAAAATCGGCAAACAAGGGGGCCCAGCTCCAGTCGGTGGCGCTTATGCCGGCCAACTGTCCTATTTCTGAGAAAGTGGTTTTTCCGTTCACCTTTCCATTGTTTAGCTGTAGGGTATTGCGCATGTATTGGGGCATATAACCTTGCTGCAAAGTGCGCTCAAAAAGATCAAAGTTCAGGGGGCCCGCCATTTTCTTTTTATGGAAGTTGTCTGGCGGCAGCATGTCCAAGACCACAAAGTCCAGTAGGCCATCATTGTTAAAATCTGCAACATCATTGCCCATGCTAAAGTGGCTGTTATGGTCCAGGAGCTCTTTGGAGCTTTCGCGGAAGGTACCGTTCCCTAGATTGAGATAGATGTGGTCGTTGGCCAGAAAGTCGTTCGTAACCAAGACGTCCTCCCATCCGTCATCATCAATATCCGCAATGGCGAGGCCCAGGCCCAGGCCATCGAACAGAATCCCCGCATCGAGGGTCACGTCGGTAAACTTGGGCCCCGAGGCCGGGGTGCCATCGTTTCGGTAGAGCCGATCGTTGGCCGCACCGCTTCCGTTGGCGATTGGGGGGCTGGCCTTGTTCGGGTCCCGTACGCTATTGGTGTGGTTTAGGAGGTACAGGTCCAGATCTCCGTCTTTGTCATAATCAAAAAAAGCGGATTGGGTGGTATGGGAAGTGTCCGCTACGCCAAATTGCGCCGCTTGTTCCGTGAAGGTGTTGTTGCCCTTGTTCATGAACAATAGGTTACGGCGTTTTTCTGCCGGATGGTTTCCGGAACGGCTCACATAGATGTCCAGAAAGCCATCATTGTCCATATCCACCATCGTGGCCCCGGTGGACCATCCGTCCATTTGGATGCCCGCGGCCGCACTGATATCCTCAAAAACAAAATTGCCCTTGTTCAGGTAAAGCCGGTCTTGCACCATGTTCCCGGTAAAATAAAGATCGGGAAGGGAGTCATTGTTAATGTCCCCAATGGCCACGCCGCCCCCATTGTACACATAAAAAAAATCGACCATATTATGGGTATCGTCCTCAAGGATGTTGTTTTTAAAAGAGATTCCCGTATCCTTGGCATCCAAGAGACGGAAAAGGGGTCCTTCTTGATCTGGGGGTACGCCCGTTGTGTCGCGATCCAGACAGGAGGTTGTGGTCATGAAGAGGATAATCAACAGAAAGAAAAAACGACCTTGCTGCATATGGTTTGTTTTGGGTGGCCAAATGGTGGGGTCATTGCTCACCGTTGGCCACATCAATTCAGTGCAATTAAAGAAAAGCCCGTCATATAAGGACAGGCTTTTTTTAAAAGGATCACTAATGATGGCGGTACGTATCTGCCGTTCAATAGAGCGGGTTCTGGGTTACGTTGGGATTTCCCAACACTTCGTTCAAGGGTATGGGCAACACGTAGTCCCGGGCAGATAAGGTCCTGTCCACGTTATAGGTGTCAATGAACTCTTGGATATAATCTCCTAAATAATCCGGTGATCCCCCAAAGGTGCTTTTGCGTTTCAGTTCTGGATAGATCTCGCATTCAAAGCCAAACTCCAAAATCCTCTCATTGACAATGGCATCCCTGAGCTCTTCTTGGGAGAGACCGGCCAAGGGTTCCAGTCCGGCTCTTTCCCTGACCAGGTTAATGCCGAAGAAAGCATCTCCGGTACCACTTTCGTTGGCGGCCTCTGAGTGCCCCAACAGCACATCTGCCAGTCTAAGATAAACGGTGTTCTTTTCGGAAAGGGTGGCATTTTCAATCCCCACCTCCGTGTATTTTGCAGACCATGCATTGGAGAAGACCAAGTCTTCGGGGTTGTTGGGATCGGCATCTGCGGACACCATGCCTCCAAACCTGCTAAGGTTATAGGGGGCATCCCCGCTCCATTTCACCATGGGCAGTTCACCGTCTGCATTGGTTCCCAATCGTGTGGTGGGGTATTCGTCTATAAAGGTGCCCTGGATGCGCTTGTCCTCGGGGTCAAACCTGTTTCTGTAGGCCTGGGTGCCGTTGAGCCAGTGCCAGCCCACGCCGCCCAGATTGTTGGGAAGATCTCCGGGGACATAGTGCTGGTGGGCATTTTGTGCTTCACTGGCATTGGTGCCTCCAGATACCTGTGCCTCGAAGAGCCGCTCTCCGGTGTTTTCCGTGGCCACGGCAAAATTATCGGCAAAATTTTCAAAAAGGGTAATGCCGCTCTCGTTCACAATGGTCTCGGCGGTGGTTCTGGCGTTGTCCCATTGCTCTGCCTGCAGATATCCTTTGACCAAGAGTGCCAATGCGGCCCATTTGGTGGCTCTCCCGGTGTTGGCCCCATCATAGGACTCTGGGAGAACGGATGCCGCCATGGTCAAATCCGAAATAATGAGGTCCAAGGCAATTTGCTTGCCGTTCTCGTTGGAGGGGAGGTCTTGATCGCTCTCGGTACGGGTGGTGGTCACCGGGATGTCATCAAAATACCGAACCAGATTGAAGTAATAAAAGGCCCTTAGAAACATGGCCTCTGCCTTTACGCGATCTACGAGCGCTGCGTTGGGCACCCCTTCCTCCTTGAGCTCGTCCGCTTTTTGGATAATGGAATTGGCCCTGTTGATGTGGTCGTAGGAAATGGTCCAGTAGGCATTGATATAGTCATCATTGGGGTTAACGTTCCCGTTTTGGAAATCCAGCGGCCCCTTTTCCCATCCTACCTGATAGCCCACCCGGCTCTCAAATACATAGCGATTGTAAAAATGGTTGAACCATTGGGTGCCGTACCCAATCCCGTCATAAACGGCATTCACACCTAGTTCCAGTTGTTCTGCCGTGTTGAAGAAATTGCCCTGGGTGGTGAAATCGGGGTTTTCTTCCAGGTCCGTGCAGCCCATTGCCAGCAAGAAGGCAAGGCCCCACACCAAATTAAAACGTGTTGATTTTAAAGTTTTCATATGTCAATTTTTATTAAAGATATTAAAATTCGAGATTAACTCCCAAAGTCAAGGTCATGGCCCTTGGGTAGGCGTCGTAGTCGTCTCCCCTGTTCAGGTTGTTCTGCCCGCTGTTGTTCACTTCTGGGTCAAAGCCATTGTAGCCGGTAATGGTCAAGAGGTTTTGGCCGCTGACAAAGATCCGGGTCCTGGTCATGAAGGCCACATTGGGAATGGTGTATCCCAGCGCAATGTTCTGCAATCTTATGAAGGAACCGTCTTCGATGAAATAGTCAGAGTCCCTGTAAGAGTTGGCAAAATCCCGGTTGCCATTGATCACCGGTCTGCTGGCGCCGGTGTTGGTGGGCGTCCAGGAATCGCTCAAAATGGTGCTGATCTGGTTTATTTTCTGGACTCCGTCACCGATTTCGGAGGCCTGTAGGTTCCTGATCTCAAATCCTTGTACGCCCCTGAAAAAGATGCTCATGTCAAAATTCTTGTAGTTCAGGGTAGAGTTGAGCCCCCAGGTGAAATCTGGGTTGGGATCCCCAATGATCACATAATCGTCCGGTGTGATCTCGCCATCACCGTTCACATCGCGATATCTCGGATAGCCGGGCAGGTCTCCCGATCGTGAGGGATTGTTGTCTATCTCATCTTGGGACTGGAAGATGCCAATGTAGTCAAATCCGCGCCAAACGCCTATGGGGTTGCCCGCCTCTACCCAACTGCCGTCCACACCGAGGTGCCCGCTGGGCGTGCCGGCAAAAAACGGGGTGCTGCTGCCCAGGTCGGTCAACTCATTTCTAAGGATGGAGAAGTTGCCCGCAATGTTCCATTTAAAGTCGGCATTGTCAATGACAAAACCATCCAGACCCACTTCAAAGCCCTTATTGGTGAGCGATCCCGAATTTTTTAGGATGGAATTGAAACCAAGGCTACTGGGCAAGGAAACTTGTAGCAGCAGATCTTCCGTTTGGTTGGAGAAATAGTCCATGGTGAGGTTAAGTCTGCTGTTGAAGAACGATACGTCCAAGCCTACGTTGGTCATCGTGGTGGATTCCCATTTTAGATCGGAATTCTCCAGGCGTGCGTCCGCAAGGCCCAGGACCAGATTGTCTCCCAGTACATAGTTGAACTCGTTTAGGTTGGCCAAGGAGTTGTACACCGGTATCTCTGAGTTTCCGGTGAGTCCCCAGCTGCCCCTTAACTTTACATTGTTCATGATCTCCGTTAATCCGGAGTCCTGGAAAAATCGTTCGTTGGACAATCGCCAACCGAGGGCCACGGAAGGAAAATTTGCCCATTTGTTCTGTTGTCCAAAACGGGACGATCCATCACGTCTAAAGGTTACTGTGGCCAAATACCGATCATCAAAAATATAGTTTACCCTTCCCAGCACCGAGGCCAGTTCCCACTCCCTACGGTTGGAGAAGGGGGTTAACAACACCGGTCCCCCCTGTAGGGTGGCCTGGTCCACGGTGGCGGCCGTGATGCCCCTGGTCGTGGTGCTGGTAAAACGGTTCACCTCTTTTTGGTAGGTGTAGCCCACCACGGCATCAAAAAAGTGCTTGTCTCCAAACTGTTTGGTGTAGGAGAGAATGTTCTCGTTTAGGATGTTGGTCATGTTCCTGTTGGCCAGGGTGAGTTCTCCCGCATTGTCCCTTCCCAGCCGGGTATTGTCCACCGGGAAGAAACTGGTACGGTTAACGCTCAGGATGTCCGCACCAATGCTGGTCTTGAATTTAAGACCTTCCATTAGGTTAAAGGTAAAGCCCGTGTTGCCCAGCACCCGATTGGTAAGGTCTTGGTCGGTGACAAACTCCAATTCCTGTAAGGGGTTCACAAAGAAACGTCCGTCATAGGAGGCCAGTGCATATTGCCCTTCTTCATCACGAACGGGTACGGTGGGGTCCAGTCCCAGCGCCGTGATGATGATGCCCCCTGGGCCGCCCCTATCGGTTGGGGCATTGTTGGATATGGTGCGGTTGAATGCCCAGCTGGAATTGATGTTGATAAAATCGTTCAGGGCGCTGTTGTCCAGGTTCAGCCTTATTCCAAATCGTTCAAAATCCGTATTCTTGATGATGCCCTCGTTCTTAAAGTAGTTCCCCGATACGGCGTACCTGGTGGACTCGTTGCCGCCCGAAAAGGTAAGTTGGTGGTTGTGGATGGCGCCCGTACGGGTCACTTCATCGAACCAATTGGTGCCCCGGCCAAAACCATCTATTTCTGTCTGGGAATAGATCGGGGCCCCGCCCTGGCTCACCTCCAGAGTGTTCAGATAGGTCGCAAAACCGCTACCGTCCAACACATCTACCGTATTGGCGATGCTCTGGGTGGAAAAAGAACCTTCATAGTTTATTTTGGACACCCCTGCCTTGCCTCTCTTTGTGGTGACCAACACCACCCCATTGGAGCCCCTGGAGCCATAAATGGAGGTGGCCGAGGCGTCCTTGAGCACTTCAATGGACTCAATGTCGTTGGGGTTTATGGAGGCCAGCACGTTGGTGGCCTGCCGGTTTCCGCCGGCTCCGTAGGCACTGTTGTCCGGGTATATGGGAAAACCGTCGATCACGTAGAGGGGCTCACTGCCACTGTTCACGGAGTTGGAACCTCTAATGCGCACGGAAACACCACCGCCCGGGGCAGCGGAGGCCTGCACCACTTGGACCCCGGGCGCGCGTGCCTGTATGGCCTGGTCCAGGGAAGTGACCGGAAGCTCCTTGACGGCCGCCCCATCTATGGTGGAGACCGATCCCGTTAAATCGCTTTTCTTTACCGTGCCATACCCAACGATCACCACTTCGTCCAAGGCCTCGGAGGCCGTGGCCATGGCAAGGTCTATGGTGCTACGCCCGTCTATTTCAATGGTCTGGGTGGCATACCCTATGGAGGAAAAGGTGATGCTTGTGATGCCGGCGGGCACTTGCAGTTCATACTTGCCATCAAAATCTGAAATGGCCCCTTTGGTTCCCGCCACTACGTTAACACCCGGGAGGGGCGTGTTGCTATCCGCATCCGTAATGGTTCCGGACACCACCGTTTGGGCATGGGCCACCGCGGCGAAAAGGAAGAAGAACAATAAAGACCATAAAAATGAAATGCTTGATTTTTGGGGTATTGTGTTTAACATTGGATAGAATTTAGGGTTTTGTTAGTTCAACACAATTTTAGTTAATATTTTAACACTGTTAAATGGACTATCCTCTTGTTTTTATGGATTATACTATTTTGGGCCCTTAATCTTGCCGTAATGGTGTTTTTGCAATGAATTTATGGTTTATCCACAAATGAATGGGGCGCGGATGTCTTCCCATACCGCAGGGGTCTTAAAAGTGCTCCATGGGGCATAGGAAGGTTGGTGGCCGTTTGGCCGCTCAGTTGCGTTGTTGCCGTTTGTAATCCCTGGGGGACATGCCCATGAATTTTTTAAAGAGCCTGGAGAAATACAGGGGATCCTGGAAACCCAAATGATAGCCAATTTCCTTTATGCTCAGTTCGCTGTACTTGAGGTATTCGCAGGCCCGTTGTACTTTTTTTAGGTTGATGAAGTGTACTAGGGAGTATCCCGTTCTCTTCTTAAAGATGGTGTAGAGGTAGGAAGGGGAATAATGGAATTTTTCCGAAATCTGTTCTGCCTTGAAAGATTTGTCCAGATTCTGGCCAATAAAGGCAATGATCTGGTCCACCACGTTATTGGCAGAACGGGAGGTTTCACTCTCTTCCAGTTGGGCATAGACAAAGGAGCCCAAAAAGCCTTGGGCCAGCATATTGGCATATTCCATCGCCGCGGCGGCATAATCGCTTTCAAAAAGTTTGTAGATCTGGTTAAAGAGATGGATGCGGCCACTCTCAAAGGGGGTGAGGCCATTTTTGTTTTTTCCGTGCTCATAGCGTTCATAGATGCTCTGTGCCGTGGTGCCGTTAAAATGCATCCAGTAAATGCTCCAGGGATCGTTGTTTTCCGTCCAATATTCGTGTCTTGTCTTGGCCGGGATGATGAAGAACTGGTTGGGCCCCACCTTGTGGGGCGTGTTCTTTATGCTCAGGAACCCCAGGCCCTTGGTGCAATAGATGAAAATGTACTCTTGGGCCCCTTCTTTCCGTAAACGGCGGTGGTTCATGGCATTGGGGTAATAGCCAATGTCCGTAACATAGAACGGGCTGGTAATGGGGTTGCTTTTCAACCTTTTTTTTACTGCCTTTGGAAGCACGATCATTTTTTGACCCAAAAAACCTTCCTGTAGAGCAGAATTGTCCATATTTTTCCCTGGTTTTGTTCTGTTAGGATTCCTAAAATTACGTAATATTTACCCTATGCCAATCATCAAGGACAGCTATTTGAATTTTATTTTGCAGGGCCGGCCTTTGCCAAGGCCCCGGCGGGGAAGAAAAACCTGCCCTGGGGCCGCCTGGGGTATTGGGCGCATTTTTAAGGGCCCAGAAGGTGCTGCCCGTTTTTGGTGTTCAAGGCCCGTTGGGGCCCTGGCACTCTTTTGTTTTTTGGCTGGCGGCCATTTTCTGGCTTATGCCCAGACGGCAAACGGGAAAGGGCGGCAAAAACCGAACGTCATCCTAATTTTGGCAGACGATCTGGGTTATGCAGATTTGGGCCTTACCGGCAGTAAGCAACTGAAGACACCGCATTTGGATGCCCTGGCCAAGAACGGTGTCTTCTTCTCCCAAGCCTATGTTTCGGCACCGGTGTGCAGTCCTTCCAGGGCCGGGCTGTTAACGGGCATCAACCAAGTGTCTTTTGGGCATGACAACAACCTCGGTGGAAACCAGCCGGGATTTGACCCCGATTTTTTGGGCCTTCCGTTGAGCCAAAAGACCATTGCCGATCATCTTTCCGAACTGGGCTATGTCTGCGGGTTGATAGGGAAATGGCACTTGGGCGATACCGAGCACTTTCATCCCTTGAAAAGGGGCTTTCAGGAATTTTGGGGCTACACCGGCGGCGGCCATGACTATTTTAGGTCGGAGCCCGGGGGCAAGGGGTATCTGTCCCCTTTGCAAAGCAACTTCAAGACCCCCCAGGCGATCAGCTACCTCACGGACGACAAGGGCGATGAGTGCGCGGCATTCATTGAACGGAACAAAGAGCGTCCCTTCTTTTTGTTCGCCTCCTTCAACGCGCCCCACGCCCCGATGCAGGCCACTGAGCAAGATAAGGCGCTTTTTGACCATATTCCGGATGAAAAGCGCAGGACCTACGCCGCCATGGTGCACAGGTTGGATGTGAACGTGGGCAAAATTATGGATGCCTTGCAGGAACAGGGATTGGCACAGCATACCCTGGTTGTCTTTTTGAGCGATAATGGAGGCCCCGTTGCCGCAAATGCTTCCCTTAACGCCCCATATCGGGGCAGTAAGGGCACTTTGTTGGAAGGTGGGTTGCACGTGCCCCTGATCATGCACTGGCCCGGTACCCTGCCCAAGGGAAAGGTGTACGGCCATAGCGTCTCTGCATTGGATCTTGCACCCACCTTCTTGGCTATGGCCGGTGCAGACAACCATGCCCTCCCTTCCTTTAGCGGGACCAATCTGCTTCCCTATGTGCTGGGAGAGGCAACGGGTGCCCCGCACCCCAATCTAAAATGGCGGTTTACCATAAGTGCCGCCATACGTGAGGGCAATTGGAAACTGATACGCCTGCCAGACAGGCTGCCCCTGCTCTACCATCTGCCCACTGATAGCTCCGAGTTAAAAGACCTTAGCTTGGAAAACGTGCAGAAAACAAAAGCGCTGTTAAAACAATTGGGCGACTGGGATGTGGCCTTGCCCCATCCTGTTTTTCTGGAAGGGGCGGTGTGGAAGAAAAGACAGTTGGAACTTTACGATGCCCCATATAACTTAAGGCAGCCCCAATAAAACCCATCTTGTCTTGGTATAGGGGTTGCTTCGAAGGGAACCTTAAGGAATCCCGAGCCCAATAACGGGTCTGTGTCCCAAAAAAACAATCGGCAGGCACCAACCCATAAGATAAAGGTGTGCCATACCAAGGCCAGCAGGCCGGGTTGTGGCCTTGGCGCCCCTTTGCCTGGGGCATCACGACTTGGCGTGGAATGGGCCGGTTCCGGCCCCTGCAGTGCAAATCCAGCTACCTTTATGGCCCGCTTTCTGGTTTTTGTTGTTTCCGGCCCATATAAAAAGATGTTTTGTCCATATTAAGATCTTTTTTGTCTATGTTCTTTCTTCTAATGTTTCTTTAAATTTGACAATGTTATGTTAAAAAACTGATTGAAATTCCAATAGCGGGGCTTTTGTAGATGTGTTTTTTGTAAAAATGGGGCTTGTTTAAGTTTGGATTCATTTTTTTCTTTAAAACAAATCTTATCGCACTTTATCCATGTTTTTGGATGACCTTTTTTTACCGACCGGAAAAACCAACAACCTAAAGAAGTTATGAGAAACAGGCATCCATTGCGCACGCATTTGTTTAAACTCCATTCCGCTCCCGTCCTGTTCGCCCTGGTGGCCTGCTTGGTCACGGGCAACACCTTACTGGCCAATGGCAAAGGAGCGCTACCTCCCTTGGCTTTGTCTTTTTCGGGCGTTTCCCTTGCCGGCGAGGGGGCCCTAAAGGTGCAGCAATCCGTGTCCGGTACGGTGTTGGACAGCAACGGACAACCCTTGCCCGGTGCCAGTATTTTGGAAAAGGGCACAATGAACGGTACCCAAACGGATTTTGATGGTAACTTTGCCATCACCCTGTCCAATGATGATGCCGTTTTGGTCATCTCCTATATCGGTTTTCTTTCGCAAGAGATTCCGGTAGCGGGCCAGACATCCATCAACGTGCAATTGGAAGAGGACACCGCCAGGCTCGATGAGGTGGTGGTGGTTGGCTACGGCACCCAGAAGAAAGAAAGCGTCACAGGATCGGTTTCCAGTATAAAGATTGATGAGCTTACCCAAGTGCCGGCCACAAATGTCAAGAATTTATTGATCGGGCAAGCCCCGGGTCTCATAAGCAACCAGAACCCCGGTTTGCCGGGTCAGGACAATGTTGATCTAAGCATTCGTGGTTTTGGAGCGCCATTGGTCATTGTCGATGGGGTGGAGTCCTTTCTTGATCGGCTTGATCCAAATGATATAGAGACCATCTCCGTGCTAAAGGATGCCTCGGCCGCCATTTATGGGGCAAGGGCCGGTAATGGGGTTATTTTGGTCACCACCAAAAGAGGGGGTTCAGGAAAGACCAAGGTGAACTACCATGGCTGGTATGGCACTCAAAACAGGCTTACCTTTCCCGACATTTCCGGTGCAGAGGGGTTTCTTAGATTGGGCAGGGCAGGGTTCTTTAACCAAGAGTACGATCCCAACGATCCGGACAAGGTCATAGATTACGGTACACTTTTTACCGAAGAGAAGCTCCAGCAAGTGCTGTCTGGGGAACAGCCCAGCTATGACTGGGTGGATGCCCTGTTGAGGAGCAGTGGCGCCGCCATAGCGCAACACAACGTTAGTGTGGCCGGGGGCTCCGAAAAAGTCAGGTATTATACCTCCATCGGGGTGCTTAACCAAACCGGTATTTTCAATGGGGATTATGATTACCGAAAATTCAATATTACCAATAATATTGATGCAGACCTGACCAAAAATCTTAGCATGAGCTTCAATAGCTCCTATATTGATGAATTTAGGGATTATTCCTCCATAGGTCTAAATGATATTTGGAATGATCTAAGGACGGCCCAGCCCATCTTCAATCCCAATCTTCCGGATCCGGACCGCGCGGCATATTCGGGCTTCTCCCAACGCTCGCCACAAGCACGGGCACAGCAAAAGTTTGCGGGTTACGAACGAACCAGTTTGGAGACCTTGGCGGCCGCACTGGACCTTAAGTACAGGATGCCCTTTGTTCCGGGATTGACCTTGGGGCTTCAGAACAACATCCGGTTTAGGTTGATCAGTCAAGACCGCTTAAGAAGACCTTACGATGTTTGGGAGTTTGATCCCACCAGTCCTTTGGCAGACGAGGAAGGCTACATCAGCCGGGCAACCATCTCCACCAATGACTTTACCAAGTCCATCGGTGGGGGCAATTTTAACAATGACCCCAAAAGGAGAATATTGTCGCGGCTCTATCTGGACTATCAGACCGAGTTTGGCGAACATAAATTGGGAGGATTGGCCTTTTTTGAGAATGAGGACAATTTTTATGAAAGACTGGTGGTTGTGAGACGGGAACTCCTTTCATCCGATGTGCCCCAAGTGAGTTCTGGTGATGACAATCTCACCACCACCGGTGGGCTTGGCGTTCCCTTGAGCTATACAAGACAGAGTGTTGCCGGGCGTTTCAATTACTCCTTTGCAGACAAGTACCTTTTGGAAGGCACCATCAGGGCAGATGGCAGTTCCAAGTTTGGCCCTGAGGTTCGGTGGGGGTATTTTCCATCCGTATCCGCGGGGTGGAACATTGCCAAGGAGAATTTTTTGAAGGACAGCGAAAAGCTCACTGAGCTAAAACTCCGGCTTTCTTACTCGGAAACGGGCATTGACAGCAATATTGGCAATACTGCCTTTGAGTTCCTGTCCGGTTTTTCAGAGACGGGTCAGGTTTATTTTCTGGAAGGAAATTCCCCCACGCCCGTCATAAGGACAGAGGGCATTGCCAATCCATTCGTTACCTGGGAAGAAACCACCATGTACAATGTAGGTTTGGATGTGAGCATGTTCAAAGGAAAACTGTACGCCAATATAGATGCCTTTTATCGTCTCAGGGAAGGACTGCTAAGGGTGCCGATAGAGGGGCTGCCCTCCACTTTCGGCGCAGATTTGCCGGCCACCAACCTGGATACCAGGAACAATAGGGGGTTTGAAGTCCTTGTGGGGTACAGAAACAACTGGGGCGATTTTGGGATGAACCTGGCCGGTACGTTTACCCTGGCAAGGGAACGTTTTGGGGAGTTCCAGGAGGACATTGACGAGACCGATCCAACCCAGGTGCTGTTGGACAAACGTTCCGGACGCTACGTGAACGTTACCTTTGGGTACGAAACGGATGGCCTGTTCAATACACAAGAAGAGGTGGACCAATATTTGAGCCAATTTACCATTCAGGACATCAATGGGGTTCCCAAGCCGGGAGACATTAGGTATGTGGACCGAAACGGGGACAATGTGCTGGACAGGCAGGACCAATACCAAATTGGGTTTGGGAGCATCCCTGAAATGTTGTTTTCCCTGAACAGCAATTTTAGCTACAAGAACTTTTCTTTGGGCATGCTCTGGCAAGGGGCCTCCAAGTTCAATGTCCTGATTGCCTCCGGGGCCAGAAACCCCTTCAACAATGAAACAGTGCCCTATACCTTGCACGAACAATACAGTTGGACACAAGACCCTGACAATCCCGGAATTGGATCCAACCCCAATGCCCAATTGCCGGCTTTTGACCGTAATGGGGCCCGTATCTGGAACGAAGCGTCCTCAGACTTCTGGTTTAAGGACGGAACCTACCTGAGACTTAAAACGGCCAATTTGAGCTACAGGTTGCCCAAAGATGTCCTGGACAAGATAAAGTTCGATAACCTTGAGTTCTATGTTGCTGGGGATAACCTCCTTACATTCTCAAGATTGGGTATATTTGAGGATATCATAGACCCGGAGGAAGCCTCACAGACAAACGGCCTTACCCTTCCTCTATTAAGGACTTTTACCCTGGGCTGCCGTATTGGATTGTAAAAATTGTAAAAAAAGAAAAAGATGTTAAGAAAATTATTTTTAATCACTGTGGCCCTATTTTTTGTGGGGTGCGAAGATCAATTGGAGAAAGAACCGGATTTTATTTCCGAGAACGTTGTCTTTGAGGACGAAGGATTGACGGAGTCTTACATTGCAGACCTGTACCTGAGCATGAATTTTCAAGAAGTCCAAGGTTTTGGCACCATAGGTATTGGATTGTTTGCCGCCGCCGGGGCGGAACATATTAATTTTGCCAATTGGCAATACCCCAACAGTAGTTACAGAAGACAGTACACCGAAGCTACGGGGCCCGGCCCACTGGACCGCTGGCCCTATGAGAACATCAGGAACATGAATGTGTTGCTCAGGGACCTGCCCAATAGCACAACATTGTCCGAAACCTACAAGCGGGCGAAATTGGCAGAAGTGAGGTTCCTAAGGGCCTATGAATATTTTGAGCTCGTGAGGAGGTTCGGGGGCGTGCCGCTCATTACAAAGGTCCAGGAAGTGGATGATCCCGAAGAGGAGCTGTTTCCCGCCCGTAAGACCGAGAAGGAAATCTATGACTTCATCTACGAGGAGTTGAACGATATCTTGCCCGATCTTTCCGAGCAACGTACGGGAGCCGAGGGAAGAGTGGACAGGTACACAGCCCTTATGCTACAAAGCAGGGCCATGCTCTATGCCGCCAGTATCGCCAATTTTGGCGAGGTTCAGCTCAACGGTATTGTTGGCATTCCCGGTGGAGAGGCCAATGGCTATTATCAAAAAAGTTATGACGCTTCCAAGGAAGTGATGGAGTCCAATCTCTTTGCCTTAGTGGATACCGACCCCGACAAGGCCCAGAACTTTGCCTCCCTTTTCTTGAATGAAGGGCTTGGAAATCCAGAAATTATCTTTGCCGAGCGCTTTGAGCCCTTTATCAAGGGCCACTCCTTGGATTGGTTGGCAAATCCTGACGGACTTGGGCTGGAATGGAACTCCAATTTCCCGGTGCTCTATGATTTTGTGGAATTTTTTGACTTTACCGACGGTAGGACGGGCAAGGGCATTTCCCGTGACGACCTTACCTTGGATAATGAATGGGACGCGTCTGACTTTTTCGGCAACCGGGACCCAAGGTTCGTGGCCAGTGTCTTTTATCCGGAAACCATATGGAAAGATCAGAAAATCTATTTCCACAGCTCCACATTGTTGGGAGACGGTACCTTGGTCACAGATCGCAACACCATACTCACCAAGCCCAGTGGAGAACAAATACCTGCCGCTGCTGCGGCCAGGAATGTCCGTAACACGGCCTTATTGGCCAGAAAGCGGTTGGATCCAACCAATATTGCCACCCAATCAGAAAATTCAGGACAGGATTTCTTTGTCTTTAGATATGCGGAGACCATGCTCAATCTTGCGGAGGCCGCCTTTTACTTGGGCAATACAGAAGAAGCCCTGGCCATGGTGAACAATATAAGAACCAGGGCAGGGATGCCGCTGCGAACGGTGATCACCGAAGATTTTATACGTCAAGAGCGCCAAGTGGAATTGGCCTTTGAAGAGCAGCGCTATTGGGATCTGATCAGGTGGCGCATAGCCACCGAAGTGCTTGGAAACGTAAGGACCAAGGGACTTGTGTTCAGGTACAACTTGGAAACGGATACGTACAACATCACCCTAAAGAATGCGGAACCGGAAATGAGACAGTTTGGGGAAGAACGCTATTACCTCCCCTTTGGCCTGGATCGGTTGGCCGATAATCCAAACCTTGTTCAAAACCCCGGATATTAGAAACGGTTCGGTTTTTTTGCCACCGCCTTGATGGGTGCGTGGTGCAATCAATGAACGAAGAAATGAGACAAAGAAAGTTGTTTGAGTTAGTTTTTTTATTTTGTG